>DHWM01000104.1 GCA_002413185.1 Actinobacteria bacterium UBA5182
TCTGGGCGCCGGCCTCGATGTGCTTCTGGGCGGCCTCCCGCTCCGTGAACAGGCCGGTCGACTCCACCACGATCTCGGCTCCCAGCTCCTTCCAGGGGAGGTTCGCGGGGTCCCGCTCGGCCAGGATCCTGAGCTTCGTGCCATCGATGACCAGGCCCTCGTCGTTCGCCTGGACCTCGCCCTTGAACCTGCCCAGGACCGAGTCGTACTTCAGCAGGTGGGCCGCGGTGGACGGGTCCATGAGGTCGTTCGCCGCGACGATCTCGAAGTCGGCCCCTTTCTCCCGGGCCGCCCGCAAGAAGTTCCGGCCGATCCTCCCGAACCCGTTGATGCCGATCTTGACCGTCATCGAAGCCCTCCTCAGATCCGTGTGATCCTCGAACGGCCCAGCAGCCGCTCGGTCGCGTCGCCATCAATCCTAGGTACCCGGGGGTCGGGTGGCTACTCGCGGTCCAGGTCGCGGTGATCGACGGAGGCCGGATGACCGCGTTTGCGGAAATACTCCGCCAGCTCCTCGGCCACCACCACCGATCGGTGCCGACCCCCGGTGCATCCAACGGCGATGGTCAGGTAGGACTTCCCTTCGGCCACGTAGCCGGGGACCACCGTGTCGAGGAGGGCACGGAGACGTCGCATGAACTCCCCGTAGGGGCGCTGCCCCACCACGTAGGAACGCACGGTGGGATCCGAGCCCGGGAGCGGGCGGAGGCGGTCCACCCAGTGGGGGTTGGGCAGGAACCGAACGTCCAGCACCAGGTCGGCGTCGCGAGGGAGCCCGTACTTGTAGCCGAAGGAGACCAGGGACACCTGGACCCCGGACTGGGCGGAAGAGGCCCCGAACGCGTCCCGAACGCGGTCCCGGAGGTCGTGCGGCGACATCCCCGAGGTGTCGATGATGAGATCCGAGCTCTCCTTGAGCGACTCCATCATCAGCCGTTCCTTTCGGATCCCCTCCACCACCCGGCCGGCCGCGGCGAGCGGATGGCGGCGCCGGGTGGCCTCGAACCGGTTGACCAGATCGTCGTCGGCCGCCTCGAGGAACAGGATGCGGTACTGGATGCCGAGGGCCTTGAGGTCCTGGAGGCCCTGGGCGAGCTCGTCGAAGAACACGCCGCCCCGGACGTCCGCCACGATGGCCACCCGCAACGGGTGGCCGGAGGACGCCACCAGCTCGGCCATCTTGCCGATCAGCGCCGGGGGCAAGTTGTCGACGACGAAGTAGCCGATGTCCTCGAGGCACTTCGCCGCCTCTGACCGACCCGCCCCGGACAGTCCCGTGATGATGGTGAAGTCGGGCGTCGCCGACGGTTCCTCGACCACCCGCCGTCGACGCGCCGGCGTGGCCACGCTAGCTCACCCTCCGTTCGGCCCCGGAAGCGTCGATCCCGTGCAGGTGCTCGTAGATCACGTGGGCCAGGCCGGGCCCGACTCCCGGGGTCTGGTCCAGCTCCTCGACGGAGGCGGTCCGGAGACGAGCGAGCGAACCGAACCGCTTCAGCAACGCCTTCTTGCGGGTGGCCCCGACGCCGGGGATGTCGTCGAGGGGGCTGTGCAGGGCCCGCTTGGCCCGCTTGGCCCGGTGATAGGTGATGGCGAAGCGGTGGGCTTCGTCCCGGATGTGCTGGAGGAGGAACAGGGACTCCGAGCCCCTGGCGATGACCAGCGGTTCCGGCTGGCCCGGCAGATAGACCTCCTCCAGGCGCTTGGCCAGACCGATCACCGGGATCCCCAGTCCGGAGTCGCTCAGGACGCGCTCGGCCACCGACAGCTGCCCCCGTCCGCCGTCGACCACGATCAGGGACGGCGGATATGCGAACCTCCCCCTCCGCTTCCTTCCTTCGCCATCCTCGCGGAGAGGGGCGTCGGAGGGATCGGTCGCCACGCGGGCGAAGCGGCGGCGGAGGACCTCCTCCATGCTGGCGAAGTCGTCCTGCCCCGGCACGCCCTTGATCTCGAACTTCCGGTAGTCGCTTCGCTTCGGCAAGCCGTCCTCGAACACCACCATCGACCCGACCTTGTCGGTGGGACCGAGGTTCGAGATGTCGTAGCACTCGATGCGAAGCGGGGCCATCGGCAGCCCCAGGACGTCCCCCAGCTCCGACAGCGCCCGCGACCTCGCCGCGAAGTCCGAGGCCCGCTTCATCTTGTGGCGGACGAAGGACTCCTTCGCGTTGTGGCCGACGACCTGCAGCAGCCGACGACCGTCGCCCCGGGCGGGCACGGCGATGCGGACCCGGGCATGCCGCATCCCCGAGAGCCACCGCTCCAGCACCTCCTGGTCGGACGGCCAAGCGGGAACGAGGATCCGGGGCGGGACCTCCTCGCGGTCCATATACAGCTCCCGGAGGAAGGACGACACGAGCCGAGGCGCGTCGATGTCTTCGACCTTGTCCACCACCCACCCCCGCCGCCCCATCACGCGGCCGCCTCGAACGAAGAACACCTGGAATGCCGCCTCGAGGTCGTCCTCCTCCATCCCCACGATGTCGAGGTCGTCCCGGCGGGCCAGGATCATCTCCTGGCTCTCCATGGCCTTGCGTGCCGCAGCCAGCTGGTCACGGAGCTTGGCGGCGCGTTCGTACTCCTGAAGGTCCGCGGCCCGGCGCATGTGCTGGTCCAGCCGGGACAGGATCGGCCGGTGGTCGCCGCCCAGGAAGCCTGCCATGGCCTCGACCAGCTCGCCGTATCCGTGCTCGGTCACCCCGGTCAGTAAGGGGACGCACGGGCCGGCGCACCTTCCGATGTCGTAATAGAGGCACGGACGCCCCGCCCGGGCCCGCTGATCGAAGAACGCGTTCGAACAGGTCCTGACCGGGAACACCCGGGTCAGGGCGTCCAGCGTCTCACGGATGGCGTAGGCGTGGCCGTACGGCCCGAAGTATCGGACTCCCTTGCGCTTCGGCCCCCGCAGCACTCTCGCCCGGGGCCATCGTTCGCCCACGGTCAAAGCGAGATACGGATAGGACTTGTCGTCCCGGTACCGGACGTTGAACCGGGGCCGGTGAGACTTGATGAGGTTGTACTCGAGCATCAGCGCGTCGACCTCAGTCGACGCGACGATCCATTCGACGCTCCGGGCATGGTCGAGCATCGCCTCCGTCCGAGGGTGCTGGGGCCGGGCCCAGTAGGACGCCACCCGCTTGCGAAGGGAGATGGCCTTCCCGACGTAGACGACCCGGCCGTCGGCGTCCCGGAACAGGTAGGCGCCGGGACCGTCGGGGATGGAGGGCGCATCGGGGCGAGCGAGGCTCACGGAAGGCAATTCTAGGTCGCGGTTCCGCGAGGGGCCGATGAGGGGGGTGTTACCTGCCGCCAGCCACCACGAATGTCCCGGTCATGGTGGTGGGGTGGATGTCGCAGTGGAAGAAATACGTGCCCGCTTGGAGCGAGGGCACATCGTAGGTGGTGCTCGCTCCGGGGCTGACGATGTTGGTGGCCGTGGGGTCGAACAGCGCCTTGGCGCTCGAGTCCGCCAGCGGATCGGCGGCGAAGATGGCGAAGTTGTGCGCCTGCGAGTCCTTGTTGTCGAAGTTGATGGTGAAGGCCTTGCCGGCGGCGGCCGCGTAGCACCTCTGATCGAATCCGGATCCCGCCGCCCCCGGCGGCGCCACGATCTGCACCGTCGCACCCTGGGGCTGGCACGTCACGGCCGACGGGGTGATAGTGGGGCCCACCACGGGCTGGGGTGAGAACGCCAGGGCCAGGCTCCCCGAGGGATTCGTGGCCACGTCCAGGTTCCCGTTCGTCGGGTCATACCACGCCAGCGCCAGCGAGTTGCCGTCGGAGGACACTGCGATGCTCGGGTTCGCCCCGTTCTGGCTCCCTGGGACGGGCTTGGAAGCGAACGTCCCCGTGACGTTCGTGGCCAGGTCGACCCCGTGCGTGTGGGTGTTGGCAAAGGTCACGTAGTCGGTCCCGTCCTGGTCGATGGCCAGGCCTGTCGACCACGCGGGGTCGGCCTGTCCGCCGGGGCCGGGAGCGGTGGCGGCCAGGGCCACGGGCTGGCTCGCCGGGCCCTGCGCGAACGCCACGTGGACCCCGCCCGACACGTCGTAGTAGGCCACGTGGGGGTTGCCGCGCGGGTCCAGGGCCAACGAGACGCCGTATCCCCCCGGCCCGGGCACGGCGGCGGGGTCGGTCCAAGATCCTCCTGCCCGACGGGCCAGGACGGTCTGCCCCTCCACGCCGTAGGCGACGATGGGGTCGCCGCCGCTGCCAACCCGGATCGCTGTTGTGAAGGCGGGACTGGGGGCCGAGGCCGGAGAGATCCCTCCGGGCCCGGCAGCCCCGACCCTCTCAACGCTCCACTTTGCCTCAAGGCGGGTGGCCGCCATCACCGTGGTTCCCTCGTAGAACGACACCCAGGGAGCGCCGTCAGGCCCGACGGCAACGGCGCCACCCAGCGCGGCGGTCTTGGTGACCTGCTCGGGCGTCCCGAAGGAGCCGGAGACGTCATCGTCGTAGAAGAGCCCGGAAGGAGTCGCCCACACCACGTGGTGCTTGCCGTTGGGATCGACGGCCAGGCCAGTGTTGACGCCCGGGATGGCGTGGAAGTCCTTGTCGCCGATCTCCTTCGCCTCCCCCTGGGCTGGACCGGTGCTCTGCGGCGTGACCGAGATGCGCTTCCAGATGCCTCCCGACTGCGTCGCCAGGATCACGGCTGGGGGTTGCGGGGCGCCGGCCACGATCGGGGCCGGAAGGAGGCCGGGCCTGGGGACCTGCTTCAGGAGGAGATAGGCGACGGCCGGGTGGCCGTGCGAATCGATCCCCGCCGACGGCATCCGTCCGGCGTCGTTGACGTTGTCGACCACCGAGATCAGCAACCCTTGGCCCTGGGCCACGGGGAAGTTGGGAGGGGTCCCGCCCGGGGCACACCCGGCTCCGATCACGGCGCACGCGGCGATGGCGGTGCCGAGCTTCGCCCAGCCTCGAGTCTTCAGGGTTCCGGGTCGGGGCACAACGGCGCCTATTGTACCGATCCCCTCGCGGCCGCCCACCGTGAGGTCAGGCCCGCGCTCCGACCGGCTCCCGGCTCCGACGCCGCACACCCAGGAGCTCATGCAGGAACATCCCCGTGTACGAGGTGGGGTGCTCCGCGACGTCCTCCGGGGAGCCCGCCGCGACGATCCTCCCGCCCCCGTCGCCGCCTTCGGGTCCCAGGTCGATCACCCAGTCGGCCGTCTTGATCACGTCGAGGTTGTGCTCGATCACCAACACGGTGTTCCCCGCTGCCACCAGGCGCTCCAGCACGCCGAGAAGCTTTCGAATGTCCTCGAAGTGCAATCCGGTGGTGGGCTCGTCGAGGATGTAGAAGGTGCGTCCCGTGGCCCGCTTCGACAGCTCGCTGGCAAGCTTGACCCGCTGGGCCTCGCCGCCGGAAAGGGTCGGAGCGGGCTGCCCCAAGCGCACGTAACCCAGTCCCACGTCCGTGATCGTCTGGAGGTGCCGCGCGATCACTGGGATGTTCTGGAAGAACTCCAGGGCCTCCGACACGCTCATCGCCAGCACGTCGGCGATGGAGCGCCCCTTGTACTTCACCTCCAGCGTTTCGCGGTTGTATCGCTTGCCTTTGCACACCTCGCACGTCACGTACACGTCGGGCAGGAAGT
>DHWM01000184.1 GCA_002413185.1 Actinobacteria bacterium UBA5182
GCGACCTTCGACGGTCCCGCCCGTGCGGTCCGATGCGCCCAGGCCATCGTGGACGCTGTCCGAGTCATCGGACTCGAAGTTCGAGCCGGCGTGCATACGGGAGAGATCGAGCTCATGGGGGAGCGTGTGGGGGGCATCGCCGTGCACATCGGAGCGCGAGTGGCCGCAATCGCCGCTCCGAGCCAGGTGCTGGTGTCGGGCACTGTGAAAGACCTGGTAGTCGGATCGGGGATCGCGTTCGAAGACCGCGGGACCCACGCGCTGAAGGGCGTGCCGGGCGAGTGGCGACTGTTTGCCCTCTTGAACGGCTGACGCGCCTCGTTGCACTGACGGTGCCAATGGCAGCCCTGTTCCTGTGCGTCGATAGAGCTCTGTCGGGAATCTGCGAAGTCGTGTCCGACCCCGTTGCCTGGTGTTTGTGCGCGACGGCTCAGCCTCCGCTACTGGCCCTCGGAGCGGCCGCAAGGCCGCTGGTAGTGGAGGCGGACGGGAATCGAACCCTGAGGGGCGCACAAACGCTCGCTCCACTCATGCTGCCCGCTCATATTCGTGGATCAGGCCGCCCAGGATGTCCCGCCGTCGGAGCCTCCCCGGCGGACTGAGCGTGACGGGCCCGATTCCGGTGGGATCCGGCACCCGAAGTTCGATTCCCCGGTGCGGCCTGCCTCGGTTGTAGTGCTCGACGTACTCGACGACGACCTTGTGCAGGTGCCGGCGACCGAGGATCAAGATCCAGTCGAGGCACTCGTGTCGGACCGTACGCACCCAGCGCTCGGCGAAGGCGTTCTCCCGGGGAGCCCGGATCGGAGTCATGATCACCCGCGCGCCGTCGCCCGCGAAGACCGCATCGAAGCTCGTCGTGAACTTGGCGTCGCGGTCCCTGATCACGAACCGGAACGAACGGCCTTCATCAGCGAGGTTGAACGAGAGGTTCCGCGCCTGCTGAACGACCCAGCCCGAGCCCGGATGCCTCGTGACGCCCATGAGATGGATCTGCCGCGTCCCAATCTCCATGGCGAAGAGCACGTACAGCGTCCGCAGGAACACGGTCTCGACGGTGAAGAAGTCGATCGCGACGATGCCTGCGGCCTGCGCCCGGAGGAACTGGGACCACGAAGGACCTGACCGTCGGGGCGCGGGACCGAGGCCGTGGCTCCGCAGCAGCGCCCGGATCTTGGTCGCGGAGACCCTGACACCGACACGATTGGAAGAAAGCTACCCGGGGCTCCAGCCTCGACCCCGCCTGGGTTCTTCGGCCATTGTTGACCTACCTACTATTGACATCTGTCCCCGGCGGTCTCACGCGATCAACGCACCATCCACGCGAACATCCCTGTAGGGATCGATCGCGAGGAGGTGCGCCGATGCGGCGGCGAGGAGACCATGGAAGGCGTCTGAGCGCGGCGGAGCGCTTCGAGATCCAGCGCAGGGTCGCGGCGGGAGAGACGTTCGCGGTGGCAGCGTCGGCCGTCGGGTGTTCAACGAAGTCGATCCAGCGGCTTCTGATCAGGACTGGTGGCATCGCACCTCGGGTGAGGTGGCGATCCCCACTGCGGCTCTCGCTCGCGGAGCGGGAGGAGATCTCGCGCGGCGTGAAAGCTGGTGAGTCGCTCAGGACCATCGCCGGCAGGCTCCATCGATCGACCTCGACCATCTCCCGTGAAGTGGCTACCAACGGAGGCCGGATCAGGTACCGGGCCTGGCGGGGGGAGGAACGAGCCATCCGCTGCGCCCGGCGGCCGAAGGTCCCGAAGCTTGTCCGGTGCCCGAGGCTCCGGTCCGAGGTCGAGCGGCTGCTCGAGCGCCGCTGGTCGCTCGAGCAGATCGCGAGCCGCCTCGCGCACGATCATCCTTTGGACCAGGAGATGCGCGTGTCCCACGAGGCGATCTACCGATCGCTGTTCGTGCAAGCCCAGGGTGCCCTGCGCAAGGAGCTCACTGCGTGGCACTGTTGCATTGGGCGCCGAGGCGCTTCGTCGGGCAGACTCGTGGCCATGAGATCACGCGCTCACCCTTGCCCCCACATAGCTCCGAGCTCAGCCTTCGCCGGGTACCGGCTCCCGCCCGAGGTCATCACCCTGGCGGTCCGGTGGTACCTGCGATTCGGTCTTTCCTACCGAGACGTCGAGGAGCTCCTCGCCGAGCGCGGGATCGAGGTCGATCACGTGACGGTGTACCGCTGGGTCCAGCGGTTCGCCCTGGAGTTCGCCGAGGCCGCGCGCGCCCGCCGACACATCGTCGGGGATCGCTGGCACGTGGACGAGACCTATCTGAGGGTCGGAGGGAGCTGGCGCTACCTATTCCGAGCGACCGACCGAGTTCGGCCAAGTCATTGACGTCTTCCTCTCGCCCCGACGAAACGGCGAGGCCGCTCGTCGGTTCTTCGCTCAGGCGCTCGGCGGTACCCGGATCTCACCCGTCGAGGTCACGACCAACCGGTACCGGGTCTACCCTCGCGTCCTCGATGAGTTGCTGCCGGAGGCCTTCAATGGCACGGAGGTCCATGCCAACAATCCGCTCGAGAACGACCACGGGCGCCTCAAGGCACGGCTCCGGCCCATGCGCGGGCTGAAGCGAGATCGCACCGCCAGGGTCATCGTTGCCGGGCATGCCTTCGTCCAGAACCTCCGCCGGGGCCACTACGACCTCGGTACCGATGTCCGGCCGACCTCCCTCCTCGCCGCCGTCTTCGCCGAACTGGCCCTCGTGATCTGATAGCTGCCCGAAGGGATGTGTGCACCACACCCGGGCTTCGGCCAACGCAACAGTGCCCTCAGGTGAATCGGGACGTTGTCCTTGCCATCTCCGAGCACGTTCGACTGATATCGAGGTCCTGAGACGCTCTCTCACCGCGCGGTCGTGTCCCGTCAAGTACTGGACTTTCGTTCATCGCGATCCTCACCTACGCGATCGCTGCCAACAGCTCCCTTGGTTCACCTCCTTCCGGCTCGTTGATGCGAGCCATCGACTCGAAGGTGAAGTAGCGCCGGTCGGTGACCGACCACTCGAGCTCCTATGTCAACCAGGCGTTGCTGGTACGTCCCGAAGGGTCTGGAAGATGCGGTCTGAGATCCGTCGCTTCAGGCAGCGCATGGCTTCCTGTGTGGTCTTGCCCTCCGCCTTCTTATGGTCGAAGTAGGCGCGGCCCTCCGGGTGTCGGGAGATCTGGGTGAGCGCGATGTAGTGGATGATCCGGTTGAGTTGGCGGTTTCCGCCGCGGTTCAGGCGATGTCTTTGCGTCCTTCCTGAGCTGGCCGGGAGCGGTGCAGTTCCGTTGGCCATGGCTAACTGCGCCTTGGTCCGGTACCTGGTGACGTCGCTGATCTCAGCCAGGAGCTCGGCTGCGGAGAGCTCCGCCACACCGCAGATGGTGGTGAGCCCCGAGCGGAGGGTTGCGGCGCGCTGTTGAACCTCAGCCGTGATCTCGGCGATCTGGCGGTTCAGCTGCCGGAGCCTGGTGACCCGCTGACGTGCCGTACGGGCTCGAACCTGGTCGTCGCCGGCGAGGAGACGTCGGGCCCGGTCGAGGTTCCGTTCGGTGGTGAGCCGGCCGATCCGGCGCTGGTAACCGGGATGGAGCTGCACCAGGTCGGCGTGGAGCCGTTGGCTTGCCGGTTCCGCTCGGCCCGCAGCTCCCGCCGGTAACGGACCAGCACCCGAAGGTCCTCGATGTCGCCATCCGGACGGATCGGCGGAAGGTCGGGCTCGCGGAGCGTGATCCTCGCGATGAGGAGAGCGTCGATGGGATCGGACTTGGCGTTCGAGCGCTGCCGCTTCCGAGCCTGGGCCGTGAGCTGCGGAGGAACCTCCACCACCTCGAAGCCAGCGCCCTGCGCGGCGAGGGCTACTGCCCGGCCGTAAGAGCCGGAACCCTCGATCCCCACACGAACGAGCTGGAACCTGCGGAGCCACCCGACGAGCCGGTGGTGGCCCGCCGCAGAGTTCTCGAGCTCGATCCGGTCGAGCTCACGCCCCTGTTGGTCGATGACCGCCACCGCGAGCATGTCCTTGTGCGTGTCCACCCCTGCAACCGCCACCGGCGACCTCCCTCCGTCCATCGGGCAGAATGGGCGTCAGGCGGTGCGCACACGTGCGTCGGCCCACAAGGGCCCCGCTCCTATCAAGCGACATCGCCCGACGGTAGCTCCCCGAGGGGTCGCTCAAGTGGAAAGCCACACCGCAAGCGGTGGGCACGTCGTCGCTGGAGGCACCCCCGGGGAGCACCGTCATTCCAACACGCACGTCATGCTGCTCGGACAGGACCGCACCGACCAGCCGGACGATGGCCGGGCGGTTGGGGAAGATCCCCACCACGTCGGTCCGGCGGCGGATCTCCCGGTTCAGCCTCTCTGGGGGGTTGATGCCCCTATGTCAAGCAACCGCCTCGCACGCCGAACCGCCATCCAGGCTCCCGAGGATGATCGGGTACAGCTCACGGGCGATGTAGCGCATGAGGAGTCGCAGGATCTCCTTGCGGTTGTTGCCGCGCTCGGTCCGGAGAGCGGCGTAGTCCCGGGTGTTCTGGTCGCGCATCATGCGGACGTGGGCGATCATCCACAGGGCGCTGTTCGCCGCACGGTCGCCACCGCGGTTGAGTCGCCGACGGGTCGTCTTACCGGACGAGGCCTCCACCGGACTCGCCCCACACAACGCGGCGAACGCGGCCTCGCTCCGGAGTCGGTGCGGGTTATCCCCGGCGGTAACGAGAAGCTGGGCGGCGGAGAGCACCCCCACCCCTGGCCGAGCGAGAAGTCCCGGGGCAACCCTCTTCACGATGAGGGCGATCTGCCCCTCGAGGTCGCGCGCCTCTCGATCCAGCCGCAGCCACCGCTGGCCGAGGCTTCGCAAGGCGGAGCTGGTTCCGTCGGTCGGCCGGAGCCGTGCGCAGCCCTGGGCGAGTGGTCTCCCTCGCCGTCCTCCCAGCCGCGCGCGCGGCCCGTCCTCGCAGCACACCAGGAGCGCGTAGATCTGGTTGATGGCCTGCGTCCTGGCCTTCACGGCGCTTCGCCGCGCGACCATGAGGGCACGCAGCGCACCGACGGGCCCTTCTCGGTCCTTCGGGGTGGCGCGTGCAGTGCCCGAGAGGACCGAACGGGCAGCCGCTTCGGCGTCCACTGGGTCGCTCTTGCCCCGGAGGCGTCGCACGGATCGGTCGGGCCGGTTCACCTCTCGGACCTCGACCCCGGCCTCCGTCAGCAGCCTCCCGAGCCGGTAGCCGTAGGCCCCGGTGCCTTCCACCCCTGCCCGGCGCAGGCTGCCATGCCGCTTGGCCCACATGAGCATCTCGCGGCTTCCCCGATCAGAGGCGGCAAACTGGGCCACGGCCACCAGCTGGCCCACATCATCGACGAGCGTGGCGACGTGAACGTCCTTGTGGGTGTCCACGCCGAGTACGAGACCGACCTCCCGCATCCTGCCTCCCTCCGGGGCCGCGAGCCTGTCCTCGCAGCGATCACGGCGCGGACAGAACACTCATGGCGCCAGGCGAAGCCCCTATCGGGTCACGGCCGATCTCGCTGCAGCGTCGTGGGCGTCGAACCCGGCGGTCGACAGATCAACCGTGAGGCGATCGCTCCGCCAGTTGAACCACGAGTCAGACTGCCGGGCCGACACTCACGGCCATCATCATGCACTGAGTGTTGGACCAGATCTGGCGCCAGTGCTCTGTGGGCAGGGACGCGAACGCCGTGATGTCGGGCCCCGCGTCGGCCAGGAGCTCGGCCGCAGCGGGGAAGAGCCGCTCGAGTTGCTCGATCACCCGGGCGAGCTGGGCGGCCACCTCTTCTGCGTAGGGCTGGGCAAAGATCGAACGGACCAGGGTCGCCACCACGCCCTGGGCGCTTTTCGGGACCCGCGTCAGAAGGTTGCGGATCAAGCGGGTCCTGCATCGTTGCCAGGAGGCCCCGGGCAGGACGGCGGCGATCGCCTCAACCAGCCCTTTGTGGTCGTCGGAGACCACCAGGCGGACGCCGTGAAGCCCCCGGGCCACCAGGTCCCGGAGGAACGCCGTCCACCCGGCGCCGTCCTCCGAGGTCAGGACCTCGAGGCCGAGGATCTCCCGGTGACCGCCGGCGTTCACCGCGGTGGCGATCACAGCCACGACGTTCGCGATCCGTCCCCTCCCGGCACTTCAGGCTGAGTGCGTCCAGCCACACGAACGTGTAGGAGCCCGCGTCAAGCGGTCGGGACCGGAAGGCCTGGACGCCCTCGCCCAGGCTCTTGACGAGCTCGGAGACCTGGGACTTCGAGATGCCCTCGATGCCGAGGGTCTTGATGAGGCCGTCCACGCGCCGAGTCGACACGCCCTTCACGTAGCACTCGGCCACCACCGCTACCAAGGCCCGCTCGGCCCGCTGGCGAGGGGTGAGGAGCCAGTCCGGGAAGTTGCTCCCCTCCCGGAGCTTGGGGATAGCCAGGGACATGGTGCCGACCCGGGAGTCGAAGTCTCGCGGCCGGTAGCCGTTGCGCCGGTTCACGCGCTCCGGGCTCCGCTCGCCGTACAGCGCTCCGCACACTGCGTCGGCCTCGGCTCCCATCAGGCCCTGGACGAACGTGGCGACCATCTCCCGCAGCAGATCGACGTCGGCCTCCTCCAGTTGCTTGCGGAGCCAGGCCAGAGGTTCCATCGTGTACTCGACCACCGTCTTCCTCCTCCCCGAGTTCCTGGACTGATCTCGCTGAGGATGAAGCGGTGGTCTTCTACTTCAAGGACCCTCAGGTCGTTCGTACACCACGGGAGCGGACTCTATGGGACACTTCTCGACGCGGAGCACAGCGCTTGTCATTGTGTCGTTGGCAATGCTCATCAACATGGGGACCGGGAACGTGACGTTGATTCTGCTGATGGTTGGGAGAAGCTCGCTGAACCTTCTGAACACGGGTGCGGCGTTGACGGTGAACGTCCTTCTCAACGTGGTGCTGGTGCCGCAGATGGGCGTCACAGGAGCCGCGCTGGCGTGGGCGGCCGCGATCATCCTAGAGAACCTCTTGGCTAGGGTCTAAGCCTGAATCCACCGATCG
>DHWM01000014.1:0-2046 GCA_002413185.1 Actinobacteria bacterium UBA5182
GCCGTCTTGTCGTTGAACTTCCCGAGCAGGAAGGGGGATTGGGACCCCTGGCCCACCGTCACGGTTCCCTGGTAGAGCTTGCCGTCGTTGATCGTGCCGCCGCCCGAATTCGCGTAGCGGGCCACCCACACGTCGCCGTTGCTGTCGTCCGTGCCCGTGTCACTCTCCGAGCCCATGAACGCGCGGCCGTGGGCGTCCCACGCGATGACGGGGTCCCCGGAGCTGTTGGTGTCGATCTGGGCGAGCTGCGCGTAGGGCGAGGTGTCGCCCGGATAGCCGGGAACCAGCGAGCTGACGAAGCTGCGGCCGCTGTCCTGGGACCGGTAGTACCCCAGCCATATCGGCCCTGCCGGGTTGCCGATGGTCGGATCTCCCGGAGGTGCGTAGACGCCGCAGTAGTCGTTGGAGCTTCCGATGAGGACCTTGGTGTTCCGAGGGTCCACCGCCACTGAGGGCTCGTTCTGGCGGCCACGGGAGATGGAGCACTCCTGGAGCACCGGGTCCGTATAGGGCTGCCCGGTCCCGAGGGTGTAGGCGCTGACGTAGCCACCGGTACCCGGGGCGTCGTTGGTCAGCCTGGCGTCGCTTCCTGGGGTCGAAGCACTGGCCCCGGCAGCGATGAATGCGACCGTGGCCAAGGCCGCGGTCACGGCGACGAGGATTCGACGCACTGATGTCCTCCCTTCCCGCTCTCGCGGAAACCGGATCGAATGGAGCACAAGATTCGACCTTTCCCCTGCGGACGTCAAGCGGGGGAGTGACTTCTGGACGAAGTCGTAGCCCGTCACCCTCGGCGATCCCGGGCAGGTGGGCCAGGAAATGGGTCAGGTCTGGAAGGTGGGGTGCTCGAGGCCGAAGGAGAGAACCGCGGTGGAGCCCTCGATGGTGACGCGCCGGTATTCGAGGTTCGGGATGACCTGAGGGAGCTTCACCGAGAACGAGAATGCGCCCGGGGCCCCGGTCGGGCGGACCGTCAGGGTCTGGCCGTCGACGGCGACGGTCCCACCCACCTCCTGGCCGAGTTGATCCGACCGGACGAACACCCTGTCGCCATCCATGCGCACGGTCACGCTCACCCCGTGGGCGTGGAGGGCGGAGGTGAGCTCGGCGCTCGTGATCGCGGCGGTGCCGGTACCCGACGCCGCCCGGATGGTGGTCTTCCGCCCTGCCGCCAGTTCGACCAGTGAGAACTTCACGTCTCGCAGCGAGAGGGTGACCTTCTGGAACGAGACCCCTTCGGCCGTGAGCCCGCCGGCGTTCGCGGCCACCGAAGGGAAGGTCCCACCGAGCAGGTGTGGGATGAACGGGAATCCGCCCAGGGACACGTTGGGCTGCTCGGAGAGGTGCAACGAGGTGGCCAGCTCCTTCGACACCCACGACTGCGCCAGGAGCCGTGCCCCCACGTCCGCCCCGACCGCCAGCACCACCAGGATGATCAGGACGATCAGCAGCCGGCGCACTCGGAGCAGCCTACCCGGACTGGTACCCGGGGGTCCCCGGTGAAAACGAGGGCGAGCGCGAGCGGCCCCCTCCCGTAGAATCGCCCCGGAGGGATGCCCGAGCGGACGAAGGGGCACGCCTGGAGAGCGTGTAGGCGGGTAACCGTCTCCGGGGTTCAAATCCCCGTCCCTCCGCCAGGGTGGTTCAGCTCGGACGGTCGAGGAGACCTCGGGTCTCGCCGAAGATCAGCTCCTGCACGTTCTTCGATTCCAGGAAGTCCCGGGGGAAGCCAAGCTTGATTGGGCTGGCCTCGGACAGTCGCCGCAGGTGTTCGTCGGAGAGATCCACGTCCAGTGACGCCAGGTTGTCCTTGATCTGGACCTCGGTCCTCGCACCCAGGATGGGGATGATCGTGCCGGGCTGGCGGCGAACCCAGGTGATGGCGACCTGTGACGCGGTGGCGCCAACCTCGGCGGCCACCTCCGCCACCGCGGCGGCGGCGGCCACCTCCTGCTCGGATGCCTGGTGATCGCCGTACCGCTTCGGCTCGTCGCCCCCCTTGGCGTACTTCCCGGTGAGGGCGCCGCCTTCCAGAAGGCCCCACGG
>DHWM01000014.1:2294-3793 GCA_002413185.1 Actinobacteria bacterium UBA5182
GGCCGCGTCCATCCCCGGAGCTCCGCGACGGCGCAGGCCTGCGAGATGACCCAGGCCGGAGTGTCGGAGAAGCCGACGTGCAGGACCTTGCCCGCCCGCACCGAGTCGTCGAGCGCCCGCAGAACCTCGTCCACCGGCGTGGTGCCGTCCCACATGTGCAGCCACAGGAGATCGACATGGTCGGTCCGAAGGTGCCCAAGGCTCGTTTCCAGCGAGCGGACCAGGTTCTTCCGGTGGTTGCCCCCGAAGTTCAGATCGTCCTTCCTGGTGCTCAAGCTGTACTTGGTGGCGACGACGAAATGGTCGCGATCCGAAGAGACGAAGTCCCCGACGTACGCCTCGCTGGTGCCGTTGGTGTAGTTGATGGAGGTGTCGACGAAGTTCCCCCCGGCTTCGGCATACCGATCGAAGATCTTCCGGCTCTCCTCCTTCGACGCCCCCCATCCCCAGTCCTCGCCGAAGGTCATGGTCCCGAGGGCGACCTCGGAGACGCGAAGCCCGCTCCGTCCGAACAGCTTGTAGCGCATGGACGATCCCCTTTCGCGTGTCTTTTCGTTCGGAACCCGGGCCTGCGAGTGGATGTTCCCTGGTCCGGCGTGGCACGCTGCCGCGTCATGGACCTGGCCGGACGGACCGCGCTCATCACCGGGGCGTCCAGCGGGATCGGCCGGGCCACCGCGATCGAGCTGGCCCGGCGAGGCGTCAGGGTGAAGGTCACCGGACGCGACCGGGGCGCGCTGGAGGAGGTGGGCGCCGTAACCGGCGGCGAGCTCCTGGTGGCCGACCTGGCCGATGTCGAACAGGTCGACCGGCTGGCGCAATGGGCCGATCCGGTCGACATCGTGGTGAACAACGCCGGCCTGGGGTGGGCCGGTCCGCTCTCGGCGATCGAGCTATGCCGGGCCGAGGAGATGGTTCGAGTCAACCTGCTCGCCCCGATCCGCCTGACGGGGCTGCTCCTCCCCGGGATGATCGAACGCCACAGGGGGCACGTGGTGAACGTGGCCTCCATCGCCGGCCACCTCGGCGTCGGCTGGGAGGCCGTCTACTCGGCGACGAAGGCCGCGCTGATCACGCTGTCCGACAGCGTGCGGATGGAGGTGCGAGCTTCGGGGATCGGCGTCAGCGTGGTCTCACCGGGCCCGGTCAAGACCGCGTTCTTCGACCGATCAGGCCATACGTACGAACAGCGGTTCCCCAGGATGGTGTCGCCCGAACGTGTGGCGAAGGTGGTCGCGGGCGCGATCCGGTTCAACCGAGCCGAGGTCTTCGTCCCGCGGTGGCTGGCGTTCCCGGCGTGGCTGCACGGAGCGTGGCCGGCGCTGTACCGAAGGATGGCCGCGCGATCGGGATGAGGAGGGCCGACGCCGTCAGCGTCGGGACGCGGCGGGTCGGACCAGATCGGGGTCCACCACGAGCTGCAAGGCGGCCACATGAGCGCATCCGCGGGGATGGCCACACTGGCACCACCAGCCGTCGCGGTCGTTGAAGCCCAGCGA
>DHWM01000014.1:4020-6112 GCA_002413185.1 Actinobacteria bacterium UBA5182
GCGCACGGTGAGGCGCCCCCCCGCGACGTATCGCTCGCCGCGCTCGTCCTCGGATTCCTCCGGACGCTTCCGAAAGGTGACGCGATGGGGCTCCGGACGGAGCGCCGCTCGTTTCGAGCTTCGGATGCCGACGGGTCCACGCATCTCCCAGGTGGTGTCGGCGAACGCGACCCGCTCCTTGAGCACGATGGGAGCGAAAGACAGGTCCGTGGTTGAGACGAGGCGGAACCATTTCGAGCCACCCGTCCGTCGAACCGTCATCAGGCAGGCGGAAGAGCCCAAGGAGGGTGGCCTTGGTCGGGATGACGCGTCGGCTCGCGGTGATCGGGACGGTCGGGGTTGCGCTCGCCGTGGGCGCTCCCGCCGCGGCGTTCGCCTGCGGGGGGCTGGTGGCACCGGGCCACGCGGAGGTCCTGGGGAAGGCCACCACGCTGGCTGCCTGGCACGCCGGGCTGGAGCACTACGTGACGGCTTTCCAGTTCGCCGGGACCGCCGCCAAGTTCGGCTACATCATCCCGTTGCCGGGCAACCCGTCGAAGATCGAGAAGGGCGGCGACTGGACCCTGGAACGGCTCGAGCGCGAGGTCAACCCCCCTGTCCCGCAGCGCCTGGCCTTGGCGGCGGGTGCCGCCTTTGCTCCGGTCCAGGTCCTGCAGAAGGTCCAGATCGAGGCGCTCGACATCACGGTGGTGAAGGGGGGCGGCCGGGACGTGGCGGCGTGGGCGTCCAGGAACGGGTTCGACCTGACCCCGGACGCGCCCCGAGTGCTCGGGGCGTATTCGTCCAGCGGGGCGATCTTCGCGCTGGCGAAGTTCGACCGGGCCGCCGCGGCCCGCCGCGGGTTGATCGAAGGGCAGGGATCGACCATCCACTTCACGATCCCCACCACGGGCCCGTGGATCCCGCTCCGGATCCTGGCGCTGGGCAAGGTGTCGGTGGAGCTGGTCGACGCGGACCTGTTCGTGCTGACGGACCGGCCGCCGGTGCTGGCGCCCTCGCTCGACCGCATGCCCGGCATGACCGTGCGGGCGTCGCGGTGGGCCGGACCCTCGCTGCTGCATGACCTGCGCTCCGACCGCGGCATGGGCTGGGTGCCCCGAAACCTGTGGCTGACATCGCTGCAGCTCCACGCCCACGCCCACCAGATCGGCTACGACCTGTCGATCGACGGCGCGGCTCCCCGGACGGCCCTGTCGGTGGCGGCGCAGACCGCCACGCCGGTGTGGGTGTGGGCACTGACCGCGGTGGTGATCCTGTCGACGCTCTCGCTGACATGGGTCCTGTGGCGGCCCCGGCGGGCCGGGTTGCAGGTGGCCTGACCTCCCGCAAGCATGTTCACGGGTTTTCGTCGAGACTTCACGGGTAGCAGTAGCCGAACATAGGCTTTCCGTCCGGTCGAGACAGGGAGGTGGACCATGCCGGAGGAGAAGGAAGGCGGGGTCGTCAAGGTCATCGAGCTGGTGGGAAGCTCGCCGAACTCGTTCAGCGACGCGGTTCGAAACGCCGTGAAGACGGCCAGCGCCACGATCCGCAACGTCACCGGTGTGGAGGTCATCTCGAGCAACGCCACGGTCGAGAACGGGGAGCTCAGGAACTACAAGGTGCAGGTCAAGATCGCTTTCCTGATCGACCGTGGAGCGGCCGCCACCGCAGGTGAGGGCGGAAGCTAGCCTCGATCGGCCTTCGGCGCAGCGTCGGCGGCGGCGTAGACCGGCGTCAGCCACTCGAGGTACTCCTCCGCCTCTCCGTGCACGGCGGAGAGGTACAGGTCCTGGATGGCGCGGGTGGTCTCGCCGATCTTGCCGTCGCCCAGGATCCGGGCGTCGATGGAGGTGACCGGGGCGATCTGGACGCCCGTGCCGCACAGGAACATCTCGTCGGCCACGTAGAGCTCGGTGCGGTCGACCCGCCGCTCTTCGACGGGGATGCCCAGGCGTCCGGCCAGTTCCAGGATGCAGCTCCGGGTGATTCCGACCAGGATGTCGTCAGCCACCGGAGGCGTGATCAGCCGCCCGTGCATGGCCAGGAACAGGTTCGAGGAACTGGCTTCCGACACGTGTCCGTCGCCAGTCAGCAGGATCGCCTCGTCGTA
>DHWM01000014.1:6145-11570 GCA_002413185.1 Actinobacteria bacterium UBA5182
GCCACCGGAGGCGTGATCAGCCGCCCGTGCATGGCCAGGAACAGGTTCGAGGAACTGGCTTCCGACACGTGTCCGTCGCCGGTCAGCAGGATCGCCTCGTCGTAGCCGGCGCTCTGGGCGTCGGCCACGGCCAGCGCGGCGTTCAGGTAGCCGCCCGTGGCTTTGGCGCGGGAGGGGATGGAGTTGTCGTCGTTTCGACGCCACCCCGAGATGGTCACCGCCAAACCCTTGCGGGTGTCGATGTAATCGCCCATCGGCGCGGTGAAGCAGGAGAAAGCGTCTTCCAGATTGAGCAGCCCGACCTTGATGACCGGGCTCGCCTTGTACGCGACGGGGCGGAGATAGACGTCCTGGCGGTAGTCGTTCCGGCGGATCAACTCGACGGCCATGTCGCACAGATCTTCGGCCGTCATGCCGATGTCGATGTGGAACAGCCGGCAGGAGTTCAGGAGGCGCCGGAAGTGGTGGTGGAGCTTGAGCAGGTAGATCTGTTCGCGTTCGGCGTTCCAGTAGCCGCGGATGCCCTCGAAACAGCCCGTGCCGTAGTTGAAGGCGTGCGTGGCGATGGAGACGGTGGCCTCCTCCAGGGGCACGAAGTCACCCCGGTGGTAGGCGATGCCCTGCGCTGCGAACCCAGGATGCCCCTTGGCCATGAGCCGTCCTCCCGGTCGTCGAGGTGCTGGGCGCGAGCATATCGCCCCGTACCCCCAGCCACCGGGCGGTGCCGCCCGGCCCGCCGGGGCCCGGCGGTATACTCGGCCCCGGTGACCGTGCTAGGCGGGGAGCTAGCGGTGCCCTGTACTCGCAATCCGCTCTAGCGAGGCCGATGCCCATCTGCGGCCCGCATGGTCCGGAAACGCCCCGGGAACGGAGCGCTGAAGGCCGGGTCCCGCGCGACGCCAATCTGCGAACCCCGTCAGGACCGGAAGGTAGCAGCGGTAAGCGGATCTTGGCGGGTGCCGCGGGGTTGCCTGGCCGGAGCCACCGGCCCGTCGAGCGACCGAGTCGTGCGACGTCAACGGTGGGTGCACGGTCACCCTTTTCTGCCTTGGGGGAGGTGACGTGGCCGACGAGCTGAGCCAGCAGGTGGCGCTGTACCGCAAGTACCGGCCACAGTCCCCCGACGAGGTCATCGGGCAGGAGCACGTCGTCCGGGCCCTGGTGGGAGCGGTCCGGGAGGGAAGGCTCTCCCACGCCTTCCTGTTCTGCGGGCCCCGGGGGACCGGCAAGACCTCCACCGCCCGCATCCTGGCGAAGATGGTGAACTGCGAGCACGGCCCCACCGCCGAGCCGTGCGGGATCTGCGAGCAGTGCCTGCGCATCCGGGACGGTTCGCACCTGGACGTCGTGGAGATCGACGCGGCCTCACATGGGGGCGTGGACGACGCCCGGGAGCTTCGCGAACGCGCCCCCACCGCCCCCGCCATGGGCCGGGAGAAGGTCTACATCATCGACGAGGCCCAGCGGCTCTCCCGCGAAGCGTTCGACGCGCTGCTGAAGGTGCTGGAGGAGCCGCCGCCCGGGGTTCGGTTCGTCCTGGCCACCACCGAGCCGCACAAGATGCCGGCCACGATCGTGGGGCGGACCCAACGATTCGACTTCCGCCGGATCGGGACCGAAGTGCTAGCGGACCTGCTCCAGCGCATTGCCAAGGAGGAGGGCATCGCGCTGACCCGTGAGGCGGCCGAGCTGATGGCTCGGCACTCCGAGGGGTCTGCGCGGGACGCGGAGTCGCTCCTCGACCAGTCGGCGGTGCTCGGCGGTGCGGACATCACCGAGGCCATCGTCCAGTCGCTGATCGGGGCGCCCGAAGAGGACGTGCAGGGCGAGCTGGCGGACGCCGTCGCCGTTCAGGACACGAAGGCCGTGTTCGAGATCGTGGACCGGCTGGTGCAGAGCGGCCAGGACCTCCGTCACCTGACCGGGCAGATCCTGGGCCACTTCCGGGACCTCATGCTGGTGCGGTCGGCCCCGGAAGAGCAGGCCGTCCTCGACGTGACGCCCGAGCGGCATTCCCGCCTGGCCGCGCAGGCCGCGAAGTTCACCATGACCGAGCTCAGCCGGATCGTGTCGCTGCTCCTGGTGGCCCAGACCGATCTGCGGTGGACCACGTCGCCCCGGTTGACCGTCGAGCTGGCGTTGGTGCGGGGGACCATCCCAGAGGCTGACGAGACGCCGGCCGGACTGGCCGCGCGGATCGAGCGGCTGGAACGGCTGGCGGGCGTCGAAGACTCACGGGTGCGAAGCCCCAAGGTCGAGGGCGCTCGCTCCGCGGAACCAAGTGTTCCGCTGCGCGAGACCGTCGACCATCTCGCGGCTCCGGCTTCGTCACCCGGCGAGCCCGTTGACCGCACCGTCGACGTCGATCGCGCCCAAGCGAACATCGACTCCGGTCCGGGGCAGCCACATGCTCCGCGGGCTTCGTCGCTGGACGTGGCGGCCATCCGGCGCTCCTGGCAGCAGCTCCTGGACCGGCTCCAGGACCAGAAGAAGATGATCCTGTACGCGAACCTGTCGTCCGCCACGCCGGCCTCCTATGACGGGACCACCCTGGAGCTGGCCTTTCCCCCGGGGCGGAAGTGGGCCGTGGACAAGGTCCAGAAGAAGGAGGAGGAGCTTCGTCAGGTCTTCAGCGACGTCTTCGGCGTCGCGCCGCGCCTGCTGTGCGTCCTTCGGGACGAGGTGCCCGGCGTCATGGTGATCGACGAGGATCCCCCCGCCACGCCGACCGAGGCCGTGGCCCGGCTGAAGGAGGAGTTCGGCGCAGAGATCGAGGAGGGCTCGCCGTAGTGTTCGAGGGCCCCATCCAGGACCTCATCGACGAGCTCTCCCGCCTTCCGGGGATCGGTCCGAAGTCCGCCCAGCGACTGGCGTTCTACATGGTCAAGGCGCCGGCACAGGACGCCCGACGGCTGGCCGAGGCCATCGTCGCGGCCAAGGAGGGTGTCCGGTTCTGCCGGGACTGCTTCAGCGTGTCGGAGGGAGAGCTGTGCCGCATCTGCCGCGACCCCGGTCGTGACCCCGAGGTCATCTGCGTGGTGGAGGAGTCGAAGGACCAGGCTGCGGTGGAGAAGGCCGGCGTGATCAAGGGCCGGTATCACGTGCTGGGCGGGGCCATCTCGCCGCTCGAGGGCATCGGGCCGGACGACCTTCGGGTCCAGGAGCTCCTGGACCGGGTGGGCCGAAACGGCGTGCGCGAGGTCATCCTGGCCACGAACCCGAACCTCGAAGGGAACGCCACGGCGATGTACGTGGCCGCGCTGCTCAAGCCGCTCGGTGTCCGGGTGACCCGGCTGGCCAGCGGGCTTCCCGTAGGTGGAGACCTCGAGTACGCCGACGAGGTGACGCTGGGCCAGGCCCTGGAGGGCCGCCGCGAGATGTAGAGCGCACGGGACGGCAGGCCCGGGCGTCAGCCGGCCGTCTACGCCCCAGGCCACCGCCCTTTTCGAGCCACCCCCGACGCGGCCACCGCTCCCGACAGGATCAGCACACCGCCCAGCAGCAGGCCAACCTGGTTCCCATCGAGCGTCAGGATGATGTGGACCCGGCGGATCGAATGGGCGATGGCGCCGATCCCGAGCGCGCCAACGCCAAGCCCCACCCGAAACAGCATCTGCACCCCGCCCATGATCCGGCCCCGGACCCGGTCCTCGGCCACCTCCTGGGCCAGTGTCAACGCCAGGACGATCGCCACCGCGAACACCGTCCCGAACACCACGGCCGCGATGAAGGCCAGCCACAGGACCGCCACGAAGCCCATGAAGATCAGGACTCCGCCACACAGGGTCACCGCGAGGAGGAACACCTGGGCTCGGCCGCGGCGCCGCTCCAGCAGCCGAACGATCCCCAGCCCGATCCCCATCCCCAGGCCCCACAGGGACGCCAGCCATCCGAACGCCACGTCGGAGCCGTGCAGGGTCTGGTGGATGTAACCGATCCCGACGGCGAACAGCACGCCGCCCCCGAACATCGAGACGATCAGCCCGTACGCCATCGAGCGAAGCCCCGGGTGTCCGATCACGTATCGGATGCCTTCGGCAACGTCGCGGAACAGTTCGATGTCGCCGCCCGTGCGCTCCTGGGCGAGCTGCAACCCGGCGATCATCACCGCGGAGAACAGGAACGTCGCGGAGTCGAACAGGAACGCGAACGAGGTCGGGTGGCTGCGGAAGGCACCGCTGAACGGTATGAAGCTCGGGACGTGTGATGAGACCAGCCGGAGCGCACCGAACAGGGCGGCGGCCACGGGGATCGAGCCGTAGGACGACGCCAGGATCAGCCCGTTGGCCTCCTCCAGCGATCCCTCCGGGGCGAGCAATGGGACGCTGGCGTCCCGGGCGGGAAGGAAGAACAGCGAGATCGACTCGTGGACGAAGGCGATCGCGTACAGCACCCAGATGTGAGGGAAGAACGGCACAACCGCGATCAGCGCGGCCCGCGACACGTCGCACGTCACCATGATGGTTCGCCGGGGCAGCCGGTCCGCCACCACCCCTCCCACCGGGGCGGCGAAGATCGGCGGGACCAGCCGGAGCACCAGCACCACGGCCACCGCGGTCTGGTTTCGGTTCGAGAAGGCGTACGCGGCGGCGATGAAGGCGAGCGTGGCCACCCAGTCGCCCAGCGAGGAGACGCTCTGGCCGATCAGCAGCCTCCGGAAGCCTGGAGCCCGGACGACGGCCCTGAAGCCGGTCTCCTCGCCCCGTGCGCTCACTCCCGGCTCGCTCTCCGGGGGGGGCCGGAACGGTAAGGTTCGTCCCGTGATCGGCCGTGCCTGAAAGCCGGGCGAACCGTCGCAGTGAGGGGGCGCATGGTCGCGGTCGTCGCGGATAGCGCGGCCAACCTTCCGGCCGATATGGCGCGGCAGCTCCGCATCGAGGTGGTCCCAATCTACTTGAACCTCGGAGACGAGGTCTACCGGGACGGGGCGGACCTCGCCCCGGCGGACTTCTACGACCGCCTGATCGGGGAGGGCCGCATGGCGTCGACCTCTTCGCCCTCACCGGGAGACTTCCTCCAGGCGTACCGGCGAACGGGCCAGGAGGAGATCGTGTGCGTGGTGGTGGCGTCCTCGATGAGTGCGGTGCACCACGAGGCGGCGCTGGCGGCCCGGGAGTTCGACGGTCGGGTCGAGATCGTGGATTCGACCAGCGCGTCGATGGGCGAGGGCTTCGTCGCGGCGGAGGCCGCCCGGTGCGCTGCAACCGGTGCCTCGGTGGAGGAGGTGGCTGCCCGAGCCACGGACGTCGCCGGACGGATCACCCTGTACGCAATGGTGGACACGTTCGAATTCCTTCGTCGATCAGGACGGGTGACCAAGCTCCAGGCGTACGCGGCGACCATGCTCGAAATCAAGCCGGTGTTCCGGCTGCGCGGTGGAGACGTCGCGCCCGTGGCACGGCCCAGGACGCGCAGACGGGCCATC
>DHWM01000001.1:0-129 GCA_002413185.1 Actinobacteria bacterium UBA5182
CCGTAGTTGAAGGCGATGGTGAAGGTCATCCCGGTGTTGCGCCTGGTGAGGTCCTGGGCCTCCTCCATCTCCCGCTCGACGTTCCGGGGCACCCGCCAGTCGCTACGGCCGGTGAACCGGATGCGGACG
>DHWM01000001.1:355-3370 GCA_002413185.1 Actinobacteria bacterium UBA5182
CGCTTCCAGTTCTCGGTGGAGAACGCGTACACGGTCAGCCACCGCAGCCCGATGTCGATGCCGGCGTCCACCACGTCGAACAACGCCTCCTCACCCTGGGCGTGCCCGTCGGACCGGCTCAAACCGCGCTGCTTCGCCCACCGGCCGTTGCCGTCCATGATGATGCCGACGTGGCGGGGAAGCCGCGACAGGTCGAGGTCGGACAGGTAGCTCACGGCGCCAGCACCGGGTCCGGCTGGCGGGCCAGCAGGGCGAAGCTCCGCATCCGCCGGTCGAGGTGGTATTCGGCGAAGCCGTACAGCATGGCCCGGGCTTCCCTTCGAACCTCGCGCGCGGGCGTCATGTCTCCCGCCCCGGCCAGGTCCATGTGCTGGAGCGCGTCGAGCCACGCCACCGCCGGCGCCGAGACCCGCCCGGCGTCGCTCTCCGCGCAGTCCGGGCACACCACGCCGCCCTGCCCGGCGGCGAACCACTGGTGCGGCCCGGGGGCCCCGCATCCCGCGCACCCGGCCAGGCTGGGATGGAACCCCGACAGCGACAGCAGCTTGAGGACGAAGCTCTCGGCCACGGCGGCGGCGTCGACGGGACCCGCGTCCAGCCCGCGCAGCCCGGCCAGCAGCAGCATGAACAGGCGCACGTTCCGTTCGTGCTCCTCGGCCACCTTGTCGACCGCCTCCAGCATGGTCTCCCCCGCCGTGATCAGGTCGAAGCTCGCCCGGAGCCGCTGGAAGGGGGTGATGATCTCTGCCTGGGTGACGATGTCGAGGTTCCGGCCCCGGTACATCAGCAGCGTGACGTGGGTGAACGGCTCCAGCCGGGCCCCGAACTTGCTGTGGGTCTTGCGGATCCCCTTGGCCACCGCCCGGACCTTGCCGGACCCCTGGGTCAGGATCGTCACGATCTTGTCGGCTTCGCCGAGCTTGACGGAACGCAGGACGAGGCCCTGTTCCTTGTAGAGGGGCATCGTGGGAATGGTAACCCTGAGGTCGTCCCGGTCCGGAGAACCAGGCGCCGGGGGAACGAAATCTCCACAGCAGGCCCCCAGGCCTATTCCACGACCGGCTGGGGCTCCTGTTCGGGGTCGCGGCGGCTGATGAGGACCTTGGAGATCCGCCGGCCCTGGACCTTCTCGGCGGTGAACGACAGGTTGTCGTAGTTGACCGTCTCGCCCTGGGTGGGAACCGCTCCCAGCAGGCTGTACATCAGCCCGGCCACGGTGTCCCATTCGTCGTGCGGCAGCTCCACGTCCAGGAGCTCGTTGACGTCGTCGATGGGGAGGCGGCCGTTGACCCGGTAGGTGTGGTCGTCGACCGGCTCCATCTGGGCCTCCTCCCGGTCGTACTCGTCGATGATCTCTCCCACCAGCTCCTCCAGGAGGTCCTCGATGGTGACCACCCCTGCGGTGGACCCGTACTCGTCCAGGACCACCGCGATGTGGACCCGGCGCTGCTGCATCTCCCGGAGCAGCTCGGCCACCTTCTTCGTCTCCGGCACGAAGTACGGCTCGCGCATCAGCTTGTCCAGCGGCACGTTCGTCTTGCCCGCGTGGAGGTGGCGGAGGAGGTCCTTGGCGTACACGAACCCCTCGATCTCGTCGAGCTCGCCGCGGTACAGGGGGATGCGCGAGTACCCGTGCCGGAGCATCAGGTCGAGCACCGTGCGGAGGGGTGCGTCGACGGGCGCGGCGATCACGTCCGGCCGCGGGACCATGACCTCCCGCACCAGGGTGTCGCCGAACTCGAAGATCGAATGGATGAGCTCCTTCTCGCCCTCTTCGATGACGGCCTCCTCCGATGCCACCTCGGCCATGGCCTTGATCTCGTCCTCGGTGACGAAGGGGCCCTGGGGGAGGCCTCGTCCGGGCATCACCACGTTGGCCATCCTGATGAGGAACCGCGCGAACGGGCCGATGGCGAGCGTCACCGCGACGATCAGCGGCGCCAGCCGCAGTCCCACCCGGTCGGTGTGCTGGACGGCGAAGGTCTTCGGGCTGACCTCGGCGAACACGAACAGCAGGATGGTCATGGCGGCGGTGGCGACGATCTCGCCCACGTTGTGGAGATGTCGAACCGCCACCACCGTGGACAGCGTGGTGCCGCCCAGCTGGACCAGGAGCGTCAGCAGCAGCACCACGTTCAGGTACTGGGCCGGATTCTCGGCGATCTTCACCAGCTGCTTGGCACCGCGCCGTCCCTCCTCGTCCAGGTGGTACGCGTGGATGCGCCCCATCCTGGTGATGGACGTCTCGGCCGCGGCCAGCAGGGCGGCCACCGCGATCAGCACCCCCACGATGGCCAGCTCCGAATAATCCAGAGCGGTGAGCGACGCGATGAAAGCGGTGGCCGTCATGGCGCCCGCACCCCCGCGTACGCCTCCTGCTTGGCCCACATCTCCGCTCGTTCGGCGTCCTCCTGGTGGTCGTAGCCCAGCAGGTGAAGGACCCCGTGCACGACCAGCAGACGGAGCTCGCCGTCCACGTCCTCGGCGTTGTTGCGAGCCGCTTCGGCCGGGCACACCACGACGTCGCCGAGGAGACCCTCCTCGCCCATCGGGAACGACAGGACGTCGGTGGGACCGGGTTCGTCCATGAACCGCACGTGGAGGTCCTCGATCTCCTGCGGGGTGACGAACGACAGCGACAGCTCGACGCCGTCCTGGCCCTCCCCGGTGAGCGTTCGAGCCGCCAGGTCGGCCAGCCCGCGCTCGTCCACCGGCGACGCCTGGCGATTGGACACCAGGACGCGGGGGGTCCGCGGGTGGGTGGGTTTCGGGACGGGGTCGTCGCTCATGGGTTCACGGCCGGACGGGAGGAATCTACCCGCCCCCGGCGCTTCGTTCTCCCCGTTCCCCATACGTTCGGTACGCCTCGACGATGTTCTGGACGATGCGGTGCCGGACCACGTCCCTGGCCCCGAGGTGCACGAACTCGATCCCGTCGATCCCGGTGAGGATCTCCTCCACCCCGGTCAGGCCCGACCGGTTGGCGCTGGGCAGGTCGATCTGGGTGATGTCGCC
>DHWM01000001.1:3578-3780 GCA_002413185.1 Actinobacteria bacterium UBA5182
TGGTGTTCTGGGCCTCGTCCAGGATGATGAACGAGTCGTTCAGCGTCCGGCCCCGCATGTACGCGAGTGGCGCCACCTCGATGGTCCCCCGGTTCATGAGCCGCTGGAAGGCTTCGGCCTCCATCATCTCGAACAGCGCGTCGTACAGCGGCTTGAGGTAGGGGTCGATCTTCTCGTACAGGGTCCCCGGGAGGAAGCCCAG
>DHWM01000180.1:0-3681 GCA_002413185.1 Actinobacteria bacterium UBA5182
GCCCAGATCATCACGTTCCAGACCATCAAGGGGAAGCAGGGGATCCGCGACGCCGCCAGGGTCCTGGGGTTCCCGGCGATGTTCGGAGACCGTCTGGCCAAGATGTTCCCGCCCGCCCTCCTCGGCCGCGACTACCCCATCGACAAGGCGCTCGAGCTCTCCACCGAGCTCCGGGACGCCTACCGGTCCGAGCCGGAGGCGAAGGAGGTCATCGACACGGCCAAGGCGTTGGAGGGCCTCCGGCGGGAGGACTCCGTGCACGCCGCGGGCGTGGTGATCGCCGACGCCCCGCTGGTGGACTACCTCCCGCTCAAGCTTTCCAAGGACTCCCGGGACGACTCCCGTCGTATCGTCACCCAGTTCGACATGCACGGGGTCGAACAGCTCGGGCTCCTCAAGATGGACTTCCTGGGCCTTCGGAACCTCTCGGTGATCGACGACACGGTGGGGCTGCTCCGGCGGGCCGGGTTCGACCTCGACATCGACCACGTGCCGCTCGACGACCAGGCCGCCTACGAGATGCTCCGGCGCGGGGAAACCGACGGGGTGTTCCAGCTGGAGAGCCCCGGGATGCGCTCGCTGATCAAGACGCTGGCCCCCGACCGGTTCGAGGACCTCATGGCGCTGGTCGCCCTGTACCGCCCGGGGCCGCTCAGCGCGGGGATGCACACCGAGTACGTCGAACGAAAGCACGCCCGCAAGCCGGTGGTGTACCCCCACGCCTCGCTCGAGGAGATCCTCAAGGACACCTACGGGATCATCGTGTACCAGGAGCAGGTCATGCAGATCGCGGTGCGCATGGCCGGATACTCGATGGGCCAGGCCGACCTGTTGCGCAAGGCGATGGGAAAGAAGATCCGCGAGGTCCTGATGCCCCACCGAGAGACCTTCGTCAAGGGCGCGGTGGAGAACGGATACACCGAACGGCTGGCCCAGGAGATCTTCGACCTGATCGTTCCGTTCGCCGACTACGGGTTCAACGCATCGCACGCCTGCGCCTACGCCTACGTGGCGTACCAGACGGCGTACCTCAAGGCGAATCACCCGGTCGAGTACGTCTCGGCCCTCCTCACGAGCGTCAAGGACGACAAGGACAAGAAGCCCTTCTACCTCAACGCCGCCCGCCTCATGGGCCTCCTGGTGCTTCCTCCCGACGTGAACGAGTCCCAGGTGGACTTCACCCCTTCGGGCGGCGACATCCGGTACGGGCTGGCTGCCGTTCGCAACGTCGGGATCGGCGCGGTCCAGCAGATCATCGCGGCGCGAAACGAGCAGGGCCCGTTCGAGTCCTTCACCGACTTCTGCCGAAAGGTGGACTCCGGGGTCCTGCACAAGAAGTGCCTGGAGTCGTTGATCCTGGCGGGAGCGTTCGACTCCCTCGGCTACGCCAGGCGGGCGCTGTTCGACGGCTACCAGAAGGTGGTCGATCCGGTGCTGGCCGACCGGCGGGCCGAAGCCACCGGCCAGGAGTCCTTCTTCGGCGGGGAGGTCGCCCCGGCGCTGTCGATCGACGAAGGGATCCTGGCGGGGGCGGAGTTCGACAAGCCCGACCTTCTGCGCCAGGAGAAGGAGATGCTGGGGCAGTACGTCACCGACCATCCTCTGCTCGGAGTGAAGGATCGACTGGCGGCCCAGGCGGATCTCGAGATCTCCGAGCTGGTGAACGCCGGAGACGGCGACGTGGTGACGGTGGCCGGGATCGTCGCCACGGTGGGGCGCAAGTACACCAAGCGCGGCGAGCCCTATGCACTGCTGCGGCTGGAGGACCTGACCGGGGGCGTGGGCATCGTGACGTTCCCCGGGGTCTTCGACAAGGTCGCTGCCATGTTGGTCCCGGACCGCATCCTCCTGGTCAAGGGCCGGGCGGACCTGCGGGGCCGGGAGCTCCAGCTCATCGCCATCGAGATCTCGGAGCCGGACCTGGCCTCACCGGAGGACCTCACGTCGGGGTCGCCACGGGCAGCCGCTGGGCCGCTCGACCCCCTTGTGGTGGACGTGCCGGCAGCCTCGTGCACGCCCGGGTTGATCGCCCGGCTGAAGGAGCTGTTTCGAACCTACCCTGGCGATCTTCCGGTGGTGGTGGAGGTCGTATCCGAGGGGGACCCCACCCGGTTGCGACTGGCCCGGGAGTGCTGCGTCGACGGGTCGCCGGCGCTCCTGGCGGAGCTTCGCCAGCTCCTGGGCCCCGGGTCGGTTCGGCTGGTGGTGGAGGCTCCCGTGGGCAGGACGACCGCCGGGAAGGAACGAACGTTCGTCCGAACCTGACCGGCGCTCCTGCCCGCCCCGGTTCGGGTCCTCCCAGCGACAATCTCAAGAGAGATGGATCGGTTTCCTCCCGCCCGCTTCGAGGTCTTCCCGGCGATCGACGTGATGGCCGGGGCGGTAGGAAGCTTGCGCGGGGACGTCGGGCGATCTCCCGCCACGTCGATCCGATCGAGGTGGCGCAGCTCTACGTGGACGCCGGTGCGAGGTGGCGCAGCTCTACGTGGACGCCGGTGCGAGGTGGATCCACTTCGTCGACCTGGACTTCGCGGTGGACGCGAGGACGGCGAACCTCGAGCTCCTGGAGCGGATCGCTCGGCTGCCGGTGAACGTCCAGGTCGGCGGGGGGCTCGATGCGGAGGGCGTGCGAAGCGCCCTGGAGCGAGGGGCAACCCGAGCCATCCTGGGGGCCGCCGCCCTGCGCGACATGCCCACTGTGGCAGAGGTTCTGGAACGGCACGGTGGGCGGGTCGGCGTGGGGCTCGACGTCCACGGCGGTGTGATCGAGCCTCGGGGAACGAACAGAGCCGGGCCCGCCCTCGACTCGGTCGTTCCCGAGCTGGCCAGGTTGGGGCCGGCCTTCGTCGTCTACGCCAACGTCCCACGCGACGGCGCCCTGGCCGGCCCCAACGTCGAAGGAGTGGCTGGTGTGGCAGCCGCCCTGGGCCTCCCGGTGGTGGCGTCGGGAGGCGTCCGGTCCGTGCAGGACCTGGTCGCTCTGGCGGGCATCGCCGGCGTCGCCGGAGCGATCGTGGGCCGGGCGCTCCTGGAGGGGGCATTCACGCTCGACCAGGCGCTCGCGGCCGTCGCTTGACGGATCGGTCCGGCGTTTCCCGGCGCTCCGCCTGCCGTCACCCCGTCACGGCCAAACCTTACGTTCGCCTTACACCCTCCTGACCGTGCCCTGACGGGCTCCGCGGATGCTTGGCTCCAGGAGTTGGTGTGGAGATGTGGAAGAAGCGGAGGCTCGTGGTGGCGGGGGTGGCCATCTCGATGCTCACGGGTGGGGCTGCGTGGGCGGTGGCGGAGGGGGGGAGAAGTGGGGCCGCCACGCCCTCCACCGCGGCGGGGGCCGAAGGGATGGCGCTGGATTCGTTCCTGGCCGGACAACCGAACGGCGACGCCACCGGGGCCCCGGGCAGCCGGTGGGGCGGCCCGCACCCGATCCTGGAACATCTGTCGAACGCCGTCCTGACCGTGCAGATCGAGGGGACCACCCATCACGTTCGGATCGACCATGGCATCGTCCAGTCCGTGTCCGCCCAGTCCATCGTCCTGAAGGAACTCGACGGCGAGACGGTGACCGTGCCGGTCGACACGTCCACCAAGGTGTACGTGAACCGACGAGGGGCCTCGATCACCGACGTCGAGGCCGGCTACGTGGCCTTCACCGCGCGGGAGGCCGGCCAGCCGGCCCGG
>DHWM01000180.1:3901-7180 GCA_002413185.1 Actinobacteria bacterium UBA5182
CCGGCCCAATCGGCGCCGGGCCCGACGGCCGCCCCTACCGGTCAGTAGGGGACGTCGCTCCCGGTAGCATGACGTCGCCATGGCCGGGACCGTACTGCTGGTCGAGGACGAACAGAGCATCGGTGCGCTGGTCCAGGCCTACCTCGAACGGGACGGCCACCAGGTGGTCTGGGTGCGAACCGGCGAGGCGGCGATGGCCGAGCTGACCCGGCACCCGGTCCGCCTGGTGATCCTGGATGTGGGGCTCCCCGGCGTCGACGGGCTCGAGGTGTGCCGGCAGGTCAGGTCCAGGTCCTCCGTCCCCATCATCATGCTGACGGCGCGGGACGAGGAGGCCGACCGGGTGGCCGGCCTGGAGGTCGGGGCCGACGACTACGTGGCCAAGCCCTTCTCGCCCCGCGAGCTGATGGCACGGGTCAAGGCGGTCCTCCGCCGAGCGGAGCCACCAGGACGGGATGACGTCCTCCAGCTCCAGGACGTCACGCTCCGCCGAAGGGCCCACGAGGTCGACGTGGCGGGGGAACCGGTCGAGCTGACCGGCAAGGAGTTCGACCTGTTGGTCTTGCTGATGGAGAACGCCGGCGCGGTGCACTCGAGAGGGCTGCTCCTGGACCGGGTGTGGGGAATGGAATACCCCGGCGAGACGCGCACCGTCGACGTCCACGTCGGCCAGCTCCGCAGGAAGCTCGGACGCCCCGACCTCATCCGCACGGTTCGCGGAGCGGGCTACAAGGCCATGCGGGGATGACCCTTCGGGGGCGCCTGTTCCTCACCATCGGGCTGGCGGTCCTGCTGTCCGTGGCACTCTCTCTGGGCGTGGGAGCGTTCCTGGCGAGGCGTTCCATCCAGCAGGCGGTGGAAACGAACCTGAGCCGCCAGGTCGACTTGCTGGCGGTGAGAGCGGAGACGCAACCGCTCTCCGCCGAACAGCTGTCGGGCCTTCGGTTCTTCTTGGGCCGGCAGGGCGAGCGGCTCGTGGTGACGGTACGCCCGGTGCCGGCCGGCCTTCCCGTCTCGGCGGAGCAGCGATCGGCCCTGGACGCGGGACGGGCGGTGCAAGGCGAACTCTCCCTCCAGGGCGTGCCGCTGCTGTTCGCAGCCCACCCCACCGACAATCAGGTGCTCCTGCTGGTTCGGCCGGCCCGTCTGGGAGCCGCGGACTGGCGACCATTTCTGGGGAGCTTCCTGGTGGCCGGCCTGGTTGGGGTGGCGGTGGCCGCGGCAGCGTCCTTTCTGCTGGCCCGGGTCATCGCCGGCCCGGTGGGAAGGGTGGCCGAGGCGAGCCGCCGGCTGGCCTCCGGGGCGCCCACCGAGCCCGTCCCGGTGGAGGGGTCGGACGAGCTCGCCGTGCTGTCGCGTTCGTTCAACGACATGGCCGAGCAGTTGGCGAAGGCTCGGGAGGGGGAGCGGGGGTTCCTGCTCTCGGTCAGCCACGAGCTCAAGACCCCGCTAACCGCCATCCGCGGATACGGGGAAGCGCTGGAGGAGGGCGCCGTGGAGGGTCCCGCCGGAGGGGAAGTCATCACCAGGGAAGCAGCCCGGCTGGAGCGGCTGGTCCAGGATCTCCTGGATCTGGCCAGGCTCAGCCAGCGAACGTTCTCGGTCCGGCGGGAGGTGGTCGATCTGGGATCGGTGGTGGAGGAGGCCGTCCGGCGCCATGAGCCCCAGGCCAGGGCGTTCGGCGTCGCGCTGGCGGGAGACGCCACCGAGCCGTGCCGGGCCACGGCCGACCCCGACCGGATCCTCCAGGTCGTGTCGAACCTCATCGAGAACGCGGTCCGTTCGACGCCCTCGGGGGGATCGGTCACGGTGAGCGCCGGGCCGGGCGTCGTTGCGGTGCGCGACACGGGCCCAGGACTCTCCTCCGAGGACGCTCCCCGAGCCTTCGAGCGGTTCTTCCTGTACCGCCGGTATTCGGGCGAACGGGCGGTCGGGACGGGGCTCGGCCTGGCCATCGTCAAGGAGTTGACGGAAGCGATGGGGGGATCAGTCTCCGTGGACAGCGTGCCCGGAGAGGGAACGACGTTCACGGTTCGTCTGCCGACCCCGGCGGCGCGGCCGGACGTCGTGGGGCAGGTCACCCCGACGCCAGCCCCACCTTCGCCAGCTGGCTCCTGACCTCGTCAGATCCCCCCGCCATCTCGAACGACATCCCCCGGAGGCGGGCCTGACCCTGGAGCGTGAGGAGGATCCCCAGGCCGACCAGGCCCAGCAGGTCGAGCTCGTCGAGATCGAGCACCACTCGTCCGGCGGGGTTGATGAAGTGTGGCTCGACCGCGATGACCAGGGCGTCGGCGTCGCGCGGATCCCACAGCTCGCCGCTCAGGTGAAGGGTCACCCCGCCTTCGGACTCCTCGACCTCGCACGTGATCACGAGCGGATTATTGCCCGGGTCGAGGTCCCGGGCAATCAACCTCGCCGCCTATAGTGGCCGGGACGTGAGGGGCGAACCGGTGTGGCCGTGGGTTTCCTGACGGAGGCCGTCGAGCGGGTTCGAAAGGATCTGGAACTACGCCCGCTGAACGAAGGGACGCTCCTCCTTCGGACCAGGGCGGTTCCTCCCCCCCGCGACTTCCGATCGGCACTGGCCGGGCCTGGGGTGGGGATCATCGCGGAGGTCAAGAGGGCGTCGCCGTCCGCGGGACCCATCGCCCAGGCCGACCCCGGGGAGCAGGCGGGTCGGTACGAACGCGGCGGTGCGGTGGCCATCTCGGTGCTGACCGAACCGCGGTACTTCGACGGATCGCTGTGGGACCTCAGGTCGGCCCGCCGCCGGACCAGCCTTCCCATCCTGCGGAAGGATTTCATCCTCCATCCGGCCCAGGTGATCGAAGCGAGGGCCGAGGGGGCCGACGCCGTGTTGCTCATCGCACCGGCGCTCTCGGCCTCGGAGATCGAGGAGCTTGGGGCTGTGGCGGAGGACCTCGGGATGGCCGCCCTGGTGGAGGTCCACACCGAGCAGGACCTGGACAAGGCGGTGCTGGCGGAAGCCCAGATCGTCGGGGTGAACTCCCGGGACCTCGAATCGCTGCACGTCGACCTGGAGTCCGCGCTGGGCCTTGCCAGGACGATCTCGCAGGATCGGACCGTCGTCCTCGAGAGCGGGATCACCACTCGCCGGGACGTGGTCCGGGCAGGGGAGGCTGGGGCGGACGCCGTGCTGGTAGGGGAGACGCTCATGAGGTCGGCCGATCCCGAGGTCACACTGCGCCGTCTTGCGGGGGCCTTGGAGGTTGCGCGAGAGGACGGCGGGTGAGCGTCGAAGCGCTTCCGGACGCC
>DHWM01000161.1:0-5991 GCA_002413185.1 Actinobacteria bacterium UBA5182
ACGCCCACCCAGTTCAGCGGGGGGTCGCGGGTCATCCACTACGGGCTGCTCTCCATGCGGCAGATGGTCGCGATGATGCTGGGGTTCTACGCCGCGGGCGCGGGGATCGGCCTGTACCTGGCGATCAGTCGAGGGTTCTGGCCGCTGCTCGGGATCGGGCTGGCCGGGCTGTTCATCAGCATCTTCTACACGGCCCCGCCGTTCCGGTTCGTCCATCGAGGGCTGGGCGAGATCTGCGTGTTCCTGGGGTTCGGGCCGATCATGGCCATCGGGGCCTACTACGTGCAGGCCCGGGCGTGGTCGTGGGAGGCCATCTACGCGTCGCTCCCCATCGGGATCCTGATCGCCCTGGTCCTGTACGTGAACGAGGTGCCAGACCGGGCGGGAGACGCCGCGGCCGGGAAGCGGACGCTGCCGGTTCGATGGACGAAGGAGCGGGTCATCCAGGTGTACGGATGGGCGGCGGTGGTGGCGTTCGGTCTGATCGCGGTGGGAGCGCTCACGGGGTACCTCCCGGTGCCGACGATCATCGCGGTGGCCGCGTTCCCGTTGATGCTGCCCGTGTACAGCGGGATACGGGAGTTCTACCAGAGCCCGTACCAGCTGATGCCGAGGATGGCGAAGAACATCCAGTTGCACCTGGCCACGGGGATGCTGCTGATCCTGGGGTATGTCATCGCGATCGTCGCCGGCCATCTCAGTGGCCGCCCGCCGGTCTTCCTGCGGTAGCGCCCCCTTCGACTCCGACATGAGGAGGTAGGGAGGACATGGAATACCGCACGCTCGGCCGGACCGGGGTCAAGGTCAGCGCGTACTGCCTGGGCACCATGATGTTCGGCCCGTGGGGCAACACCGACGAGGACGAATGCGTCCGGATGCTCCAGGCGTCGCTGGACGGAGGGATCAACTTCGTCGACACGGCCGACGTCTACGGCGAGGGCCGGTCCGAGGAGATCACCGGCAAGGCCCTGAAGGGCCGGCGGGACGACGTGGTCCTGGCCACCAAGGTTCACGGTGAGATGGGCAAGGGCCCGAACGAGCAGGGCAACTCGCGGCTGTGGATCCAGCGGGAGGTCGAAGCCTCGCTACGGCGCCTCGGCACCGACCACATCGACCTGTACCAGATGCACCGGCCGGATCCTTCCGCCGACATCGAGGATACGCTCGGGGCGCTGACGGATCTGGTTCGCCAGGGAAAGGTCCGGTACCTGGGGTGTTCGACGTTCCCCGCGTGGCAGATCGTGGAATCGCAGTGGGTCAGCGAACGGCGGGGGCTGGAGCGGTTCGTGTGCGAGCAGCCGCCGTATTCGATCCTGGTCCGCCACATCGAACAGAACGTGCTGGCGGTCACCCAGCGCTACGGGATGGGCGTGATCGTGTGGAGCCCGCTGGCCGGCGGGTGGCTCACCGGGAAGTACCGCCGGGACCAGGACGCGCCGGGCGACTCGAGGGCCGCCCGGTTCGCCCAGCAGGGTCGGCCCGTCGCCGCGAGGTTCGACACGTCCCGGCCCGGCAACCAGCGCAAGCTCGACGTGGTGGAGGACTTGGCGGCGGTGGCCGACAAGGCCGGCCTGTCGATGACCGAGATGGCCATGGCGTTCACCGTGGCCCATCCCGGGGTGACCTCGACGATCATCGGGCCGCGCACGCCGCAGCAGCTCCAGAACATCCTGGCGACCGCGGACACCAGGCTCGACGCCGACACGCTCGACGCCATCGACGAAGTCGTGCAGCCTGGAACGACCGTCGAGGAATCCGACCGGGGATGGACCCCGCCGTGGATGGACCGGGAGGCCCGGCGCCGCTCCTGAGCTCGGACGTTACCCTTATCTCGATGGCAGACGAACGCCTGAGCGAAGAGACCGGCGCGGCGGAGGACCGGTTCCTCCGGGCCTGCCGCCTCCAGCCTGTCGACCGCACACCCGTGTGGTTCATGCGCCAGGCGGGCCGCTACCTGCCCGAGTACCGGGCGATGCGGAAGGGGCGAGACATCCTTGAGATGTGCCGTTCCCCCGAGACCGCCACCGAGGTGACGCTGCTGCCGTTCCGGTACATGCCGCTGGACGCGGCGATCCTGTTCTCCGACATCATGGTTCCGGTGGCGGCCATGGGCGCGGACGTCCGGATCGAGTCCGGGATCGGGCCCGTGGTGGAGCATCCCATCCGCTCACCCGCCGATGTGCGGCGCCTCCGCCCGCTCGATCCAGAGGCCGACGTCCCCTATGTGTTCGAGGCCATCCGGTTGCTTCGAAAGGAGCTCACCGTTCCTCTGGTCGGGTTCTCCGGCGCGCCGTTCACGCTGGCCAGCTATCTGGTCGAAGGAGGGCCTTCGCGAAGCCAGGAGATGACCAAGGCGTTCATGCATGGCGACCCCGCCAGGTGGGAGCTGCTCATGGAGGTGCTGGGCGCCGCCGTGCTGGCGTACCTGCTGGCGCAGGTCGCCGCGGGGGCGCAAGCCGTGCAGGTGTTCGACAGCTGGGCGGGGACGCTCGACCCCGACGACTACGTGCGGTTCGTCCTTCCCACGATGCGCCAGATCTTCGGCGGCCTGGCTCCGCTGGGCGTCCCTCGCATCCACTTCGGCGTTGGGACGGGTGAGCTGCTGGCGCTGATGAGAGAGGCCGGCGCCGACGTGATCGGCGTGGACTGGCGGGTGCCGCTGCACGAGGCGTGGGAGCGGATCGGGTTCGACGTGGCCATCCAGGGCAACCTCGACCCTGCGGCGTGCCTGGGGCCGTGGGAGACCGTCGAGGCGAAGGCCCTGGCCGTGTTGCGGCGGGCCGCGGGCCGCCCGGGCCACATCTTCAACCTCGGGCACGGTGTGCTCCCCGGCACGCCCGTGGCCACGCTCCAGCAGTTGGTCCATCTGGTGCACGAGCGAACCGAACGCGCCTCCGCCGATGGTGCGGAGCCGGAAAGCGCCGAGGAGGCCGGCCCGGCGTGACCAGGCCGATCGGGGTGCTGTGCATGGCCTACGGCACGGCCGCCGGGCCCGGGGACATCGAGCGCTACTACACGGACATCCGGGGCCGCGCTCCGACCCCGGAGCATCTCCAGGAGCTGACGGAGCGGTACGCGGCCATCGGCAACCGGTTCCCGCTGCTCGAGATCACCCGGCAGCAAGCGTCTGCGCTGGAGCGGGAGCTGAACTCCGCGCATCCGGGAGCCTTTCGGACCTATCTCGGCATGAAGCACTCTGCGCCGTTCGTGGCCGAAGGCGTGGCCGAGATGCGGGCCGACGGGATCGACCGGGCGGTCGGCCTGGTCCTGGCGCCCCACTGGTCCGGGATGTCGGTGGACACCTACGTCGAGCGCGTGGAGAAGGCCCTGGCCGATTCCGGCGGCGGCCCGTCGTTCTCCTTCGTCCGGCACTGGTACGACCACCCCTTGTTCGTGGAGCTCCTGGCGGGGCGGGTCCGAGACGCGCTGGGTCGACTTCCATCCGAGCGGCGGCTCGGCGCGGCCGTGATCTTCTCCGCCCACAGCCTGCCCATCCGCGACACCGAGGACGGCTCCAAGCGCTGCAAGCTCTGCATCTCTTCCGGGTGTTCCGAAGCCTGTCGGTACGTCGAGCAACTTCGACGCACCGCCGACCTGGTGGCCGGGAAGCTCGGGCTCGACGCCTACACCATCGGGTGGCAGAGCGCCGGACGAACCGCCGACCCCTGGTGGGGGCCTCCGGTGGAAGACGTCATCCGGGACCTGGCCGGAGCAGGACACCCGGCCGTCGTGGTGTGCTCGGCGGGATTCGTCGCCGACCACCTGGAGATCCTGTACGACCTCGACATCGAGGCGAACCACGTGGCCGAGGAAGCCGGCGTCTCCTTCGTCCGAACCGAGATGCCGAACGCCGACCCCGCGTTCATCAGGGCTCTCGCCGCGGTGGCGACCGAGCACATCGAGGAAATGGCCGGGCCACGGTGACCGGGCGGCGTCACGTCGTCGTGGTGGGAGGCGGGATCGCCGGGCTCACGGTCGCGTACCGGCTGGTGCGGAGCTCGAACGGAATTCCCATCGAAGTCACTGTCCTCGAGGCGAGACCCCGGGCGGGGGGGAAGCTCCGGACCATCGAGGTCGGCGGGATCGCTGTGGAAGCCGGCGCCGATTCGTTCGTGGTTCGAAAACCGTGGGCGGTGGAGCTGTGCAAGGAGCTTGGATTAGGGGGAGAGCTCGTGGTCCCCGGGGCCTTGGGCGCCTCGGTGTGGACGGGAGGGCGGCTGATCCCCTTTCCCGAACGCTCGGCGTTCGGCATCCCCACTGACGTCGAACGGTTCCTGCGGTGGCCGGGCCTGCCCCTGTCGGCCCGGCTGCGAGTGGTCGCAGACCTGCTCAAGCGGGCACGCCAGGGCGGGTCGGACGAATCGCTGGGGAGCCTGGTGGAGCGACGGCTGGGGCGCCCCGCCCTGGACGGCCTGGTCGGCCCGCTCCTGGCAGGCCTGCACGCCGGCGATCCCGACCGCCTGAGCGTCCAGGCCACGTTCCCCGAGCTCCAGGCGTGGGAACGGGGGCACGACAGCCTGATCCGAGGGGCTCGGGCGGCCGTGAAGGCGAGGCCCGAACCGGGCGACACGACGCCGGGCGCGATGTTCGCGACGGTGTGGGGAGGGCTGTCCCGGCTGGTCGAGTCCCTCGAGACCGCGATCGGTCCCGGGCGGATCCGGCGATCGGCGACGGTGTCGTCGATCCGGCGGGCGGAGGACTCAAGGAGGAGCCTGGTGGTCGAAGCCGGCGACGCCGAACCTCTCGCCGCCGACGCCGTGGTCCTGGCCACGCCGGCGTTCGAGTCCGCTAAGCTCGCTCGCGGCCTGGCGCCGGACGCGGCGGGCGATCTCGAGGGCATCCCGTACGTCTCGACCGCCGTGGTCGTCCTGGTCTACCCGGCCGGTACGGCCGAGCGGTTACCCGATGGGACCGGCTTCGTGGTGCCGCTCGACGCGAAGGCGACCATCACCGCCTGCACGTGGCTTTCGAACAAGTGGCCGCAGGATGAGTACGGGGACCGGGCGGTCCTGCGGTGCTTCGTGGGCCGGGCCGGACACGAATCCGCGGTGGACCTCCCCGACGACGACCTGGTCAGCGCGGTCCGGGCCGACGCGGAGGCGGCCACGCCCCTGGGCGCGTCGCCGGAGGCGTGGCGGGTCGTACGCTGGATCGACTCGATGCCGCAGTACGAAGTGGGACATATCGAACGGGTCGCCCGGATCGAGGGGGCCATGGCCGCCACACCAGGGCTCTTCGTCACGGGTTCGGCCTACCGGGGGGTGGGCATCGCGGACTGCGTCAAGCAGGCCGGCAGGGCCGCGGCGGGCGTTCGGGCCTACCTCCACAGCCTTCCCCCTGCCGGCGCCGATCACGACACGAGAGAGGTCATCCCATGGACGAGCTGACGTACGCGTACTACCCGGTGTTCCGGTCCACCGAAGAGCTTCGGCGGCGGCCCCCTTCGGACCTCGAATCGATCTCCCACGAGGCCGGCATCCTGCTCAAGGAGTGGTCGGATCGGGTCACCGTGCGCGGCGTGTATTCCACGGTCGGGTTCCGCCCAGACGCCGACCTGTTGATGTGGTGGGTGGGGAGGTCGGCCGAGGAGCTCCAGGACCTCCTGGTTGCGTTCCGCCGGACCGCGCTGGGCGGGCGCCTCGACCTGACCTGGGCGTTCATGGGCGTGGTTCGACCCGCAGAGTTCAGCAAGGATCACCTCCCCGCGTTCCTGAGAGGCGAGCCGCCGAAGAAGTTCGCGTGCGTCTATCCCTACGTCAGGACCACCGATTGGTACCTCCTTCCCTCCGAGGAGCGCTCGGCGATGCTCCGGGAGCACGGCCAGATGGGACGCGAATACCCGGACGTGCTGGCCAACACCACCAGCGCGTTCGGGCTGGGCGACTGGGAGTGGATCCTGGCGTTCGAGGCAGACGACCTGTCGCGCATCGTTGACTGTCTCCGGCGCCTCCGCGACGCCAAGGCCCGGGCGTACACCAAGGAGGAGGTCCC
>DHWM01000161.1:6176-7153 GCA_002413185.1 Actinobacteria bacterium UBA5182
CCGGCGCGACCGGGGGCTCCGGCCGGGCGGGCATACCACGGACCCGCAACGGGAACGAATCCTTCACCGAACCAAGTTCCATCCCCGTTCTCGATGAGGAGGCGACGTCCGTGAACATCGGATTGCTGATCCTGGGAGTGATCGCCGGCGCGCTCTTTGCAGGCCACGGCGCTCAGAAGCTGTTCGGCTGGTTCGGCGGCGGTGGCATCGAAGGAACCGGCCATTTCCTCGGCAAGCTCGGCTACCGTCCGGCCAGGCCGATGGCCTTCCTGAACGGCCTGTCCGGTGGACAACGCCGCCGGCATCGACCTGGTCGGCTACGAGGGCCTGGCCATACTGCTCGGCGTGGTCGCCGGGCTGGCGCTGTACGGGTGGCGATGGGCTCGCCTCCAGAAGGCGGACAACGCCGCCACTGGCGAGAAGCCCGAGGGCGAGTCCAGGGCTGCCTGATCCTGACCTGACCGACCCCGAAGCGCCTCCGTTCACGTATCACACGGTGGAACCCGGCCGGGCCCGGGAGAACACGGAGGCTATGCTGTGGACGTGGCCGGACCGCAGTCGGCGCGGGAGTTCTTCGAAGCGCTCGACGAACGCGTGGGGACCCGGCTGTTCGGCGTCAGCGACGCGCTCCGCCTGGTCCTGGTCGGCATCCTCACGGACTCCCACGTCCTGATCGACGACGTGCCGGGAGTGGGGAAGACCACCCTGGTCCGGATGGTGGCCAGCCTGCTGGGATTGAAGTTCGCCAGGGTCCAGTTCACCCCCGACCTCATGCCGAGCGACATCACCGGGACGTCGATCCTCGACATGAAGACCCACGAGTTCGAATTCCGGCCGGGGCCGATCTTCACCGAGATCCTCCTGGCCGACGAGATCAACCGGGCCACGCCGAAGACGCAGGCCGCGCTGCTCGAGGCCATGCAGGAGCGCCAGGTCACGGTGGAGGGCACCACGTATCCGCTGCCCGAGCCGTTCTT
>DHWM01000161.1:7429-11514 GCA_002413185.1 Actinobacteria bacterium UBA5182
CTCGACCGGTTCCTGTTGCGGGTGCAACTCGGGTATCCGGCCGAGGACGAAGAGGAGATGATCCTGACGGGGGGCCGGGAGCGTCGAACGATCCCCGCGACGCCCCTTCCCGCCACCGTGGACCTGGCCGAGCTTCGGCGGATGGTGGACGCCGTTCGGGTGGAGCAGCCGGTCAGGCGCTACATCGTGGCCCTGGCCAGGGCCACACGAGAGCACGAGGATCTTCAGGTCGGTGCCAGTCCTCGCGCCGTCGAGCACATGGGCGACGCCGTTCGGGCCAGGGCGTTCCTGGAGGGTCGGGAGTACGTCCTTCCCGACGACGTCAAGGCACTGGCCCGCCCGGTCCTGACACACCGCCTGGTGCTTACCACGGACGCCCGCATCCGGGACCGCCGGGCCGAGGAGATCCTGGACGAGGTGCTGGAGCAGGTCCCGGTCCCGGTCGAGTTCCAGGAGGCCTGACCCCACGGATACGCCCGAGCGGCGCCGGCTGATCCTGGTGGCCGCGCTGATCCTGGGCGTGATCGGCGTCGCCACCGGGAAGGTCGGGCTCCTGCTGTGGGCGGGGGGGATCGCCGGTTTGGCGGGCGGGACGCTCCTGTGGGCCCGGCTGGCCTGGTCGGGAGTGGAGGTCTCCGCGAAGTTCACGCCGGGCCGGGTCTTCGCCCGCCGGCAGGTCGCCCTGGTGGTCCGGGTGGCCAACCGGAAGCGGCTCCCCGTCCCCATCGCCCGGATGTCCGTGTGGCTGCCCGCCGGGCTCCAGCCCGCACCCGGAGCCGGCCACGCCATGATCCGGGGCTTCCAGCGGAGGTTCTTCCTGCCCGGCCGGTCCGACCTCACGTTCACCTTCCAGGTCCAGACGCGGCGGCGGGGGGAGTTCTGGCTGGAGAAGATCTCCATGGAGCTCTCGGACGTGTTCGACCTGGCGCCGGTGGCCCGGCAGATCTCTCCGGACACCGCCGTGATGGTGCTGCCGCAGCCGCGCCGGGCCGTCCCCATCCACGTTCGCCGCCGGCTTCCCTTCGGAGTCCCGGCCCCGGCCCCGCGGATCTTCGAGCAACGGGAGCGGTTCGGAGGAGTCCGCCCGTACGAGCCCGGTGATCCTCTCAACCGGATCCACTGGAAGCTCACCGGGCACACCGGGGCACTCCAGACGAAGGTGTTCGAACCCACCCGAAGCGCGGAGGTCCTGCTGGTGGTGGACCTGGCCGCAGGAGAGCCGTTCTGGGACTCGGTCTACCCGACGATCGCGGAGGAGAGCATCGGGTGGGCCAGCTTCTTCGGCCGCGAGGCCATCGAGGCCGGCTGGCGGGTCGGCCTGATCACGAACGCGCATTTCCGGCGGGGCAAGGGGCCGATCCGCGTTCCCACCTCCACCGCGAGCGGCCACGAGGCCGTCCTGTTCGCCGCCATGGCCCGGATGCCGAACGAGCCGAGCTCGGACCTGTGGCCGGTGCTGCGCGAAGCTGGGCGGGGGCTGGGCCGCGACAGCACCGCGCTGGTGATCTCGCCCCGGCCCGGCCCGCAGCTCCGGCACGAGATGGCCATGCTCCGGCGGCGGGGCGTGGAGGTCCTGCAGGTCTCTCCGCTCGACCGCCGGCCCATCCGGCAGGAGAGGTGAGGATGGAGCGAAGGCGGAGACCACCTCCATGAGCACGTGGGCCGACGAGCTGGTCGAGAACGACGCCGAAGCGATCCAGGCTCCAGCCCCAGGTCGCCTCGACGTCGCCGCGGCCGCCCTGGCCGCACTGGCGGAGAGCGGGCCCTTCTACCTGGTGACCAGCCTGGTGGTGGTCGAAGGGCTCCGGGGAACCACGGGACCGCTGCTCACTCTGCCGGTGTTCCTTCCGATGTTCACCGCGGCGGTGGTGGCCGCCACGCTGGGCCGGGCGTGGCGACCCATGCCGGTGGTGGCCGCCCTGGCGGCCCTCGCCGTTGGTGTGGGGCAGGCCGTCGAGGCCGGTCCCCGAAACGCCACCGGCCTGATCATCGCTGTGCTGGTCGCTCTTGGCCTGGCCCTGCGAGTGGTGACGCTGGCGCTTCGAAATTGGCGCGACCCGGTGCGGGGCTCGTTCGCGTCGGGTGCGGCGCTCCTGCTGCTGGAGATCCTGTTCGCGAAGAGCGCCGGGTGGGAGGGCACGCTGCCCCTGGTGGTTCCGCTGTTCCTGCTCTGCTCGCTGGCCTCTCGCGCCGTCACCATGTGGCCGGGCGGCGGCGCGGACGGGCGCGAAGGCGGGGCGGAATGGGGCCGGCTCACCGTGGTGGTGCTGCTGGGGGTGGCCGGGTCCATGGCGCTCGCCGTCGTGCTGGGGGCCCGTGGCGGCCTGTTGCAGGGCGCGGGCCAGTTCGTCATCCCGCTGGCCGGGGTCCTGGGGGTGATCGCGTTCTTCGCCGCCACCGAGCCGGGAGGGGATCGCCCGAAACGACCGGGTGGGACATGGGGGATGGCTGCGGGCCTCGGGTTGCTGCTCCTGTTGGTGTTGCTGCTGGCGCTGTTCCACCACCCCGCCCACCGGATCCATCCGGTCCCGGTGCCCGTGCAGCTGGGACGCCACAGGTTCGGGAACGACGCCGCGGAGCGGCTGCTGGGCCTGCTGATCCTGGCGGCGCTGGGGCTGGTGCTGGTTCGGGCGATCCTTCGCCGGTGGAAGCTCCCCCAATGGTGGGAGGGCGAAGCGCTCCCGGTCCCCGACGGACAAACCGGAACGGTGGGTGGCCCGCCACGGGCCTCTGGCCACCGCCGGCCACACCGCCGGCTCCCGGCCGAGACCGTCAGGCGGTGGTACGCCGAAGCCCTCCTAATCCTGGAGGAACGCGACCTCCCCAAGCCGCCCGCCCGCACCCCCCGGGAGTTCGCGCCGCAGGTCGCCGCCGCCTTCCCCGGATGCGCCGATGAGTTCGGGACCTTGACGTTGGCGTACCACGAGGTGAGGTACGGCAACGTGCGGGTCGAGCCCGAAGTGTTCGCCGGCCTGAAGCGGGCCCACGACGGCCTGATTCGGCAGCTCCGCACGGCACCGAGGGCGGACCACCCGGAGACGGAACCGGAGGAGGACGCTGATGATCAGAGTGAGGCGTGACGCCGAGATCCACGACATCGAGGGCGGCTGGTTCCGCGCCCGGTGGCACTTCTCCTTCGACAGCTACTTCGATCCCGACTGGACGCAGTTCGGGTCGCTCCGCGTGTTCAACGACGATCGCCTGGTGCCGGACGTGGCGTGGCCGATGCATCCGCACAAGGACATCGAAGGCCTCACCTACGTCGTGGAGGGCACGTTCCGCCACGCCGACAGCCTGCAGGGCGAGTATCAGGTCCTCCCGGCGGGGTCCGCCCAGCGCATGACCCTCGGCAGGGGTGCGTGGCACTCCGAGCAGAACGCCTCGGACACCGAGCCGATGCGGTTCATCCAGATGTGGATCATGCCGAGGGAGCGAGGCCTGGAGCCCAGTGTCGAGCAGAGGGTGTTCACCAAGGAGGACCGAACCGACCGGCTGCTCGAGATCATCTCGGGGGAGGGCGGCGACGCGGTGCTGGTGCACCAGGACGCTTCCGTGTACGTCTGCTCACTTTCAGCCGGACGCTCCGTTGAGCACCACCTGGACTCCGGGTCGGGCGCCTACCTCTATGTCATCTCCGGCACGGTGCGGGTGGGGGACGAGAAGCTCGGCACCGGAGACGCTACGGCGATCTCGGGCGAGCCGGAGATCACCTTCGAGGCCGAACAGGACACCGAGCTGATCATGGCCGAGGTCCGGCTGGACCATTAGCGAGGGCCCGGGCTATTCGCCGGTGGGGGGCTCCTCCAACTCTGCGCCGATGGCGTGGTAGCCGCCATCCACGTGGATGATCTCGGCGGTGATCCCCTTCGACCAGTCCGAAAGAAGGAACGCCACGGTCTTCGCGACGGGCTCTGGGTCTCGGATGTCCCAGGCCAGCGGGGCCCGTTTCCCCCACGACGCCGCCAGGATGTCGAAGCCCGGGATGCTCTTCGCCGCCATCGTCCGCAGGGGCCCGGCCGAGACGCAGTTGACCCGGATTCCGTGCGGGCCCAGGTACCGAGCCAGGTACCGGGTGATCGCCTCCA
>DHWM01000161.1:11845-11977 GCA_002413185.1 Actinobacteria bacterium UBA5182
CTTCAGCGAGAACGCGCTGGTCTGGAACGCCGTCCGGGCGCTCTCCCAGGGCGTGTCCAGGAAGTTCCCCCCCAGGGCGTCCTCCGGAGCGTACGCGATGGCGTGGAGGAATCCGTCCAGGCGCCCCCACCG
>DHWM01000161.1:12209-17612 GCA_002413185.1 Actinobacteria bacterium UBA5182
GGGGTGTGGGGCAGCCGCCGGGCGCTCTTCTCGGTCAGGCCCATGGCCTTCCCGAAGCTCGTCAGGACGATGTCGGCGCCTTCCTCCTGCGCCACCCGCGCCACCGCGAACGCGATGCTCTGCGGCGTCAGCACGCCGGTGATGAGGAGCTTCTTGTCGTCGAGCAGCACCCGCGGAGTCTAGGACACTCCCGCCGTCAGGAGACCTCGATCTCCATGCCCTCGAACGACAGGGCCAGGCCGTTCTGTTCGTCCCCCCACAGCTCCTCGGCCCGGACCAGCATGGCCTCGAGCTTGGCGTCGGTGTGCAGCGGGTCGTGGTGGAACATGAACAGCCGCCGCACCTTCGTGATCAGGCCGAAGTTCACGGTGTGGGCGATGCTGGAGTGGCCCCACCCCACTCGGGGCGTGTACTCGTCCTCTGTGTACTGGGCGTCGTGGAACATGACGTCGGCGCCGTACGCCAGCGAGTAGCCGGAGATCAGGTCGGGCTCGGCGGTGAGAAGGTCGATCCCGAGCGACGGTTCGTGGTCCGAGATGTAGGTGAGGACCTTCCCACCCTCCTGGATGCGGTAGCCCACGGTCGGCCCGGGATGGTTGACCGGCTCGGCCCTGATCACCGCCGCCCCCAGCTCCCATTCGGTCTCCGGGACGTCGTGGAACTGGAGGTTCGAGGGGATGTCGTCCAGGTGCACGGGGAACAGGGGCGGGGAGAAATACCGGGCGATCCCTTCGCGGAGGCTCTTGGTGGGGGAGGGCGGGCCCCAGAAGTGGATCTCGGATGTGGGGTCCCAGATGGGCGTGAAGAACCCGATGCCCTCGATGTGGTCCATGTGCAGGTGGGTCAGGAGAACGTCGATGCGGTCCGGCCGGTTCTTCCCCAGCGACACGCCGAAGTTCCGGATGCCGGTGCCGGCGTCGATCACGATCAGGCGGTCGTCGGCCAGGCGGACCTCCACGCACGACGTGTTGCCGCCGTACCGGACCGTCTCGGGCCCCGGCGCGGCCAGCGACCCTCGGCACCCCCACACCTTCGCCCGCATTCGCCTAGGCCTCGCCGGCGCCGGGGTCGGCTTCGCCGCTCTCCCAGAAGATGGCCGCGGCGCCCACGAACTCCCGCTGATGTGCGAACAGCGGGATCGCCGTGACCTCGATGTCCCGGGCTTCCTGGTCGGCTGCGGTGATGCGGAAGGCCCGGTGGGCCGGACGCCGGTCGCGCAGCGCCTCCATCAGCGGCAGCTCCTCGGGGTTGAGCGCGCGGCCGTCGGCCTCCATGGGCGTGAAGGACTTCGCCCACTCGTCGGCGGGCATCCGCCCCACCTCGGCGAAGCTCCGCCCCAGGATGTCCCCGGCCCGTTCGTTGAAATACACCAGGTCGCCCTCCCGATCGACCACGAACATGGCGGAAGCCAGCTTGTCCGCCAGGTCACACGCCAGGATCAGGACCAGGTTCCGCTGCTGCATCACGGTGCGCTCTCCTTGGCCGACCGCTCGCCCGGCCGGGAAGCCGGTCCGAGCGAGCCCGGCAAGGGTAGCGGCGCCGGGGGCAAACCTCAAGGGTCCGGGCCTCGCGGCAGCCATCCTGGGGAAGCCGGGACGCCCAGCGGGTACAGTTCTCCTTTGATGCCTACCAGGTCCGCCCGGACGAGCTCTGGCGGCCCCCCCACCGACGACACGATCAGACAGCGTGTCCTCGGCCTGCCCAAACGGTTCCGGCAGGACGCTGTGGACGGGATGGTGGCGGAATGGGAGCTCCGGGTGGGGCCCCAGACCTTCGCCATCTCGGTGGTTGACCACACCTGCTTCGTACGGGAAGGACCGTCCACGGCTCCCCAGTCGGTCATCGCCATCGAGCCGTCCGCGTGGCTGGCCCTGGACGAGGGCGCCATCACCGGCGGGCAGGCCTTCCTGGAGCGGCAGCTCTCGGTGACCGGCAACGTCGACCTGGCCGTGCGGATGCAGACGATGTTCCGGCCGTACCGGCGGGCCCGGCGCGGCTCGGACTTCGACTACGTCGAGGTGGACGCCGAGGGCCTGAAGCTCTCTACCTATCTCCTGGGCAAGGGTGACCCGGTGGTGCTGCTCCACGGCTTGGGCGGCTCGAAGATCACGTGGTTGCCGGTGCTGGGGCCGCTCGCGGAGCACCACCGCCTCATCGTCCCGGACCTCCCCGGGCACGGCGAGTCCGACAAGCCGCGGGCCGACTACTCGCCCCGGTTCTACGCCCGGGCCGTGCGGGGGTTGTTGAAGGAGCTGGGCGTCGAACAAGCCGTGCTGATCGGCAACTCCCTGGGGGGGCGGGTGGTGCTGGAGCTGGCGCTGCGATCCCCCGATCGGGTGGCCGCGCTGGCCCTCCTCGATCCTTCCGTGCCGGGCCTGCGGTGGCGATACCTGATGGGCTTCACCCGGGTGTTCCCTACGGAGATCGGGGCCGTGCCGTTCCTGCTGCGGGAGCGGTGGATGCAACTGGTCATCCGGCGACTGTTCGCCCACCCCGAGCGCCTGTCGCCGGAGGCGTACGCGGCGGGAGCGAAGGAGTTCATCCGGATCTACCGGAGCCCCCAGGCCCGGATGGCGTTCTTCTCCTCGCTCCGCCACGTTGTGACGGAGCGACCGGAGAGCTTCTTCGGATCGCTGCGCAGGATCAAGCAGCCCACGCTGGTTGTGTTCGGCGCGGAGGACCGCCTGGTCCCGGCGCGGCTGGGGGTGCGCCTGGCCGAGCATCTGCCGAACTCGACCTTCGTCACCCTGCCCGAGGTTGGCCACGTGCCGCAGTTCGAAGCCACCGCGGAGACGCTCCAGCTCCTCACAGCGTTCCTGGCAGGAGCTCCGAAGGGCAAGCCCCGGCTCTAACCTTCCCTATCCTTGGCCCGTGCGGAGCGACGTTCGACGGCGGGTCCCCTTCGCGTGGGTCATCGGTCCCCTGGCGGTGCTGCTGGTGGCCGTCCTGATCGTGCGCTGGGCCGGAGGAGATGCGGGCCCGGGCGCCGCTGCCACCCGATCGTCGCCCAGCACGTCTCCTTCGCCATCCCCCACGCCGCAGCGTCCGCCGGCCTGTACGGATGGCAAGACGCTGGCCGCGGCACGTACCTACGGCGACTGGTCGAAGACACTGGTGGACACCCGGTTTCGACTGCCCGCGACCTACGTCCCGCCGGACCTGGTGCCCGTCTCGCAGGCCGGGCTCTCGGGGACCGTCGAGGTGCGGTCGCTGGTGATCCCCGACCTCACCGCACTGGGGGCTGCGGCGGCGGCGGCCGGCGCGCCGGTCGACGTGGAGGCGGCGTATCGAAGCTGGGCCGACCAGCAGTCGCTGTACGAGCGCCGGCTGCAGGAGTTCGGTCCCACCGGCCCGGCCACCCGGACGGCCCGGCCCGGCCACTCGGAGCACCAGCTCGGGACGACGGTGGACTTCAAGACGAAGGGCGCCCTCGACGTGAGCACGAAGTGGGCGTCGAGCCGGGCCGGGGCGTGGATGCAGGCCAACGCGTGGCGGTTCGGGTTCGTCCTCAGCTATCCCAGCGGGCAGGACGCGCTGACGTGCTACCCGTACGAGCCGTGGCACTTCCGGTACTTCGGTCGAGTGGTCGCGTCGATCATCCACGCGTCGGGGCTGACCAGCCGGCAGGTCCTGTGGGACGAGGAGCGCACCGCCTCACCGTGAATTCCGCCCGGTAGCCGAATCCCCACCCGGCCCGTAGCATGGCGGGCCGATGGGCGCCCTCCTTCGACATCCCTTCATCCTCCTCCCGTGAGTGCCCGGCTCGGCTCACCACCGGGAAGGCGCCGGCCGGCTCGTCGGCGCCATCCCACGGTCCGGTTCCGGGCCGTGGTGCTCCTCCTGGTGTTGCTGATGGGGGGGACGCTGCTGTGGCGATCAGGAGCGTTCGACTCGCTGTTCGGCGGCACGTCCGCCTCCGGTCCCGGTCCGAGCACGTCCACCGGCGCGCCCGCTCCCTCCGGATCCACGGGGATCCCGTCCCGCTCCCCTTCGGCTTCTCCCAGCGCCGCCGACGCGGGCATCGCCACCAGCTCCGGGCCCATCAACCGGAGCTTCCCCGGCCTGACCACGTTCCGCGGCAACGCCATGCGGAGCTTCTACGGCGAGGGGCCGGTTCCCCAGAACCCCCAGATCCTGTGGAAGTACCCGACCACCGGCGGGCTGTGTTCGACCTCCGACGACCTGTTCGGGCACCGGGTGTGGTGCGGGACCGGCTGGACCGGCCAGCCGAACGTCATCCAGCATGCCGACGGGACCATCGAGATCCGGGAGGGCGCGTACGACGACCACTACCACTTCCTGAACGGGATGACGGGCAAGGAGATGCGTCCCGACCTGGTGACCGGCGACCTCGCCAAGGGCTCAGCCACCAGCGACGCCGATGGCTACCCGCTGTACTACGGTGGCTCCCGCGACAACAACCTTCGGGTCATCGCGCTCGACCGACCCAAGCCGACCGTGCTGTGGGAGGTCAACGCCAACACCAGCACGCCACACCGGGTATGGAACGACGACTGGGACGGCGCGCCGCTCGACATCGGCGACTACCTCCTGGAGGGCGGGGAGAACTCCTGGTTCTACGTGATCCGGCTGAACCGGCATTACGACGCCAAGCACCTGGTCCAGGTGAACCCGAAGATCGTGATGCTCGTCCCCGGGTACGATGCCCAGCTGTTCCGCGACGTCCACGACCAGGACGTGTCCATCGAGAACTCGGTGGCATATCACGACGGCGTGGTGTACTTCTCGAACTCCGGCGGGCTGGTCCAGGGATGGGACATCAGCGACATCCTGAACGGCGGGACGCACTACAAGCGGGTGTTCCGGTTCTGGGACGGCGACGACACCGACGCCTCCATCGTCATCGACCAGCAGGGCTATCTGTACGTGGGTCGAAAGATGGAGGAGAACGTGCACCGCCCGGAGTCGTTCCCGCGCGACCATCAGATCGGCGACCTCATGAAGCTCGACCCACGCAAGCCGAACGACCCCGTCGTGTGGAGCGTGCAACTGGGCGGGTTCGAACCGGACGGGGGGCTCCTCGGAACGCCGGCGCTGTACAAGGGCGTCGTGTACGACACCTACACCGAAGGCGGGTTCGCCGCGGTGGACGCAGAGACCGGCCGGCTGCTGTGGAAGGTAACGCTGCCCGGTCCCACGTGGATGTCACCGGTTCCCATCGACGACCAGTTGGTGGTGGGGGATTGCTCAGGGGTGCTGCACGACTACGACATCTCGAACCCCTCGCAGAAGCCGACGGAGCTGTGGCACCTCCAGCTCAGCGGGTGCGAGGAGTCCACGCCCGCGGTGTGGCACGGGATGATCTGGGTTGGGACGAGGGGCGGGCAGATCTACGGGATCGGCGACGCGCCGTAGCGCCTTCGCGCCGCCCCGGTCCGTCAC
>DHWM01000161.1:17796-21811 GCA_002413185.1 Actinobacteria bacterium UBA5182
CCGAAGCTCTGCGTGACCACCTGAGCCCGTACGGCCAGCCGCTGGAATTCGTCCTCGCCCCGGATGCGGTTGAGCTCCTCGAGGTCGCCTCGAACCAGGAAGAACCCCTCCAGATCGCCACCGTGCGGCTCCAGGAAGAAGGGCTCGACGGAAGCGATCCGGCCCTTCTCGACCAGCCCGGCCAGGTACTTCAGGGACTCGCCGAACAGCTCCACCGACTTGCGCTCCCGCCCCGCGGCCGTCGCCCCCCATCCGATGAACAGTGCCGAGTCAGTCATCCCGCCTCCCTGGTTTGTCCTCGTCGGGCATGCCGCGACAGCATTCCACCCGGGGGCACGCGCAACAAACCGCTACGCTTGCGGAGTGACCGCTCTGGCTCCCGGTTCGGCAGCGCCATCGATCCCCGGAGTCGCCTTCTCGGACGGACCGCTGGCCCTGTTCTTCTACAAGGTGACGTGTCCGGTCTGTCAGATGGTGGCCCCCAAGACGCAGACGTTCGCCCACGCCTACCCGGGACGGATCATCGGCATCGGCCAGGATCCCGAGGAGAAGCTGGCCACGTTCGACCAGCGCTTCGGGATGTCGTTCGAACGAATCTCGGACCTCCCGCCGTACGAGCTCTCCAACGCATACGGGATCCGGGTCGTGCCAACCCTGTTCCTGGTCGAGGACGGGCACGTCACCGAGTCCGTGGAGTCCTGGGACCGCGACGGGTTCAACCGGGTGTCGCGCCGCTTGGCGGATGTCACGGGGATGGAATACGCCCCGATCTCGGGGGAGGGTGACGACCTGCCGCCGTTCCGCCCCGGCTGAGGTTCGCGGAACGCGCGCTAGTTCAGCGCGCCCTCGCCCGGTCCCTCGGCCAGCAGCGCCCGGAGGCGTCGCATCCGCAGGAGCAGCCGGATAGGTCCTCAGGCCGAACGGGGAGGCGGCAGGGAGGCCGGAGTACACTTCCCATCCGTGGCCGAGGTGAGCCTTCGATCGCCCCTTCGCGAGCTGGCCGGCGGGCAGAGCATTCTCGACATCGACGGCTCGACGCTCGGCGAGGTCATCCGCCGTCTGGAGCGCGAGCACCCCCGGCTGGCCGGCTGGGTGTTGGACGAGCGCGGTGAGGTCAGGCCTCACGTCAACCTGTTCGTCAACGGCGAGCGCACCGGCCTCAGCCAGGTCGTCACGCCCTCGGACCGCATCCACGTGCTGCCGGCGATCTCCGGGGGCGCCCTCGCCACCGCCGTGGAGCCGAAGCCGGCCACCATCGCGCCCCAGCCCGACGAGCAAGCCGAGCTCCTGGTGGGTACGCGGAAAGGACTGTTCCTCCTGCGGGGGCCGCGGGGGGATCGGATGGATGTGGTGACCCGGCTGTTCGAGGGGCAGGTGGTCGAATACGCCACACGCGATCCCCGCTCGGGAACGTACTTCGCGTCGGTGACGCACGGACAGTTCGGCCCCCGCCTGTACTTCGCCCGGGATCCCGGTGGGGAATGGGAGCAGGCGGAGGGCCCTTCGTTCCCCGAAGAGGCCGGGGCGTCCCTCTCCAGGATCTGGGTCATCGAGCCGGGCGCGGAGCCGGGCGTGGTGTGGGCCGGGGTGGCCCCGGCCGCGCTGTTCCGGAGCATCGACGGTGGACGGTCCTGGGAGCTGAACCGGCCGCTGTGGGACGACCCCAGCCGGCCCAGCTGGGAAGGCGGGTTCGGGGGTCTGTGCCTGCATTCGATCTGCACCTGGCCCGGCGATCCCTCGCGGTTGGCGATCGGCATCTCGGCGGCGGGGGTATGGCTGAGCGAGGACGGGGGCGAGTCGTGGCGGCGAGGCAACACCGGCCTGGTGGCCCGATACATGCCGGAGGATGCGCGGGAGGGGGCGACCGACCTGTGCGTGCACAACATGCACCGCTCGCCGCTCGAGCCCACCACGATCTACATGCAGTTCCACGGTGGCGTGTACCGCTCCGACGACGCTGGGGAAACGTGGGAGGACGTCGGGCTTGACCACGGGCTGCCCTCGGACTTCGGGTTCCCCCTGGTGGCCGATCCGAACGATTCGGACCGCGCCTACGTGATCCCGTTGCGGGGCGACTTCGATCGGGTCACGCCTGACGCCCAGCTCCGGGTGTTCCGGACCGAGGACCGAGGGGAGACGTGGTGGCCGACGCAGAGCGGTCTCCCCTCGGGATACTTCACCGTCCTTCGGCAGGCGTTCGGCCACGACGGGCGGCAGCCGCTCGGCCTGTACTTCGGGGCCGAGTCCGGTGAGGTGTTCGGCTCGGGCGACGGGGGAGAGACGTGGGTCACGGTGGCAGCGCATCTCCCGCCGGTGCTGTCCGTGCGGTGCTCGGCCTGAGCGGCCCGCCCGCGGCTAGCTGAGGGCCGAGACCCGAAAGGCCGTCAGAGCCACCCCGACCACAACCATGGCGGTGAACCCACCCACCTGGATGAGCGTTCGGAGCCGGGCGGGCCCGATCCGTTCGGCCAGGACGCCGGCAACCACCCCGCTGATGAGCCCTCCGATGTGGGCGTATTTGTCGATGCTGCCGATCGACAGCGTGATGACGGCGTTCAGCCCGATCAGCGTGAGCGCCCACCGGAAGTTGGCCGCGCCGAACGCGGTGTCCCTTCGCCGAAATGTGTACACGGTCCACGCGCCCAGGAGGCCGAAGATCGCCCCCGACGCGCCGGCCGCGGGAACCCCCGGCGTCGAGTACAGGAACGAGGTCACGCCCGCCAGGAACCCGCACACGAAATAGATCGTCAGGTAGCGGAGCCGGCCCAGCGCGCTCTCCATCAGAAAGCCGAACAGGTACAGCGCGTACATGTTGAACAGGATGTGGAGCATGCTGACGTGCAGGAACATCATGGTGATGAGCCGCCAGTACTGGTGGCCCTGGGCCACCGCGGGAGCGTAAAGCGCGCCCATGTCGACCAGCTTCTGGGGGCTGCCCCCCGACCAGATGCCGCCGGCCGCCCCCGTGGCAAGTTCGATCAGGAACACCAGGATGTTCACGCCGAGGAGCAGGGTGGTGATCGAACCGGGCCGTCCCAGGAAGAACTGGAGCCGCAATCTGCGACGCGGAGCGGTCCGGCGAGCCTCGGCCACGCACTCGGGACACTGGTAGCCGACCGCCGCCGGCCGCATGCAATCCGGACAGATCGGGCGAGCGCACCTGGTGCAGTGAACACCGGTGAATTCCTGGGGGTGGCGGTAGCACGTCTCCATGGCCAGGCCGGACCGGCGTTCTGCGGGGTCTCCGGCGACGGGGCTCGGCGGGAAGGGCGGTGGCGGATCGCCGGGGGGGTTCTGGCTCACTCGTTCGATGGTACAGGCCGTCTTCGGCCCCGGAGCGGTGCGCTACCCGGATTCGACCGGCCGTCATGGGCCGCTGCCAGCGTGGGTCGCAGTCCGATGGTGTTGCCGAGGATCCCGCCCAGGAACGAGCCGATCGGCATCGTCCCCCACACCATGAACCTCATCGTGGCGTTCATCCGCCCCTGCATCCGATGCGGGGTGATGGCCTGGCGCAGGCTTACCTGGTTGATGTTGTAGACGACGCTGCCGAACCCAAGGAGCAGCCCCGAGCCGACCAGCTTGATGTAGGAGGGGTTGACGTTCGAGGAATATCGAACAGGCGGTGGGGCCGTCAAGCCGAGGGCGAGGCCGCCCACGCCGACCACCGGACCACATCGAGAGCGATCACCGGGCCCGCCGGTGGATCCTCCGAGTACTGCGCGTACTTCGCCGCCAGCAGCGAGAGCGCCCGGTCGAACTCGGATCCCCCTTCGAGGATGCGGGCCGAACCTCCGACCCGAACCCACCACAGCTCCCTCCAGTCCTCGGAGTAGTGGTCCGCCACCATCTCGGCGTTGGGGTTTGCCCGGATGTTCGCCAGGCGCTTCAGCCGGCGGGACCGTTTCGGCTTGGCGTCCACCGCCGAATAGACCGTGTCGCCCTCCACGGCCATCACACAGGGCACGACGTGAGGGATGCCGCCGGCGTCGGCCGTGGCCAGCCGGGCCACCCT
>DHWM01000161.1:22158-23834 GCA_002413185.1 Actinobacteria bacterium UBA5182
ACGATGGGGATGGGGTTGGCGCTGAGCGCGTTCCCCGCCGCCCGCATCCCCCTCGGGCTCCCCGCCCCGGCCGCCACCTCCCGGTACGTCGCCACGGCTCCGAACGGGATCCTGGCCGTTCGCTGAAGCACCCGACGGACGAACCCTCGCACCAGCGAGTAGTCCACCGGGACCCCGAAGACCTGCCGCTTCCGGGCGAAGTATTCGTCGAGCTCCCGGCGGATGTCCTCCGTGGCACCGGCCGACCGCAGGATCCTGGGCGACACCTCCTCCGAAAGCTCCTGGAGCGTCACGTCCAGGTCGTGGTCGGGGTATTCGAGCCGGACCAGTCCGTGCTTCGTGACCGCCACCAGAAGCGGGCCGAACGGCGAATCGACGAACTCGTACGCCACGTCCAGCAGGCCCCGTGATGACGCTGCCTCCACCAGGGCCGCCGCGGCCTTCTGTGACCGCTCGTCGAAATCGACGTGATCTCCCAGTCGCTTCAACTCATCCGTTCGCATGTGCCTGCACCTCCCGGAGCTTCTTCAGCCCCTGATAGACGTTCGCTCGAGCGGCTTCCTCCGACCCGCCCATGGCCGCGGCGACGTCGGCGTAGGAGCGATCCAGGACGAACCGGTGGACCACCGCCGCCCGCTGTCGAACCGGGAGGTCCCGCACGGCCGCCCACAGCCCATCCTCTCCGGATTCCAGGTCGGTGCCTCGAACACCCAATGTCGATCGTTCGAACGCCTCCCCTGCGTCACCGACGGGCAGGGCCCGGCGGTTCCGGGCCCGAGCCGAGTCGATGCCCTTGCGCGTGGCGATGGTGAGGATCCACCCGCGCAGGTTCGACCCGGCCGGCAGCTTCGGGTAGGCCCGGAGCGCCGACAGGAACGTCTCCTGGAAGCAGTCGTCGGCCTCCACCGGGCCGACGGTCGATGCCAGGAAGCGATAGACGATCTCCCGGTGCTCCTCCAGGAACGATTCGAATGGAGGGAGCGCAACGGGACCGGCGCGCGACTGCACGATGAACCCCTCCCCTCTCGGCCTCGGCATCACGACAGAAGAACGTTCCGGCGTCGCTCGGCGTGAAATCCTGGGCTGCCTGTTCAGACGGGTGGCCACGGATACGCCCGGGGGTGCGTGGGATACGGGAACCGCCCCGCCCGGAGGAGCGCCTCGGTCCGCCTGGCCACGGCGTCGACCTCACTCCGGGTGAGGAGCTCGAGCAGCTCGGCCCGGAGCTCCCCCGACCGGAGCTCGCCGCAGGCCCGGGTCAGGCTCTCGATGACGGCGGGTGGGAGCGTGTCCCCCGCGAAATCCCAGATCACCGTGCGGAGCTTCGTGTCCGTGGAGAAGCACACCCCGTGGTCGACGACCCGGATCGTTCCGTCCGGCGCCAGGAGGCAGTGCCCGCCCTTGCGGTCCGCGTTGTTCGCCACCACGTCGAATGCCGCCACCGCCCGGAAATCCTCCGGACGGCCCTCTCGCAGGGTGAAGAAGTGCTGACGGGCGTCCGCCTCGACGAAGAGTTGGACGGAGCCCACGCCGTGGGGGCCGTCCCGGAGAACGGTCAGCGGCACGTTGGGCCAGCCCAGTCGCTCGGCCAGGACGAACGCGGCAACCTCCCGGTGGCACAGCGTCCCTTCGGGGAAGTCCCACAGGGGAGCCTCTCCGGCCCGTGGCTTGTACAC
>DHWM01000122.1:0-515 GCA_002413185.1 Actinobacteria bacterium UBA5182
GTAGAGGCTCCTGGTGCCGACACGGCCGCCGCTTGAAGGTGGAGAAGGTGAAGGGTAGGTAACGGAATGCCCACTTCTATCCTCCGTGCCCTTGTAGAGGCTCCTGGGGGCCGCCACGGCCGTCCAGCGGGAGGAAACCAAGAATCCCCCGCGGTGATTCTTGCGGACTTGGGTGTCACTCCCAGGGAGCCCTCGGCGTTACCCCCGACCAGTCCTCCCGCTGGCAGGCCATTTACAAGGTCGCCCGCAAGGCCGGGGAGCTTCTCAAGGCGATGGCGGAGAGCGGGGAACGGGCGTCGGCTGGTGGGGATCGCAGATCATTTCACCAACCGAGGTCAGAGCGCCCCCCACCACGGCGAGGATTTCTCCCAGGACGCATCCAGGCCGCACGAGGTCGAGAAACGACCGGAAACGACGGGAACCGCTGAGTAACGAAACTGGCAGGTCAGCGGCCGTTTCGTGGGCATCGTCGCAGGTCACGGCAACCCGTCTCAGCGGACTCATAATCCGCCGGT
>DHWM01000122.1:735-5513 GCA_002413185.1 Actinobacteria bacterium UBA5182
GGACTCATAATCCGCCGGTCGAAGGTTCGAGTCCTTCCCGCCCCACTCCACAGGGGCCACACCCCCCCCACACCGCGTCGAGGTCTGAGGAAGTGGACACCCTGCCAGTTCGAAAGCAGGCAGGACTACCGCGGCGGGAGAGGGCAGGCGTAGACTCGTGCTCCGTGCTTACTTGCTCTGCCTGTGGCGCGGAAGCTCGGGCCGAGGCCCGATTCTGTGGCGTCTGTGGTAGCCCGCTCGCTTCGGCCTGTCCGAACGGCCACGGAGTGCCGCCCGGTTTCCGGTTCTGCGACACCTGTGGCGCGGCCATGCCCGGTGAGGCCGCGGCTCCTGGAGCTTCCGTGCCCCCGTCTTCGCCCGCCACCCAACCAGAGACCGAGCGTCGGTTGGTCTCCGTCCTGTTCGCCGACCTCGTGGGGTTTACGACGCTCTCGGAGTCGCGCGACTCGGAAGAGGTGCGGGAGATCCTCTCCCGCTACTTTGAGACCTCTCGGATGCTGATCGAACGCTACGGCGGCGTCGTCGAGAAGTTCATCGGCGACGCGGTGATGGCCGTGTGGGGCACGCCGGTCGCCAAGGAGGACGACGCCGAGCGGGCTGTACGAGCCGCGCTCGAGCTGGTGGATGCCGTGGCCCAGTTGGGAGCGGACCTGGCGGCTCCGGACCTGCGGGCCCGGGCGGGAGTCCTGACGGGCGAGGTCACCGTGAACCTCGGGGTGACCGGCCAGGGCATGGTGGCGGGAGACGCCGTGAACACCGCCTCGCGGATCCAGTCGGCCGCCGAACCCGGCACGGTTCTCGTGGCCGAGGCGACTCGCAGGGCGACCGAGGCCGCTGTGGCGTACGACGACGCGGGCGAGCAGCAGCTCAAGGGCAAGAAGGAGACGGTTCGGCTCTCCCGGGCCCTTCGCGTGACGGCCGGGCGAGGCGGCCTGATGAAGTCCGAGGGCCTCGAGCCGCCCTTCGTCGGCCGCGATCGCGAGATGAAGTTGGTCAAGGACCTATTCCACGCCTGCGTCGAGGAGAGCAAGGCCCACCTGGTCCAGGTGACGGGGATCGCCGGCATCGGCAAGTCCCGCCTGGGCTGGGAGTTCTTCAAGTACATGGACGGCCTCGAGCGGCTCTTCTTCTGGCATCGCGGCCGGTGCCTGGCGTACGGGGAAGGGGTCACGTACTGGGCCCTGGCCGAGATGGTGCGGGGCCGGGCCGGGATCCTTGAGGGCGAGGACCGGAGCTCGGCCCTGATCAAGCTCCACGAGGCCGTCGAGCGATACGTGCAGAGCCCCGAGGACCGCGCCTTCGTCAAACCGCGACTGGCCCACCTGATCGGCCTGGAGGATCGGGTCGCGTCGGACAAGACCGACCTGTTCGCCGGATGGCGCCTGTTCTTCGAGCGGCTGACCGACCAGGACCCGGTCCTCATGGTCTTCGAGGACCTCCAGTGGGCGGACGCCTCGCTGCTCGAGTTCATCGACTACCTGCTCGAGTGGTCCCGTTCGCATCCGATCTTCGTGATGGCGCTGGCTCGGCCCGGAGCCGAGACCGCACCGCTGGCCGCCTCCCGGCGCAACGCGACCTCCATCTATCTGGAGCCGCTCCCACAGGGCGCTATGCAGAGCCTGCTCACCGGGTTGGTCCCGGGACTGCCCCCGGAGCTCACGGAGCAGATCCTGGCGCGGGCCGAGGGGGTGCCGCTGTACGCGGTGGAGACCGTCCGGATGCTCCTGGACCGGGGGCTCCTCGTGCAGGATGGGCCGTACTACCGACCCGTCGGGCCGATCGACGCGCTGGACGTCCCCGAGACGCTGCACGGCCTGATCGCAGCCCGCCTGGATGGGCTCCGGCCGGAGGAGCGACGGCTGGTTCAGGACGCGTCGGTGCTCGGCAAGACCTTCACGAGGGCGGCGCTCGCAGCGCTCTCGGGCCTGCCGGAACGCGACCTCGATCCGCTTCTCGCCTCACTGGTGGCCAAGGAGGTCCTGTCGGTGCAGGCCGACCCCCGCTCGCCGGAGCGGGGCCAGTACGGCTTCCTCCAGGACCTCGTCCGCACGGTCGCCTATGAGACGCTCGCCAAGCGGGACCGCAAGACCAAGCACCTCGAGGTGGCGCACTACCTCGAGCAGGCCTGGGGCCAGGACGAGGAGGAGATCGTCGAGGTGGTGGCCTCTCACTACGTCGAGGCGTATCGACTGGCGCCCGAGGCCGAAGACTCGCGAGCGATCCGCGACCAGGCCCGACGGATGCTCGTCCGGGCGGCCGACCGAGCCGCATCCCTCGCCGCGGCGGAGGAGGCCGAGAGCTATTTCCGACGAGCCGCGGAGCTGACGGATTCCGCGCTCGAGCGAGCGGAGCTGGTGGAGCGGGCCGGCGAGATGGCCCACCAGATGGGCCACCCCGATGACGCGACGGCGAGCTTCGAGGAGGCGACCAGGCTGTTCGCGGACGCGGGGCAGACTCATCCGGCCGCCCGGGTCCAGGCGCGGCTGGCCGAGGTGGAGTTCGAGCGGGGGTTCCTCGAGCAGGGGATCGAGCGCATGCAGCGTTCGCATGCCGTGCTCTCCGCGGACGAGCCGGACCCCGATCGTGCCCTGGTGGCGGCGCAGCTGGGCCGCTTCCTGGCGGTCGCGGGTCGGTACGAGGAGGCCCTGCCCGCGCTGGACGAGGCCCTGGAGCTGGCGGAGCACCTCGAGCTTCGGGAGACCTACTCGCACGCCCTGAGCAGCAAGGCGATCGGACTGATCAGGTTGGACCGGCTGGACGAGGCGTCGACGCTCCTCCAACGGGCGCTCGAGGTCGCCCTGGAGCACGGATTCCTCGGTGCGGCCTTCCGCGCCTACAACAACCTGTCGGTCGTCTACGAAGCCCAGGACAGGGTCGCGGAGATGCTCGAGCTCAACAGACAGGCACTGGAGCTCGCCCGACGAGCTGGGGACAGGGTGCAGGAGGTCAGCTGGCTGACCGGCGCGCTTGCGACGCTGCTCTTGGCCGGCGAATGGGACCTGGCTCAGGCCTGGGCGGACGAAGCTCGCCGGACCGATGAGCTCATGGCGCTGGAGATGGCGGCCGGTCCGCTGATCGACCTTGCAGCGCTGCACGTCCGCCGCGGGGCACTGCCGCACGCCCGTGAGCTCCTCGACGGCAGCGCGAGCCTGGCCACGTCCGAGAACCCGGAGATGCGCCTGTTCCATGCGGTGGTGAGCGCCGAGGTCCTGCGAGGCGAGGGCAAGCCAAGGGAGGCCCTGGACGTCGCCCTCGATGCGGTCCGGGAACGGGCCCGCTACGGGCTCACCAATCAGGGCGTCAAGCGGGTCTGGGTGCAGGCCGTCGAGGCAGCCCTGGAACTCGACGACCGCGACACCGTCCAGGAGCTGCTGGCGATCGTCGAGGAGGCATGGCCCGGCCAGGTGATGCCCTCCCTGCGGGGGCACGCGGCCAGGTTCGCGGCCCGCCTGGCCGTCCTCCGCGGCGAGGACGATCCCGTGGAACCAGGATTCGGAGCGGCGGAGCGCACCTTCCGGCAGATCCCCGATCCGTTCGACCTGGGGACTGCGCTGGCCGAGCACGCCGCCTGGCTGCTCGGGACGGACCGGGACGAGCAAGCAGGACCCCTCGTGGCCGAGGCGAGGGAAATCTTCGAGCGACTCCAGGCGCGGCCGTCGCTGGATCGACTCGATGCGATTGCGCGTTCCCGGGGCGTGAGCGCCGAAGTCACGACGCCCTGACGCACCTCGTCCCACAGCCGGCGCCCGATCTCCGACTCGAGGTCGTAGGTCTTGCCCTGGACGATGTTCGGCCGCCAGTCGGCCGGCGCTGGGATCCAGTCCGGCTCAGCGAGGAACCACGGCTGCTCGATGATGAGGCAGCCGACCTGGTGGTCCTCGTTGGGGCGGCCGGGCGCGCGCCGGTACCGTTCGATGCGCGCCCGCATCTCCGCCATCGTGGCCGCGCCGTTCTTCTGCTCGAACGCCTCCCACGTGAGCGAGAGCGGGAACGTCGTCGACCAGAGGAAGGTCCTGCCGCCGACGATCGCGAGGCACGGCCGCAACGCTCCTTGACGAAGTTTGCCGAGGGGGTTGCCCTGTCCCTCATCAGGGCGTAGAAGAGCTTCGACACCCGATTTGGGGCAAGGGAGGTGGGTGAATGACTACCCGCGTTTCGTGGGGGCTGGCAGGTCTCGCTTTGACCGCGTGGCTCTTCACCTTCTCCGGGACGGCCAGGGCTCAGACGCCGGGCGCCCCAGTGAGCGACGCTGAGGTTGTGTGGTGGGACGAACGCGCCGGCGGTAGCCGAGGCCGCCCGCCTTCTTGGGACCGTGGACGACTCTTCTGACAGCCAAGTCACGGTGGGCGACGTATCAGAACCCGTTGGGGTGTGGAAGAAGTCCGATCCGAGTTCCTACGATCGCGCTTGCGCCGCCGCACGTGAAGCGACCTTGGCGCCTGGCGGGTCAGTTCTTCGTATCCTTGAAGGTGAAGGCCTGCCAATCGCAGGCGCTGCGGCACTGTCCTTCGCTAGCGCTCTCTTCCTTGCGAATCGCGGATACAGGCGAGATCAGTTCGCCGAGCAACGCCGTGTTCGCGCTCGGCGAGCGATCGACGTCGAGCGGCATGGGGCCAGATTAAGTGCACTCGTAACCCGCTTGAAGAGCGAACCGCTCTCTTCCCCAGCGTTGCCCCGAACGCGAGCGCAGCTGGAGGAGGAACGACTCAGTCTGCAGCTGCCGCTTGAGGATGTCCGTGCCGACCATCCCGACTGGGTAGCCGTTGGTTCAGTAATCA
>DHWM01000064.1:0-18715 GCA_002413185.1 Actinobacteria bacterium UBA5182
GGCGGAGGAATCCCGAGCCGCCGCCCAGGAGGCCCGGCATGGAAATGGACTGGTGGGGCGCCCGGAACGGTCTCTGCTCCATCAACCCGCCACCCGCCAGGATGCCGGCGACGGAGTGAAGCTGGGTCACCTCGAGCGCCTCCTGTCGGGTCATGACGGGGAGGATCGTCGGAAGCCGCCTGGCCAGCATGGTCTTTCCCGCTCCGGGGGGCCCCACCATGAGCGTGTTGTGCCCCCCGGCCGCCGCGATCTCCAGCGCACGCCTCGCCACGACCTGACCCCTGATCTCCGAGAAGTCTGCGTCCAGATGAAGCGCTTCGGAGCGAGCCTCCGGGGGCGCCCTCGAGGGTTCGGGTTTCCACCTTCCCCTCAGGAACTCGACGGCCGCCGCCAGGGAAGGAACGGGCACCACTTCCAGCCCTTCGACCAGGCGGGCCTCGGCCGAGTTGGGTTCCGGCACGACGATCCCGGTGAGGCCCGCGTCGGCGGCCGCCATGGTCGCCGCGAGCACGCCGGGCGTCGCCACAAGCTCGCCCTTCAGCGAGAGCTCGCCGACGAAGGCGTAGTCACCGGCCGGCCCCGCGGGCACCTGGGCCGATGCGACCAGCACACCGAGAGCGAGGGGAAGGTCGAACCCCGGTCCATCCTTCCGCACATTGGCGGGGGAAAGATTGACAACCACACGGCGGAGCGGCCATTCCAGGCCGCTCCCCTCGACGGCCGGCCTGACCCGCTCCCGAGCGTCCTGGACGCCCGCCCCCGGCAAGCCGGCCAGCGAGAGGGCGGGCAGGCCCCGTCCCACATGCGCCTCGACCGAGATGATGTGGCCGCGAACCCCGATCACGGCCACGCCGAACACCCTCCCGTACATCTCGGCCACCGTAGCCCGAGCCACCGACAGCGACTGGCCGGACAGGCTCTGACCAGGGGCGATGGCTTCGGGACGTGTCGTCCGAAAGCCGAAGCGAGCGCCTCCGTCAGAAGGCGTGTTCGAACAGGTGGACCGAAACCCGTCCATCCGGCCCGACCGACACGCTGGCGACATCGAACCGGACATCGAGTTCGTTCATCGGCGAGGTGGCCAGGAACGCCTCGGCCAGGCGGCGCAGCTTCTGCTGCTTGCGCCACGTGACCGCCTCATAGGGGCCGCCGAATCGCGATCCTCGCCGCGCCTTCACCTCACAGAAGACGAGGGTCCCGCCTCGGGCCAGTATCAGATCGACCTCGCCGATGCCGATCCGCCAGTTCCGCGCAACCAGCCGGTAGCCCGACCCGGCGTAGTGGGCCAGGGCTGCCGACTCCCCGGCTTCGCCGAGCGTCAGGTGCGGGGCCGTCTCGTCCACGTCGCCCCAGATGATGACCCGGGCCTCTGACACGACCTTCGCCCGGCGGTTCCGTGGCGACTAGGGCCGTTCGGTCTCCCCTGGCGTGTCCCGGATCTCCAGGGCGTCCTCGGCAGTGACCTCCTTGCGCACCAGCTCCTCGACGTTGACGTCGTGGGTGGTGGCGATCCGGACGCGGCTGACGAACCTGGCGGGACGGTACATGTCCCACACCCAAGCGTCGGAGAGGATCACCTCGAACCATGGATCGCCGGGGCCCTCGTGCGGCGTGAGCTCCACCGCGTTCGCCAGGTAGAACCGGCGCTCGGTCTCCACGACATAGGCGAACATCGGCAGGACGTCGCGATACTCCCGCCACAGGCGGAGCTCCATGTCGTCTTCGAACCGTTCGAGGTCCTCTTCGCTCACGGTCGCTCGCTCAACCCTTCGCCCCGTCGCCGCTTCCGCCATCCACCAGCGGCGGCAGGATCCCGTAGGCCCGCAGGAGGTCCTCCCGGGCGTAGAGCCGTCGGTACAGGTCCGGATCGGTCGCCCACAGGTCCATCCCCTTGAACGACATCCGGTGGATCGGCGACGGTCCGAACTCCGCGATGGCCGCTCGGTGCGACGCCGTCCCGTACCCACGGTGCCGGTCGAACCCGTACTGAGGGAACCGTCGGTGGTACCGGTCCATGATCCGGTCTCTGGTGACCTTCGCCACCACGGAGGCAGCAGCCACGGTCCATGACACCATGTCGCCCTTGCGGATCGAAAGGTGGGGCAAACGCATCGTCCGAGGCGCGAACCCGTCCATCAGGGCGAAGTCCGGCTGCACCGGGAGTCGCGTGACGGCTTGGCCCAGCAGTGACTTGTTCGACTTGTGCAGTCCGCGATGGTCGATCCGGCGCGGGAAGGCCCTGCACACCGAAACCGCCACCGCGCCTGTCCGGATCCGGTCGAACCACAGGTCTCGTTCGGCTGGGGTGAGCTGCTTGGAATCGTTCAGGCCGTAGCAGTCGAACCCTTCGGAGAGGATCACCGCGGCCGCCACCAAGGGACCCGCCAGGGCACCCCGCCCCGCCTCATCGGCCCCGGCCACGAGGGCGAAGCCCTCGGCCCGGAGCCGCCGTTCGTACTGGTCGAGGGCCGCTGTGGGCCGGCCCGCCGCAGCAGCCGACCGAGGACAGCCGGTCACAGTCCGTGCAACAATCGAGCCCGCGAGGGCGGCCAGATGATGACGAAGGCCCGGCCGATCACCTTGCTCTCGGGGATGTAACCGAGCGTGGGAAACCGCGAGTCGTTCGAATTCTGCCTGTTGTCCCCCATCACGAACAGGCTCGCCGGCGGAACCTTCACCGGGCCGAAGTCGTTGATCTGACGGGCGGATTGAGTCAGATACGGCTCGTCGAGCGCCTTGCCGTCGATATACACGATGCCGCGGTGGATCTCGACGGTCTCCCCCGGGAGACCGATCACACGCTTGATGAAGTCCTTGTCCGGCGTAGTGGAGACGCCGAACCCCTCGGACAGCCAGTGCACGAAAGCCGAAGCTGGATTGCGGTGAGGCTGCGGCTCCGGGTGGGGATCCGAGAACACGATGACATCGCCTCGGCGTGGCGGGTGGAGATGGTACACGACCTTGTTCACCAGGACACGGTCGCCAATCTCCAGCGTCGGCACCATCGACTCGGACGGGATGAAGAACGCTTGAACCAGGAACGTCTTGATCAGCAGCGCCAGCAGGAACGCCACCAGCAGCAGGACCGGCAGCTCCCGCAGGAAGCCCACCCCGCCCTTGCGCTCGCTCCTGTCCTCGGGCGAATCGCCCCCGGACGTCGCCTTGGCGGGCGTTTCTTCCGACGCTTTCGCTGGACCGGGCACGCTTACCCCGTCGGATGGAACGCCAGTTGCTTCGGGCCCCGACGCATCGGTTCTGGGGGCAACCGTCGTCGTGAATGGATCGGCGTGCACCACCGATGCCCGCGACCGCATCGAGGCCTGAGCCGCATCCTGCTCGCCCCAGATGTCCTCCGCGGAAACCGGGTCCCTCACAGCCCGCGCGGGAGGGACTCCATCCGGGCGGAGCGGACGTTCTTCGGACGAGGAGTCGGGAGGCGGCCCGGCCGGCATGGCTATGCCTGCTCCGGCTGTTCTCCCTGGTCATCGTGAGCCGAGCCGCCGGCGCGGGCCGCCACAGAGTCCCGAGGCTCGCGGCGCTCCCGGATCCGGGCCCGCTTCCCGCGGCGCTCCCGGAGGTAATAGAGCTTGGCCCGGCGGACGCGGCCGTGGGTCATGACCTCGATCTTGGAGATCGTTGGCGAGTGCAGTGGAAACGTTCTTTCGACACCGACGCCGAAGGAGACCTTGCGGACGGTGAACGTCTCCCGGAGCCCACCGTTCTGGCGCCTGATCACCACCCCCTGGAAGACCTGGATCCGCTCCCGGCCCGCCTCGGCCACCCGCACGTGGACGCGGAGGGTGTCGCCGGGACGGAAATCCGGCAGATCGTCGCGCAAACGTGGCTTCTCAATGAGGTCGGTCTTGTTCATGCGCAGCTGGCCCGGGTTTCGAAAGAAGAGGGTGATGCGGCCACCCATGTTAGCACCGGGGCGGGGCGACCCTTCTCAGGGGAGGTCCCGGCCGGGCTCCCGCTCCTCCGGCAGCAGGTCGGGGCGGTTGCGCCTGGTCTTGTCGAGAGCGGCCTGGCGCCGCCACTCGGCGATCTTGGCGTGGTCGCCCGACAGCAGGACCGGCGGCACCGCCATCCCCCGGAAGTCCCGGGGCCTGGTGTAGTGCGGGTAGTCGAGCAGACCCCGTTCGAACGACTCCTCGCCCAGGGACTCCTCGTTCCCGACGACCCCGGGGATGAGCCTGGTGACGGCCTCCAGCAGGGCCAGCGCGGCGACCTCCCCTCCTGCCAGGACGAAGTCCCCGATCGAGATCTCCTCGGCGTCCAGACCGGTGACCACCCGCTCGTCCACCCCCTCGTACCGCCCGCACACCAGCACCAGCCACGACCGGGTGGCGAGGTCGCGCGCCATCTGCTGCGTCAGCGGCCTGCCTGCCGGCGACAGCACGATGACCCTATTCTCCCCCACACCCAGGGATTCGACGGCATCGAACACCGGCTCCGGCTTGATGACCATGCCGGGCCCCCCGCCGAACCCGTAGTCGTCCACCTGACGGTGCGGGTCCTCGGTGTGGTCGCGGATGTCGTGGACGCCGACGCGCACCAGACCCGCCTCGATGGCCCGGCCCAGCAGGCTCTCCCGGAGCGGCCCCTCGAAGATGCCCGGGAACAGGGTCAGGATGTCGACCCGCATCGCGATCACGGTGCGGTGAGGCCCGGGACCTCCCGGACCACGATCCGCCGGGCCCCCACGTCCACCGACGCCACCACATCCTTGAGCGCGGGGATCAGGATCTCCCCTTGGGGTCCTTCCGTCGCCCACACATCGTTCGCCTGGGTCGCGATGACCTCCCGAAGCGTCCCCACCGGGCGGCCGTCCTCCATCACCACGTCGCATCCGACAAGCTGGTGAGACCAGAACTCCCCCTCGGGCAACTCCGGCGCGGAGGACGCCGGGACGAATAGATAGCGGCCGGCCAGGGCCTCTGCCGCATCTCGATCCGGAAGGCCCTCGAACGACACCAGGAGTCGCTGGCGGTCCCGCCGCGAACCGGAGACGGTGATGGCGCTGTGGTCGTCCTGGTCGAGGAACAGCCGTGACCCGGGTTCGAACCGGGATGACACCTCTGAGAGCGGCAGCACCGCGACCTCGCCTTTCACGCCGTGGGCCCTGGTGATCCGGCCCACCGCGATCCAGCGGGGCTGGGCGTTCACCCCACGATCTCGACGACGGTGTTGACGCCCGATCGGGTGCTGGCCGCGCGGACGACATCCCTGATGGCCCTGGCCGTCCGCCCCCGCCGGCCGATGATCTTCCCCACGTCATCGGGTGCCACGCTCAGCCGCAGCACCACCGTCCCGTCGGTCTCGGACTCGGTGACCTCGACCGCGTCCGGATCGTCAACCAGGTTCCGGGCGATGTACTCGAGGACCTCTCTCACGGCGGGGAGTTCAGGTGGCGGGCGCGGACTTCTGCTTCGCCCGGGTGGAGTCGAACCGCTCCCAGATGCCCCGGATCTTGAGGAGGTTCTCCACCTGGGAGGTGGGCTGCGCGCCCTTCGAGAGCCAGTAGAGGGCGCGATCCTCGTCGATCTCGATGATCGAGGGGTCGTTCAGCGGGTGGTACTTCCCGATGTTCTCGATGAACCGGCCATCCCGGGGGCTCCTGGAGTCGGCCACCACCACGCGGTAGAAGGGACGCTTCGTGGCGCCCATCCGCATCAACCTGATCTTCACCATGTGCGTCGCTCCTCGGCCGGCAGGCCGTTCACCCGAAAGCGAACATGTGCTCTCGCTGCTCGTCTCCCTACCGTCCCGGCAGGTTCATGCCTGGGGGGAGCTTCGGGAGCCGCATTCCCTTCGTGCCGCGGCCGCCGAACCCGGCCATCCCCATCATGGACTTCATCATCTTCCTCGCCTGGACGAACTGCTTGAGGAGCGCGTTCACCTCGTGCGTGGTGGTGCCCGATCCCCGAGCGATCCGCAGCCGGCGATTCCCGCCGATGATAGCGGGGTTCCGGCGCTCCTCGGGCGTCATCGAGCAGATGATGGCCTCGGTCCGACCCAGCTCGCCTTCGTCGATCTGGAGGTCCTTCAACTGCTCCTTCGCTCCGGGGACCCCGGGCAGCATGGCCAGGAGATCCTGCAATGGACCGAGCTTCTTGACCTCCCGCATCTGGGTCAGGAAATCCTCCAGGGTGAACTGCTCGCGAGCCATCTTCTCCGCCGCTTCGGCAGCCTTGTCCTGGTCCAGCTCCTTCTCGGCCTTCTCGATCAGCGTGAGGACGTCCCCCATCCCGAGGATCCGAGACGCCATCCGGTCGGGATAGAAGGGCTCGAGATCGCCCGGCTTCTCACCCGTTCCGGCGAAGAAGATGGGCCGGCCGGTCTCGTGGGTGATCGACAGGGCCGCTCCCCCACGGGCGTCGCCGTCGATCTTCGTCAGGACGAAGCCGTCGAGGTCGATCTCCCGCATGAACGCCCGAGCCTGGACCACAGCGTCCTGCCCGGTCATGGAGTCACAGGCCATCAGGACCAGGTGCGGATGCGACACGTCCTTCAGCCGGCGAGCCTCCTTCATCATGTCGGGATCGACGTGAAACCGTCCAGCCGTGTCGATGATCACCACGTTGCAGCCATCCCGGGAGGCCTGCTTGAGGGCGTTCTTCGCCACCTTGACCGGATCGCCTCCGTCCGAGGTCACCGGGACCCCGATCTCTCCGCCCAGCGTGAACAGTTGCTCCACCGCCGCGGGGCGTTGCAGGTCGGCTGCCACAAGCAGCGGTTGTCTGCCCTTCTCCTTCAGGTGCAGCGCCAGCTTCGCGCAGTGCGTGGTCTTCCCCGAGCCCTGGACGCCGGCCATCATGATCACCACGGGGTTGACACCGGGAAGCTTGAAGGGACGGTGCTCGCCGCCCAGCGTGGTGGTCAGCTCGTCCCGGACGATCTTGATGACCTGCTGGGCCGGGGTGAGCGAACGCATGACCTCGTCGGAGAGCGCTCGGGCCCTGACCCGCGACAGGAAGTCCTCGACCACATCGAGGGCCACGTCGGCGTCGAGCAGCCCCGTGCGGATCTCAGCGAGGGCCATATCCACCTGTTTGGGATGGAGCTTCCCCCGCGATCGGAGCTTTCGGAAGACCGCATTGAAGCGGCTGTTCAGCGTGTCGAACATCGAAATGAAAAGGCTGGTGCGGCGGGTATGCTAGCGGAAGGAGCCATTGTACCGAGCGGGGCTCCGCCCCCGGCGGGAGTTCGCCGATGGTAACCGGACGGATCAACGACCTCGAGCAGGCCAGCCGCCTGGAGCGCGGCTTGGTCCGGGTCCGGTGGTTCGGGGTCGGGCTTGGCGTCTACCTGGTCTCCCAGACGAACACCGGCCAGCCCCCTCGAGCTTCGACCACCGTCCTGGTCCTTGCCTACACCATCATTGGGGCGCTCGCGGTCGGGAACGTCGTGATCTGGATGCTGGCCGGGCGGGTGCGCTCGTTGCCCTCGATGCACCGCCTGGGGCTGGGCGCGTTCTCGCTCGACCTCGCCGTGATCTTGGCGCTGGCGTGGGTCTACAGCTACGACCCGAAGGGCTTCACGTGGGTCGTCATCTACATCCTGCCCCTGGAAGGAGCGATCCGGTACAAGCTGCAGGGCGCGCTGATCACCGTCGGCCTGACGCTGGCGAACGAGATCGGACGCGAGGTCTTCCTGGCCCACCGGTTCGCCGTGGCGGGCATCTCCGGGGGGGCCTTCATCGACAAGTACCCGTTCCTCCCTGCCAACGTGGCGTTCCGGGTGGGCATCCAGGCGATCATCGCGTTGGTGGGCGGGTTCATGGCGAAGTCCCTCGCACTCGAAGCCGAGAACGCCGAGCAGCAGGCGCTGCGGTTCCGGGAGGCGGCGGGCAGGGAGTCGGCGGCCCGTCGCGAGGTGGCCGCGTTCAACACCGCGATCCTCACCGGGGTCGCCGCGGAAGACCTCGACACGTCCATCCAGCTCATGGTGGGGGCGATCGGTCCGGACCTCGGCTTCGAGACGCTCTCCATCCTGCTGTGCGAGGGCGAGGAACTGATGGTGAAGGGGATGTACGGCATGCCCTTCTACGAGGAACGCATCCCGGTGGGGTCGGGGGTGACGGGCACGGTCGCGCAGACCGGAACGCCCCTGATCGTCGCGGACGTGTCCAAGTTCCCCGGGTACATCCAGGTCGACCCGGCCATGCGCTCGGAGATGGCCGCCCCCATGCGGATCGGCGAGGAGGTCATCGGCGTGGTGGACGTCGAATGCAGTGACCTCGACGCCTTCGACCAGGGCTCTCTCGGATTGTTGACCCGGCTGGCCGACCAGTTGGCGCTTGTGGCCCACAGCAACCGGTTGCTGTCCCAGCAACGCGAGACCATGAGCCGGCTCCAGGAGCTGGACCAGATGAAGTCGGATTTCGTGGCCATCACCAGCCACGAGCTCCGCACCCCGATCACGGCCATCCGGGGTTTCGTCAAGACGCTCCTGCGGAACCAGGACCGGCTGAGCGCCGAACAGATCTCGAACTTCATGAACATCATCGACCGGCAGAGCGCCCGGCTGGCCAGGCTGGTCGAGGACCTGTTGTTCGTGTCCCGGATCGAGGCGGGGACGGTCCGGCTGTCCATCGAGGAAGCCGATCTCGACCGGTTCCTCCGTGAGGCCGTGGAAGCGGTGGGCCCTGAGGCCAGGGCCCGCATCCGGGTCGAGGTGCCCCAGGACTCCGGCACCGTGATGATCGACCCACAGCGGGTGGACCAGATCGTTAGAAACCTCGTCGAGAACGCCCTGAAGTTCTCCCCGCCCGACGCGCCGGTGACGGTCCGAGCGGCCGTCTCGGACGGGACCATCGAGATCGCGGTCCACGACGAGGGCATCGGGATCACCGAGGAGCACCTGCCCAGGATCTTCGACCGCTTCCACCAGGGGGGGAACGTCCTGACCAGGGAGGCGGAGGGTGCCGGGCTAGGTCTCTACATCACCAAGCGGCTGGTCGATGCGATGGGCGGCTCCATCGAAGTCTCCTCCGCGGCGGAGAAGGGATCCACCTTCCGGGTCCGAATCCCCAGCGAGGCCGCTCCGGGCGGTGAGGGCACGCCCCAGGCCGGCGGGAACGGACAGCTCGCCCGGTTGGTCATCCCCGGCGCAGCCGGCTGAGGATCACCCCTCCACCGCTTCCCGCAATCGAGCGAACTCCGCTGCCAGGTGCGCCAGCTGGTAGTGCGCGTTCAGCCCGCTCGGGTTCGGCAGGAGCCACAGGTGGCTCGAGCAGATGCTCTCACCCTGGGGGCCGATCGCAGCGGCAGGCCGGCCGAACGCCATCCGGAAGGACGTCATGCCCAGGATGGCCACGAACACCGGGCGGTGCCGGCACACCTTGCGGCGCAGCCGGCGGCCGCCCTGGCGGAGCTCGTGCGGCGAGAGTTCGCCGGCCCCCCTGGTGGTGCGGGCCACCAGGTTCGTGACCCCCAGGCCGAGCACCAGCAGCTCCCGCTCCTCGAACGGGCTGAGGACGCGGCCGGTGAACCCGCCGGCGTGCAGGGCCTTCCAGAACCGGTTGCCCGGCCTGGCGAAATGGTGGCCGACCGCGCCGGAGTACAGGCCCGGATTGATGCCGCAAAACAGCACGCGAAGCCCCGGACCGATGACGTCGGAGACCCGCTGGTCCACCGCCGCGGCGAGCTGTTCCCGGGTGGGGCGCCACATCTTCCGGGCCTCCGCCGAGCCCGTGTCGCGGGGCAAGATCGGTGGCCCGACCGGGATCATGACGCCACGTCTTCTTCCAGGGCGGCTCAGGCGATGAGCCGTCGCGCGAACGACTCGGCGTCGAACACGGCCAGGTCGGCCTGGCCCTCCCCGGTCCCGACCAGCTTCACCGGCACACCCAGCTCCTCGCGCACCGCCAGGACGATCCCGCCCCTGGCCGTCCCATCCATCTTCGTCAAGGCCACGCCGGTCACCTCCACCGCCTCGGTGAACGCCCTGGCCTGAGCGATCCCGTTCTGCCCCGTGGTGGCGTCCAGGACCAGGAGAACCTCGTCGACGGGCCGGCCCGCCGCCTTCTCCAGGACCCGCTTGACCTTCTTGAGCTCGTCCATCAGGGGCTGGCGGGTGTGCAGACGCCCCGCGGTGTCCACGATCAGGACGTCGGTCCCCCGGGCCCGGGCCGCCCGGACGGCGTCGAAGGCCACCGCTCCGGGGTCCGCACCCCGGCCCTGGGCGACGAGATGCGCCCCGGCCCGCGTGGCCCACGTGTCCAGCTGCTCCCCCGCGGCAGCCCGAAAGGTGTCGCTCGCCGCCAGGCTCACGGACCGGCCCTCCTGACGCAGCAGGTGGGCCAGCTTCCCGATCGTGGTGGTCTTCCCGGTCCCGTTGACGCCAACGACCATGACGATGCCGGGGGAGCCCAGGGGCGGCTCCCACCGGTCGTTGCCGTCGAACGTTGCGGCCACCTCGCGAGCCACCACCGCGGCGGGGTCTTCCGTGGGCTGGAAGCTCTCCTTGACCCGCTCGACGATGGCGGAGGCCGCCGCGGGGCCGACGTCCGCCCGGATCAACGCATCCTCCAGCTCCCGCCACGTTTCCTCGGTGGCCTGGCCCCCCCGGAACAGCGAGCGGATCCGCCCGGCCAGACCTGGGGCCGCCGGGGTGGCCGTGCCCCCTGGGTCCGCCGAGGGCGCGGCGACCGGCCGGGGAACCCTGCGGCGCCGCGAGACCGAGATGAACGACGCGCTCCCGATGACCACGACCAACGCGACCACGACGAGGACCAGCGCGACGGCGATGCGACGGCTCCTTTCGGCCTGGAACGGGCGCGATGCCTTCTCAGCCGACGGTGACTTCGGCCAGGCGCTGAGAGATTACCGCCGACGCTCCCCCCGTACCCATGGAGACCCCGTACAGGTTGTCGGCCATCTCCATGGTCCGCTTCTGATGCGTCACCACCAGGAGCTGAGACCGCTCGGCGAACCCCTTCACCACCTCCAGGAAGCGGTGGAGGTTGACGTCGTCGAGGGCGGCTTCGACTTCGTCCATCAGGTAGAACGGGCTGGGCCGGGCCCGGAAGATGGCGAACAGGAACGCCAGGGCGGCCAGCGAGCGCTCCCCCCCGGACAGGAGTGACAGGCGCTTGACCCGCTTGCGTCCGGGCCTCGCTTCGACCTCGACGCCCGAGCTGAGCGGGTTCCCGGGCTCCGTCAGGATGAGCCGGCCCTCCCCACCCGGGAAGAGCTCCGAGAACAGGGTGGTGAACCGGTCGGAGACGTCCCGGAAGGCCGAATCGAACAGCTCGACCATCCGTCGGTCCACGTCCAGGATCACCTCGCGAAGGTCCCGCCGCGCCGCCTTCACATCCTCCAGCTCCCGGATCAGAAAGTCGTGGCGCTCCTGGACCGGCTGGAGCTCGCCGGCGGCGAGGAGGTTGACCCTCCCCAGGAGTCCCAGCCGCCGGGCCACCAGCTCGGATCGCCTCTGAAGCGACTCCACGGAGTCTTCCTCCGTCAGGCCGCTCACCGCGTTCTCCGGCTCCATCCCGTGTCCGGCCCGGAGAAGTCGCTCCGCCTCCCCGATCCGTCGCTCCAGGTCCAGCCTGGCCCGGTCTCCCTCCTCGTGCTCCTGGCGAAGCCGGTCGATCGCCGCGGCCGCGTCGCGCCACGCCCGGTTCGCCTCGGCGTGACGAGCTTGCACCTCCCGCGCCAGGGCCGCCGTGGCCCGCTGCGCGGCCAGTGCTCCGAAGAGATTGCCGTCCGCGTTCCGCAGGCTCTCCTCCGCCGCAACCCGCTCGGCCTCTGCCTTCGCCACGGCCCGGCGGAGGGCCACCGGATCCTCCGCCGCGAGCTCCTCGATCTCCCGCCTGGCCCGCGACACTCCCGCCTCCAATCGGGCCCGGTCCCGTCGGAGGGATTCGACTTCGACACGAAGGTGCAGCGGGGGCTCCGGGACCGGAGGGAGCGGGGCGAGGTCTGGCTCACCGGCTGGGCCCACGGCCGCCAACCGGTCCCTGGCGGCGCGGGCCGAGGCCTCGGCTGCCCTGGCCCGCTCAGCGACGAGCTGCTCTTCGCGCCGAAGGCTCCCCAGCTCCGCCTCCACGCCGGCCATCTCCTCCGCCACCGCGGTGATGCGACGATCCGTCTCCTCGAGGCTCTCTGCAGCGGTCGCCGCGCGAGACGCCAGCTCCTCCGCTCGTTGCCGTCCCTCCCGGAGCCCTCGCCGGATCCCCGCGAACTCCCGTTCCAGCGCCGCCGAGGCCCGGCGGTTCGCCTCCAGGCGGTGTTCCTGCCCCAGCGCGGTCCGGACGAACGACGGGCCGACCACCGAGCCCTCGGGCGTCACGAACTGCCCCGCGGGATTGGCCCGGTGCTTCGCCGCCGCCTCCGCGAGGTTGTTCACCAGGTACACCTCGTGCAGGAGCTGGGCCGCCAGTCCCCGTACCCTCGGGTCGGGCCGAAGCGCGTCGAGAAGTCGGCTCTCCCCCGAGATGCCGGCCGGCCGCGGTTCGGCGTGCGCTGCGACCGCCAGGGTCAGGCCGCTCGCCGACTCCGCCGCCGCGTCGGCCAGGGCATCATCCCTGGTGGCGTACACCACGGCGTCTCCGAACGTCCCCAGCGCACCGCGGACCGCAGCCTGGAGATGGGCCGGGGCACCGACCAGGGTCCTCAGCAGGCCGAGCGGGCGATCTCCTCGCCGCTTGACGAACGCCGCGCCCGGAGAGAGCGAGAGCTCCTCCGTCCGGGCGTCCACCACCTCCTGCCGCGCCAGCAGGCCTTTCTCCTTCGTCTCGAGGTCGGTCAGTGTCGAGGTCAACTCGGCGCGGTGGCGCCCCACCTCGGCCTGCTCGGCGGCCAGAGGCGTGCTCTCGGCGTCCAGGCGCTCCACGTCTTCCTCCAGTTCGCCGGCCCGCGACGACAACCGCTCGATCCGAGCCAGAAGGTCCTCGAGCACGGCTGCCAGCCCGGCCATCTCGGCCTCGTAGCCGACGACCGCCCGCTGCAGGCTCTCCGCCTCGACCCTCCGGACGGTCGCCTGCTCCTCCATCCGCCTCCGAGTGTCCTCGGCGTCGCGGCGAGCCTGCTCCTCGCGCCGGAAGGCCACTTCGGCCCCGGCCAGCTCGTCCTCCCGCCGCCGAAGTGACGATCCGACCTCTTCGAGCGCACGTTCCGTTCGACCCAACTCCTCCTCCAGGGCGAACAGCCGGCCCGACCGGCCGGTGGCGGTGGAGAGCCGCTCCCGGGTCCTGGCCTCTCCCCGCAGGGCGGCCCGAAGCCCGTCCTCCGCCCGCGACTTGGCCAGAACCATTTGGGCCTGGAGCTCCTCGGCCCAGCGGACCCGGTCCTCGGCCGTGGCCCGTTCTGAGTCCATCCGGGCGATGTCCCGATCCAAGGCATCCAACGTGGCCCGGGCCTCGGCCTGGCGAGCCTCAGCCTCCCGCCAGGCCGGCTCCCGAAGATGGCGATCGCCGTACAGGTCACGGAGACGGGCAGCGGCGAGCTTCTCCGCCAGCTCCGTCGCCTCGTTCGTCAGCGTCTCGTGGCGTCCGGCCAGCTCCGCCTGTTGCTTCAGTGGCCTCAGCTGCCGCCGCAGCTCCGTCACCACGTCCTGGAGACGATTCAGGTCCTGGTCGAGGCCGGCCAGCTTGCGCTCGGCCCGCTCCCGCCGGCGACGGTGCTTGGCGATGCCGGCCGCCTCCTCGATGTACTGCCGGCGATCCTCGGGACGGGCGGACAGGACGTCCTCCAGGTGGCCCTGGCTGATGATGGTGTGGAGGGCCCGTCCCATGCCGGTGTCCGAGAGGAGCTCCTGGATGTCGAGCAGCCGGCAGGGCCGGCCACCCAGGCGGTACTCGCTCTCTCCGGACCGGAACACCGCCCGGCTGATCTCGATCTCCGAAGCCGGCACCGGGATCAGGCCGGCCGAGTTGTCGATCACCAGGCTGACCTCGGCCATCCCGAGCGCCGTACGGCCGGGGCTCCCGGCGAAGATGACGTCCGCCATCTGGCCGCCCCGGAGCGCCCGCACGCCCTGTTCGCCCAGCACCCAGGAGATGGCGTCCGCGATGTTCGACTTGCCGGACCCGTTGGGCCCGACGATCACGCTGATGCCAGGGGTGAATCCGAGGGTCGTCTTGTCGGCGAAGGACTTGAAGCCGCGGATGGTCAAGGAACGGAGGAACACGTGGCTCGATGCTACGGAAAAACGGGGCCCGAATCCCCAGATTGGCCGGCGAATTCCAGCGACCTCGGCTACCGGCCGATGCTGAAGCCCTCCTCCCGGCGGGGCTCCTCCTGGTCCACCTCGAGCGATTCCACCCGCGCCATCGACGGGCCGCTCCGGCACCATCGCACCATCTCGTCGACCGCTCCGGATTCCCCTTCGAACACAGCCTCGACGCGGCCGTCCGGAAGGTTCCGAACCGACCCCGTCACTCCGGCGCTCATGGCCCGTTCCCGGCAGTACCACCGGAAGCCCACGCCCTGCACGTCCCCGGAGACGAAGACCCGTACTCGCTTCGACACGCCGCCAAGGTAACGCCATCACCACCTTTGCAACCTGCAAGGGGTTGCACTACCGTCCGGCCCGACTGCGCTCGGAGGGGCGACATGCTGAACTCGACGGTTCTCGAACTCGTGATCGGTCTGATCCTCGTCTATTTCATCCTCAGCACGCTCTGCTCGGGGATCAACGAGTTGGTGGTGGGCTTCACCAAACGGCGGGCACAGTTCCTGGAGGCCGGCATCGTCAAGCTCGTCGGCAACAACTTGAAGAACAAGGTGTACGTCCATCCCCTCGTCAAGGGCATCTCCTTCAACCGGGGGAAGGCGTCGGGAGACAAGCAAGGCGATCCGGCCCACCGCGTCATGGGCCGGGAGCGACCCTCCTACATCTCCTCACAGACGTTCTCCCTGGCGCTCGCCTCGGCCCTCGGCAGCCTGAGCACGCTGGAGAAGCCGGACCAGTCGACCGGAACGCAGCGGGCAGCCGTGGAGAAGACGGCCCGCCCCGATCTGGCGAAGGCCATCAAGGATGGCATCGAAAAGGTCAGGAACGTCGAGGTACGCCGGGCCCTGAAGACGCTCCTCGCCGACGCCAATGGTGACCTCGAGGCGTGGCGCCGATCCGTGGAGCGCTGGTACGACGAAGGGATGGAGAGGGTCTCCGGCTGGTACAAGCGCCGGACCCGGGCGTTTCTCCTGTTGTTCGCCGTCGTCATCGTTGGAGCCCTGAACGCCGACACGTTCCTGATCGCGAGGATGTTGTGGACGCAACCGGCCGTCCGCCAAGCCGCCGCCGCGGAGGCTCAGCAGCTCGTCGCGGCAGGACCGCTCACGACGCCCGAGGCCAAGAAGGCGCTCCAGGACGTGCAGGAGCTCAACGCGAAGGTGGGCATTCCTCTCGGCTGGACGACCAAGGCTGGCGACCCTCGAGTCCCTCACCGGAAGGCGGGCCACACGGGCGCCTTCGATCGCGACTACGTGGAGCAGTGGGCCCTGAAGGTCCTGGGGCTGTTGGTGACCGCACTGGCCCTAATGCTCGGAGCCGACTTCTGGTTCAACCTGCTCAACCGGTTCGTGAACCTTCGCTCCTCGGGAGGGGCGAAGGTCCCGAGCTCCTCGAGCTCCAAGGAACAGCCGGCCACAGCGTGACGCCGGCGGGGGCGGAGTGATACGGCCGGCGGCCTCGAGTCATCAGCTCTGGCACTGCGGACAGAAGTAACTGTTTCGTCCGGCGATCTTCACCGAGTCGATCGGCGTGCGGCAACGCCGGCAGGCCAGCCCTTTGCGCCCATAGACCTTGAGCTCGCTCTGAAACTCCCCGGGCTTGCCGAACAGGTCGACGTACGCCTCGTCGTCGAGCGTGGTTCCCCGGAACCTGATGGCGTCCTGCACCACTTCGCGCATCGCCCGGTACAGCCGCCTGACCTCCTGCGAGGAGAGCGTTTCCGACATCCGGTCATACCGCAGCCCCGCTGCGAAGAGCACCTCGTCCGAGTAGATGTTCCCGAGCCCCGACACGAACTTCTGGTCCATCAGCAGGGGCTTCAGCTTGGCCGCCCTCCGGCCCAGCTCCCTGGAGAACTCCTGCCACGTGAACGTGTCCTCCAGCGGGTCGATGGCGATATGGTCAAGTTCCCTGACTTTTCCGAGGTCGTCGGTGCTCGAGACGAACATCTCTCCGAAGGTCCTGGCGTCGACGTAGCGGAGGTCGCCTCCCTGCACGAAGTCCATCACGACGTGGGTATGGACCGGGACGGCCTGGCGCTTGGTACCCCGGAGGAGCTGCCCAGACATGCCGAAGTGCACCACCAGCACTTCGGCCCCATCCAGGAACAGCAGCAAATACTTGCCCTTGCGGTCCACCCGGGTGATCTTCCTGCCGGCCAGCCGGTCGGAGAACTCCCTGCGCCGGGCGTGCCGGCGGATGATCCGCATGGCGTTGCGGTGGGGGCGAACCTCCGCCTGCTTGATGCGCTTGCCCACGACCTCCTTCTCGAGGTCTCGCCGCATCACTTCCACCTCAGGCAGCTCCATGTCCGGTCAGTGCTCCTTGGCGAGCTCGGCCGCATCCTGGTTCAGCCGGGCGTGAGCTTCGCGGGCGGCCCGCTGCTCCGCCTCCTTCTTGGATCGCCCAACCCCGGTCCCGAACTCGCGGCCGGCCAGGTAGACCGTCGCCGTGAACTCCTTCTCGTGATCGGGCCCTCGTTCTTCGACTCGGTACTCCGGGACCCGTCCCAGGTCCTGGGCGACCTTCTCCTGGAGGATCGTCTTGTAGTCGCGGTCGCCCTCGCCCCGGACGTAGGCGGTGATCCTGGGCCAGAACACCTTTTCCAGGACGGCGTGAGCGGTGACCAGTCCCTGGTCCAGGTACAGGGCGCCGAACACGGCCTCCAGTCCGTCGGCCAGGATGCTCGACTTGTTCCGGCCGCCGGAGAGCTCCTCGCCCCGCCCCAGCAGGATCTGCCTCCCCAGGCCGAGATCCCGGGCCACGTCCGCCAGCGTGGTCATGTTGACCATGGCCGCGCGGAGCTTCGCCAGCTCGCCCTCCGGTCGGTCGTCGTAGGCCCGGAAGATCAGGTCGGTGATCACCAGGCCGAGGACCGCGTCCCCCAGGAACTCGAGCCGCTCGTTCGTGACCACCGAGCCCCGCTCGAACGCGTAGGAACGATGGGTGAGGGCAGCTTCCAGCAGGGCCGGGTCCTCGAACCGGAGTCCCAGAACCTCCTCGATCGGGGTCGGCCGGCGCTCCGTCCCCACCGGGCTCGGGTCCCCGGCCGTCTTATTCGACCTCGAGGATCTGCTTGCCGGCGTAGTAGCCGCAGTTCGCGCAGACCCGGTGGGGCAGCTTGGGCTGATGGCACTGGGGGCACTCCGAAAACGTCGGAGGCGTCGATTTCCACTGCGAGGCCCGCTGGCGCGTCGGCGCCCGGCCCTTCTTGCGTTTCGGTGTTGGCATCGGTGTTCGCTCCTCTCGCGTCGAACGCTCTTGATCAGGGGATCCCGTCATCCGGACCCGTCGGCCATTCCACTCCGAGGGTGTGCAACGCGGACCACCGGGGGTCGGGTTCCGGCGGACACCGGCACTCTCCGACGTTGCGGTCTCCCCCGCACCGGTCGCACAGACCCAGGCAATCCTGCCGGCACAGGGGGGCGAGGGGCATCGACAGCACGACCGCGTCCCGGATCATCGGCTCCACATCGACGAAGCCCTCCACCAGCGGATACTCGTCGACCTCGGTCGACGTTCCGGGGACGAACATCTCCCGCAGATCCAGGCGGAAGGATCCCTCGAACGGCTTCAGGCACCGGGCGCATTGCAAGGTCATGACGCCCTCCAGTGGCCCGGACGCCAGGATGCCTTCGACCACGCTCTCCAGGAGGAGGTCGAGGTCCACCGCCCGGTCCTCCGGCACCACGGCCAGCCCCGTCCTCAAGCCGGCCACCGGCTCCGCCACGTGGACGGCCCGGGAGGACCCGGGTCGACCCACCAGGTCGCGAACGTCGAGCTCGATCGTCACCGCGCTCAGACCTCCTCCTCCTCGAGCTGCCGGGTCCCGAACTCCTCCTCGGCGGGGGAGGCGCCCCGAAGCTTCTCCCGCCCCCGCTGGACCTGGGAGATGGACTTTTCGATGTCCGAGCGGGTCTTGTCCAGGGCGATCTCGAACTGGGCCAGCTTCGCGTCCACGTAGTCCTCGGCCTCCAGGCGGATCTGCCGGGCGTGCTCGCGACCCTCGGCCAGGAGCCGTTCGACCTCCTCCTGGGCCGCCCGAACCACCTCCTGTTCGGCGACCAGGCGGGCCTGCTCTCGATGGGCTCGCTGTACCACGGCCTCCCCTTCGGACCGGGCCTTTGCCATCAGGTCCTCGCGGTCCTTGACGACCCACCGGGCCTGCTTGATCTCCTCGGGCAGCTCGTCCTGAGCCGCATGCAACAGCTCTAGGAGGTCCTCCCGGTTTACCAGCACGCTGGTCGAAAGCGGCATGGCCCTGGCCTCCGACACGAGCTCCGCGATCTGCTGAAGGCGGGCGCTGATGTCCATCGCCTCACTCACTCCTTCCAGGCGGGCCGGCCCCGAGCTTCTCCTCCAGGCGCTCCTGGACGAACCCGGGGACCATGCCGGCGACGTCGCCGCCGAAGCGGACGACTTCCTTGATCAACGAGGACGACAGGTACGACCACTGTGGAGACGTGGGCACGAAGAACGTCTCGATGCCACCCATCGTGTTGTTCATCTGGGCCATCTGCAGCTCGTAGTCGAA
>DHWM01000064.1:18858-23199 GCA_002413185.1 Actinobacteria bacterium UBA5182
GCCATCTGCAGCTCGTAGTCGAAGTCGGTGACCGCTCGCAAGCCCTTGACGATGATGGCGATGTCACGCCGCCGGGCATAGTCGACGAGCAGTCCCGAGAAGGACCCGACCTCCACGTTGGCGATGTCGGCGGCGGCCTCCTTCATCATTCCCATCCGCTCCTCGACGCTGAACAACGGTTCCTTGGCCGGGTTCTCCAGGATCGCGACGACTACCGAATCGAAGCAGCGGCTGGCACGCTGGACGATGTCGAGATGGCCATTCGTTACGGGATCGAAGGTCCCGGGACAGAGGGCCACAAGCCCCATCTCTCGAAGCCCTCCTTGGTCTCAAGGGGTCTGGAAGACAAGGACGACCGCGTCGCCGTAGGAATGTCGTCGTATTGCCTGCCAGTCTACTGGAATGACAGGCATGTAACTTCGAGCGGAGCGGGTCACAAGGACGGTCGCACCGGCCGATGCAACCCCCTGACCAGCAACTTCGGCCAGAAGGCGATCCAGCTCCGGCCCGGGCAGCGCGTAGGGCGGGTCCAGCAGGACGAGCCCGAATTGCCCGGGTTTCTGCCGAACCGCTCGAAGGGCGTCCTGCCGGCGGATGATGGCCCTGGCGGCGAGTCCCGTCCGGCGAAGGTTCTCGCCGACGACCTTGACCGCTGCGGGGGCCGAGTCCACGAACAGGGCGGAGGCGGCCCCTCGGGACAGGGCCTCGATCCCCATCGCGCCCGTCCCGGCGAACAGGTCGAGCACCCGGGCGCCTTCGACGTCCGGCCCGAGGCTCGAAAAGATCGCCTCGCGGACACGGTCGGAGACCGGCCGGGTTCCGGCCGGGACGGGAGCCAGCCGGACCCCCCTGGCCGTCCCGGCGATGATCCTCACCGGATCCCCGCCGATCGTTCGATCATGAGCTTCTGCATGTCGGACCCCCGCACTAGGATGACCGAATGGACATCGGCCCGAACACCAAGTCGATGCTGCGGGCCCGGGCACGGGAGGCGCTGACGAACGCCTACGCGCCCTACTCCAAGTTCCGGGTCGGGGCGGCAGTGCTCACCGAACAGGGCAACGTGCACGTCGGAACGAACGTCGAGAACTCCTCCTACGGACTCACGATCTGCGCCGAACGTTCGGCGATCTTCGCCGCCGTCGCCGCCGAGGGGGAGGCCATGCGCGTGGCCGCTCTGGCGGTGGCGTGCGAGCAGCCTGGAAACTGCTCCCCCTGCGGGGCCTGCCGGCAGGTCATGTTCGAGTTCGGGCCGAACGCGATCGTCCTGTTCGAGGGTCCCCGCGGGCCGACCGAGATGACGGCGACGGAGCTCCTCCCGAAAGGGTTCAGACTGCGGTGAGCGGCGATGGAGGCGGTGCGGCGGGCGCGCTCGGGTCCATCGGGAAGAAGCTGGCGACCGCCCTGGAGGACCAGCCGGTGCTGGCAGCCTTGCTGCTGGTCGGGGTCATCGGCGCGATCGCCCTCCTTGCCATCGGCATCTTCTCCCAATCGAGCACGGCCATCATCGCGTTCTTCCTGCTCCTGGCAATGATCGTCGTCTTCATCGTCGTCCTGGCCAGGCAGCCCCAGACACTCCGTGGCCCTGTTGCACATTCGACTCCGATGGACCTGGCCAGAAACCTTTCCCAGGAGGACCGGGACGAGATCAGGGCCGCCCTTCAGGGGGCGGCGGAGAGCGTCGCGGCCGCCCTGGGGGTTGGTGCGGCAAGCGTCCGGTCCAACCTGTTCGCCCTGGACACGGATGGCCGACTTCGCATCGTTCCTGAGTTGACCTACAACATGAAACGCGCGGACGAGCTGACGATCTCCATGCCCATCGGCTACGGGAGCAATGGTCGCGCGTACAAGAGCAAGAAGCCGAACTATGCCCTGTTCGAGACCGACTGGGATGTCAACGCCATCGAGGAGGAGGAGCTCGCGAAGGTCGACCCGGCCCTGCGGTGGATCATCTCGGTGCCGATCCTGGGGAAGAGCCGGGTTCCGATATGGATCTTCAACATCGACGGGATGGAGGGCCGGGACGAGACCCACCTTCGCCAGGTGCTGTCCGAGGTACTGTATTGGGTAGAGGTGGTCTCCCTGATCGCCATGCGCGTGGAGTCGGGGGGATAGGAAGGAGCCATCGTGGACGTTCGAAAGGAAGTCGCGCCCGAGACCCATCTCGAGGCCGTGTACACGGTCGAGCGGATCGCTCCCGAGGACATCAAGGCTCCGAGCGATCGCTTCGTGAGGTTCCTTCAGCGCTCCAAGCACTCAGCCAACGGCCTGACACTGGAAGCCTTCGTCGAGCAGGTCAAGGAGCGGTTCGTCTCCAGCCAGTAATCAGAGCCAGGGCGGCCGTGTGTTCCTCCGGCGGGAGTGGCTCGTCGGCACTCAGCTGTGGAACAGCCACTCGATGGCCTCTCCGGTGAACGTGTGCCGGAGCAGCTCCAGAAGCTCGGGATGATCGGCGAGGTCCGGATCGCCGTCGACCACCGCGAATGCCCGCTGCCGGGCCCGACCCACCAGCTCCACGTCCTCGGCCAGTTTCGCCAGCTTCAGGTCGGGAAGCCCCGACTGCTTGATGTCGAACAACGTCCCCTCGCCCCGTAGGCGGAGGTCCACGTCGGCCAGCTCGAATCCGTCCGTGGTCCGGACCATCGCCTCCAGTCGCGCCGCAGCGTCTTCATTGTCCGGACCGCTCTCGTCGAACAGGATGCACACCGAACGCTCCGAGCCCCGCCCGATCCGCCCACGGAGCTGATGGAGCTGGGCCAGGCCGAACCGCTCGGCGTTCTCGACCAGCATCATCGTGGCGTTCGGCACGTCGACGCCCACCTCGATGACGGTCGTGGAGATGAGGACGTCGGAACCGCCACGGCGGAACTCGTCCATCACGGCGGCCTTCTCCGTCGGCCGCATCCTGCCGTGGAGGAGCTCTATCCGAAGATCCGGGAACACCTCGGTCCTCAAGCGCTCGGCCTCCTTCTCCGCGGCCCGGACCTCGAGCCGGTTGCCTTCGTCGATCGCCGCGCACACCACGAAGGCCTGGTGGCCCGCGGCGACCTCGTTCCTCACCATTCCGTAGGCGGCCGAGCGCTCCGCCGCCGACCTCGCCACCCGTGTCAGGACCGGCTGGCGCCCCGCGGGCAGCTCGTCCAGCACCGAGACGTCCAGGTCGCCGTAGTAGGTCAGGGCGAGGGTTCGCGGGATCGGGGTCGCCGTCATGATCAGGACGTCCGGGTCCGCTCCCTTCTCCTTCAAGGTGAGCCGCTGGTGCACGCCGAACCGGTGCTGCTCGTCGATGACGGCGAGGGAGAGGTCGGCGAATCGCACTCCCTCCTGAACGAGGGCGTGGGTCCCCACCACCAGATCAGCCTCGCCGCTCTCCACCGCCTGGAGCACCCGCTGTCGGTCCCTGCCGCCGACGGACGCGGTCAGGAAGGCGAACGCCGGGCCGTCCACCCGGTCCTGGCCGGGCGGAGTTTCCTCACCAGGAGGTTCGAGGAGGCTCTGCTGCGCCGTATCGTCCGCTCTCCCCGGGGCCCGCGCCAGGACGTCCCGTCCGCCGATCGCGCCGACCAGCGCCTGCACGGTCCGGAAGTGCTGTGCCGCAAGGACTTCGGTCGGAGCCATGATCGTCGCCTGATGCCCCGACTGGATGGCCGTGAGGGCCGCGTGCAACGCCACCACCGTCTTGCCCGACCCGACGTCGCCCTGAAGGAGCCTGTTCATGGGACGCGACGCGGCCATGTCGTCGGCCACCTCCTTCATCGCCCGGCGCTGGGCCGCTGTGAGCTCGAACGGCAGGTGCTCCAAAAACCTTTCGGGCACGGCCCCATCCGTGTCGTGGGCGAATCCAGCGGCGGAGCGTTCGACCCTTCGCTTCCGGTAGGCCACGCCCAGCTCGAGCGCGAACAACTCGTCGAACTTGAGGCGGGCCCGGGCGGCCTCCAGGTCCGCGGTATCCTCCGGGAAGTGGATCGCCCGCAGCGCCCGGTCCTCGGCCTCCAGCCCCTCCTCCGCAATGATCGCCGGGGGAAGCGGCTCCGGAACCGGGCCCAGCCGACCGAGGGCCCGGTGGATCAGCTCCCGGATGGTCCGGGCGGTGATCCCTTCGGTCGCCGGATGGACGGGGGTGATCCGCCCCGTGTGGACCTGTTCGTCATCATCTCCCCGGAGGATCTCGACCTCCTGGTTCAAGAGCTGCAACCGTCCCCGGTACATCCCGACACGTCCCGACACGGCCAGCTCGACGCCCTCGCGATAGGCCCGGGCCACCCACGGTTGGTTGAAATAGGGCAGGTCCAGCCGGCCGGATTCGTCACGAAGGACCACCGTCACCATGGTCTGGCCCCG
>DHWM01000064.1:23494-25565 GCA_002413185.1 Actinobacteria bacterium UBA5182
TTCGAACGATCGATGTACCGGCGAGGATAGTGGCGCAGCAGTTCCCCCACGGTGTGGATCCCCAGGCCGTCGGCGAGGACCTCTTCGGCCGGGGCACTCTTCGTCCTGGCCCCGGCGCGACGTGCGGCCAGGCGAGCGTCGATCTCCCCGACCGGGCTCGCCAGGGTCAGCCCGCTCACTCCGCCCCGATCAGGTAGGGCCGCCGACGCTGGCCGCCGGCCAGGACGGCCAGCTCCCACCGGGGGAAGGCCTTCTCCAGGGCGGCGCCGACCGCTCTGGCCTGCCCTTCGGGCGCCTCCGATCCGACCACCAGCGTGAGCAGCTCGCAGTCCTCTCCCGCCACCCTTCCGGCGACCTCGACGGCGACCTCGGCCACCTCGCGCCCCACGCTGACGATCTCCCCGTCGACCAGACCGAGCCATTCCCCGGACCGGACCGCGCCGGCCGGGGTACTGGCGTCGCGCTCGGCCCGGGCCAGCTCGCCCGCCCGAGAGCCGTCCACAGCCTCCGCCATGGCCTGGGCATTCTCCTCCGGGGAGATGGTGGGGTTGAACGCAGTGGCCGCGGCGATGCCGGAGATGATCGAACGGGCCGGCACGACGAGAACCCGCTTCGGCGATCGCCCGGCAGCCAGCTCGGCGGCCGCGACGACGTCCGGGTGATTCGGCAGGACGAGCACTGCCCGGTCGGGCGCAGCCTCGATGGCCGCCACCAGGTCGTCCACGAGGGGGTCGTCTCCCGAACCGCCGGCCACAACGACCGCTCCCAGGGAAGCGAACGCTCTGGCCAGGCCGTCTCCCTCGGACACCGCCACCATGCCGCACGTCTGCTCGGCCGCCCGCACGTCGCGGGCCTGACCCGCCAGGCACGCCGAGGACTGCCGCGCCAGGTCGACGATGGAGATGTTGCGGGGCCTGCCAGCCTCCAGCCCCGCCTCGACCGCCTCCCCCGGCTCGTTCGTGTGCACGTGAAAGTTGTAGAGACCGCCCCCTCCAACCACGACCAGGGAGTCGCCCAACCGCCCCAACGCCGTCCGCAACCCCGAAATGGCGCCGTCCTCGGCCTCGAGAAGGTACTGGACCTCGAACTGCAACGTGCCGGCTGGGTTCGTTCGGGCTTCGTTCTCCTCGGGGCGACCGACCGGGCCGAGCTTCCCGATCGCCTCCGAGGGCTCCTCGTCCCGCGCCGCGGCCAGCAGGGCGTCCAGCAGCAGCACGATCCCCTTCCCCCCGGCGTCGACGACCCTCGCGTCGCGGAGCGCCGGGAGTGCCTCTGTCGTCCTCCCGAGAGAGGCTCGCCCCTCGGTCAGTGCCGCCTCCAGGACCGCGTCGCAGTCGACCTCCCCCACGACGTCGCCGGCGCGGGCCCGCGCCGCACCAGCAGCGTCCCGCAGCACCGACAGGACGGTCCCCTCGACGGGGCGTGCCACGGCCCCATACGCCTCCTCCGAAGCCCTGCTCAATGCCGCTGCAAGCTCCTGCGGCCCGGCCGGCTGTCCCGGGAGCGCCGACAGACCCCGGCAGAATCCCCGCAGGACCTGGGACAGGATCACTCCCGAGTTGCCTCGCGCACCCATCAGGGACGACCTCGAGATGGCCTCACCCAGCTCCTGGAAACCGGCCTCCTCCGGGGGGAGCGCCGCCGTGACAGCCTCCTGTGTGTGGAGCATGTTCGTCCCCGTGTCGCCATCGGGAACGGGGTAGACGTTCAGCGAATTGAGCTCTTCCCGGTGGAATCGGAGGGCCTCTGCGTACAGCGTCATGGCCCGGTGAAGTGTGGGACCGTCGAAGCCGCTCGCCATCAAAACCGCAGGTAGAGGGGCATTTTTCGGAGTATATCATCGGCCCCGGGGGCCCCCCTGATGTCTGCGCCGCAGTCCTCCAGCTCCATCCACAGTGCGCGAGGCGACGCCGTCTCCGACAATGGACCGGCAGATGCTCGATCGGCGAAGACCCGGACCTTCCTTGAGGGCGACGCTTGCTCTCTGTGTCTGCCTGCTGTTCGCGGCGTGCTCGTCGGATGGACCCGTCCGACCTCGGTGCATTCCCGCCCCGAGCGGCACCGCCCCGGC
>DHWM01000064.1:25745-35397 GCA_002413185.1 Actinobacteria bacterium UBA5182
CCGGCGCAGTTCTCCCAGCTCCTTCGCCAGCTCCGTGGGGAGCGAGTGGTGGTGAATTTCTGGGCGTCGTGGTGCGGCCCCTGCATCGTGGACGGGCCGCACCTCGCTCAGGTCTCGAAGGAGTTCGAGGGAAAGGCACAGTTCATCGGCGTGGACCTGCAGGACCAGCCGGGTCCCGCCCGCGCCTTCATCACGAAGTACGGGTGGACCTACCCGAGCGTGGCCGACCCGCTCGAGGACATCCGGGACGGACTCGGGCTGGTCGGCCAGCCGATCACCGTGATCTACGACGGCGGGGGGGTCCGCCGGTTCGTGTGGGGAGGGGCGATCCCCGTGGAAACGCTTCGGGCCGCGCTCTCCTGCTGACTGGTCCGGGATCGGTCGCAGGACGTCCCTACTCAACTACTACTACGGAGCCTCGCCACTGCTGCTGGGACGAAGGCGCCAACCGCAGCGCCGGCCGGGCTGAGCTCATCCCCCATCCACGGTAATCGAACCGAGATTGGGCGATTGGACCTAGTCCGAACGGCGTCTCCGCGCTCAAGTCAAAGCACAGAAAGTCGATCCTTCCAGTGATGAGCATGCGGCGGCCGCTCCCACAGCGACTGCGTTCGCGGTTGCGCCGGGACGAGTCCGGCTTCGGCGTGGCTGAAGCCGTCCTCGCTACCGGCATCTTGTTCGTCGCCCTGATGGCGCTGGTCGGCGCCTCGACCGTGGCGCTGACCGACGTGGCCCTGGCGCGGCAGCGGCAGACCGCGAACGGCGTGGGCGAACCAGACACTGGAGGTGGTACGGGGCCTCAGCTACGCCAGGGTCGCCCTCGGACTTGCAGACGTCGAACCGGGCAACGTGGCCTTGACGGCCGATCCGAACGTCGTCTCCTGCTCGGGCACCTACTACTTCAAGACCTGTCCCGCGGTGAACCCCGCCTCGGAGCAGATCGTCCACACCCCTGGCCTCACCGCGACGTGCGCCTCACCGTGCGTCGAACCGCTCGTCCCCCATAGAGGAACCGTGGGACCCCCCAACTACCCCGACACCTACACGTGGTCGGTCTACGTCACGAAGGCGCTGAGCGTGCCATCGGCGGGAGCGTTCCGGGTCACGGTGATCGTCAGCTGGACTGGAGCCGCCCGGGCCGGTGTGGCCAGTTCGATCCAGACACAGAGCCTGATCTACCAACCCTCGGGGTCGGTCGACCCGTCGACGCACGTCATCGGGACCACCGACGCCTTCTTCTACGGAACGGGGAGCGTCACCGGCGGCAGCGTCGTCACCACGCCGAACACCACCGTCCTTCCAAACGGCATCGCCAACCTCCCCCAGCTGGAATTCGTTCACCATCGATCTCTTCAAGAGCGACGCGGACCTCCAGGATGAGCAGCTCAACAGGGCCAGCGGCCAGGTGTCGCTTCTCGGCGGCCGGAACGACGTCAACGGAACGCTGTCCACCTACGAGGAGCTTTCCTCGAACTCCGTAGCGGACGACGACTCATCCACCTCGATCTCCCGCTACAACTCGCCGTCCACCCTGTCACAGGCGTCGGGCAGGTCTCTGGCTCTGGTCGGGAGCGGGGGCCCGACGCCGGTACAGCTCTACCTGCAGACGAGCGGGTCGGCCGCCAACACGGGCGACACGACCAGCACGGTGGCGGCGGCCTCCGCGGGCCCGTGCAACGGGCAGGTGGACTCGTTGCCCTGCTCGTTCTCGGTCGTGACCAACGCTCACATCATCAGAGAGGTCCTCGATCTTCGAGGAGCGCCCGCGCCGGGAACCGTCCTGGCCCCCCTGATCAGCACGTCGCCTGCGGACGCCACCGCTCGAAGCTGGAACTACGTCCGCCGAAGTGCCGGATCCGGCGGTGACGGCCAGATCCTGTCCTCGGTCCAGCGCCTCCCCGGCACCGTGAGCCTGGGTGGACTGCCGGTGGTGGGGCCGAACGGATGGACCTCCGGGTGGATCATCCTCTCGAACAACTACCGAGCCGTCGTGGACGCCGAAGCGGGCGTGGGCGCCGCGGCTCCATCTGTCCAGCTCGTCCGGAGCGGTGGCCTGGTGGGCCCGCCGACCGTGCTGGCTTGGAACGGCAATGGATACAACGTCATCAACATCACTGCGGCGGGCGGCACCATCAACCTCTGTTCCTCGGGCTGCGGGGCGTACGGCTCGAACTACATCGCGCCGCTCAGCTACTGCAACACTGCCACCGGGAACTCCAACGTTTCCTACCGGATCGACATCACCGGCTCGCTCAAGATCGGGGCGTCCTACACCACCCAGCAGCTCGACGCGTTCGGGAACACCCTCTCCGCGACCGCGGTGGCGGGCTCGCCGTTGACCGGGTCGATCACCTATCAGGCCACCAAGTTCGGCAGCTCGAACCGGTGCGCCGGCAGCGGGTCGGCGCTGGCGGACATCACCATGAGCGTCGACCTCGGCTCCACCGTTGCCCAAGCCACCTACCAGCCGAAGCCATGATGGGCCAGAGGCTGTTCGCAGCGAACCTCCGCCGACTCGACCAGGAGACCGGGTCCACGCTCTTCGAGCTGTTCTTCGCCGCGATGATCATGGCGATCATCTCTACGGTCGTCCTCGCGGCCATGGTTGCCGTCCAGCGCACGGAGGTGCGCGAGGAGGACCGCAGCCTCAACAACGACCAGGCCAGGGCGGCCGTTCAGGAGCTCGACCGGGAGGTTCGCTCGGCCAACGTCGTCTACGACCCTGCGGGGGAGCGCGACGCCTCCGGAACGCCCACCCCCTACTTCGGCCTTCGAGTGTCCACCGAATCCAACGCCCCAACCCGGAACGCGAACCAGGCGCTGTGTGAACAGTGGCGGGTCTCGGGTGGCCAACTGCTCCACCGGACATGGCGGTCGGGCTCGAGCACGGCCAGCCCGTGGGCCATCGCCGGCAACGGTATCGTGAACGCCTCGACATCGCCCTCCACGGCCGTGTTCAAGCTCGATCCCTCGACGCCAACGGGGCGGAGGGTGGTCCAGGTCACGCTGCTGGTGAATGCGCGTGCCGGCAGCGCAGCCACCATGCAGCAGACCATCCGCATCCAGACGTCGCTGGCGATGAGGAACGTCAGCTACGCACCGCAGGACCCGTGCACCCCGGTCCCGGCAGGCTGATGATGTCGAGGCGGCGGTCGGGACGTGGCGACGGGGAGGCCGGCTACATCCTGGTCACGACCGTCCTGGTGACGGTGGCGGTCTTCACGCTGGGCGCAGTCATCGTGTCGCTTTCGATCGAGAACAGCTCCCACAGCGCGGGCGATCGGCGCCGCCTGCAGTCGATCGACGCATTGGAGGCTGGCATCAACTACTACTACTCGCAGCTCCAGAGCACGCCTCCGGCTTCGGCGCCGTGCTCCGTCACTCAGACGTTGTCGACCGCCCCGGCTGCCTTCTTCACGGTGACCCCCACCTTCTACAACACTTCGACCAGCCCGCCCATGGCCCTGCCCTGTCCTCCCCCATCGACGGCCGGGGCCGTCCTGATCAGGTCAGTGGGAACGGCCAGCTCCGCCCTGCCGGTCCGCACCATGGAGGCATACGTGAGATTGGTGCCGGTGACGGGAGGGACGCTCGGGCCGGGCGGCATCTTCGCCGACCGCGGGGTGAACTTCAAGGCCAACGCGAACATCTTCGGGAGCGCCTACAACGACGCCACCGTCTACAGCAACGGGGACATCACATCGAGCGCGAACGGCATCTTCAACGGGGACGTCCTGGCGCAGGGCTCGATCACGCTGGGAAGCAACAGCGAGGTCAAGGGATCGGTGTGGGCCGGAGGGGCCGTCTCGATCTCGTCGAATTCCGTGGTGCGGCTGGACACCACGTCGGCCGCCTCGACCATCTCGCTTGCGAGCGGCGGAAGGATCTACGGCAACGCCAAGGCTGCCGGGGCCATCTCCTTGAGCGGAGGCGCCTCAGTCAACGGCCTGACCATACCCAACGTCGTCTCGGCGTATCCCCCCGTCCGGCCCTCCCCGGCGTTCAACTTCGTGCTGTCCGACTGGCTGAACGCCGGCTACCAGGTGCAGACCTACGCCAGCGGCACCAACACCGACTGCACGAATGCCGAATCGTTTCTCCGCACGGGCATCCCCTCCGGGAACTGGGTGGTCCGGATTACCACGGCCTGCGCGCTCACGTTCACCAACAACATCACCGTCCACGGGAACCTCGCCCTGATCACCAACGGCCCCGTCACGTTCGCCACGAACACCCGGTTCTCGCCGCAGTCCGGGACCGGGCCCTGGGACGTGTTCTTCGTGGTGGGGTTGTCGGGAACGGCGCCGTGCGACTTCACCACGAACCCCCAGAGCGGGTTCGACGCCGGCCTCGACGTCCTGGTCTACACGCCGTCTGGATGCTCGGTGACGATGAACTCCACCAGCGCGCTCTCGACGGGGCAGATCTTCTCCGGCTACGTGAACTGGCTCGCCAACGTCTCGTTCGGATACAAGCAGGTCATCCTGCCGGGGAGCCCGGCCAGCGGATTCAAGGAAGACGTGAAGTGTCTCCGGGAGGTCGCGACCGGCTCGGCGCTTCCCGCCCCGCCCGCCTGCTGAGGGTCCATCCCTGGCGCCGAAGCCGATGCTAGTGTGGGCTCCGTGCGGGCCCGCCTCCTCCCGACCGCTCTCACAGCCGTCGCCGTGCTCGCCGTCATGGCGGTCGGTGGACTTCGCTTGACGTCGGCGGGGGCCACCTCACCGCTTCCCCGGATCAGCTTCATCGGCGGGGAGGACGGGAGTCTCCTCGTTCACGGCACGTACCCGACCATCAGCACGGTGTGCGTGCGACACACCCAGCCGATCCTGCACGCCCGGTTCACCGGGACCGTGGAGGTGGGAAAGACCTCCGACGGCAAGCTCTTCGTGATCGGGCAGCTTCCTTTCGAGGACTACTTGAGAGGGATCGCCGAGGTGCCCCGGACGTGGCCGATGGAGGCGCTGAAGGCCCAGGCCGTCGCGGCGCGGTCCTACGCGATCGCCCACATGTCCTATCCGGATCCGACCGGCGCGGCGCTGGGCTATCAACTCTGTGCCACCGACGCGTGCCAGGTCTACCGGGGGCTGGGCGTGGCGGACGGGCCCTACGGCAACCGGTGGCGAGCCGCCGTCGACCAGACCGCCGGCCAGGTCCTGCTGTACGGAGGCCGGCCCGCCGACACGCTGTACTTCTCAACCTCCAACGGCCACACCGTTCCGAACGATCAGGTCTTCGGCACCGCTCCGGTCCCCTATCTCCGTTCGGTGACGGAGAATGACGACGGCGGATCTCCCCTCTCGCACTGGGGCGTCCAGATCCCGCTGGGCGACCTCACCCGGTTCCTTGAGGCCTCCGGAGACTGGTCCTCGGGGCCGATCACCGCGGTCCGGACCTCGGGTACGGGCGTGATCGTGGCGGGCAAGGAGAAAGGGGCCCTGAAGACGCTCGATCTCTCCGGCTTTCGCAACGAGGTCAACTACTGGTCCCACTGCCTGGACCCTTCGAGCTATCCCGGGACCAACACCTCGAACGGCACCGGGCTTCCCCAATCGATCCCGTCGAAGTGGTTCTCCATGTCCACGCAGGGAACGACGGCCGTGCTGACAGGGCGGGGATGGGGACACGGGGTGGGGATGGTGCAGTGGGGCGCAGAGGGGAAGGCGGCCCGTGGCTTGAGCTACCAGCAGATCCTGGAGGCCTACTACGGCGGACTCCGTCCGCAAGGGTTCGCCGAGCCGTCGCAGATCCGGGTCGGGATCGCGGTTGGGCTGCAATCGGTCGAGGTCGCCCCGAACGGGCCGGTCACCGTGTCGGGGGCGGAGGTCGAACGCGGCCCGTGGGTTCTGACGGGGGGTTCGAAGCTGCGGATCTCGCGGATCGGCGCACTCCCCAGGTACATCACGGCGGGACGGCTGACCGCGCCGCCTCACGCCCAGGTGGGCCGCCGGTTCCAGGCGACGCTCGTCCTTCCGCAGCTCTCGGTGGTCAGGCTGGTCGTACGGGCCGGCGGCTCGGACGTGGCCCTCACCCGGTCCACAACGTATCAGCCGGGCACCGTCCCGATCACCGGCTCCGTCCCGAAGTCCCTTCCCTCCGGCTCGTACCCGATCCAGGCCATCGTGAGCGACGGGATCGACATCGTCAGGACGGGAAGCGGCCGGGTGGTCGTGTCGGGCGGCCCTTCACCCTCCCCCAGCCCTTCGCCCGGGCCGCCATCACCCTCCCCGAAGCCTCCCCCCGCGGCGCTCGCGGCTCGCTCCGGCAGCCGGGCGCCGCTGGCGATCGCGCTGGGGTCGGCAGGCCTCGTCGTGCTCGGGGCGGCCGGCGCGATCATCCTCCTCCGGCGGCGCCGACGGCCTGGGACAGAGCGTTCCGGGAAGCCGATCCCGGCCTCCACTCCGGGGGACACGACGCCTCCCGGGGGCTCGTAGGCGCGGTCGGAGCCGGCTGCTACCATCCCTTGGCCATGGCAGCGACCTGCGACCTTTGCGGAAAGCACCCCGGATTCGGCATGAAGGTCTCCCACTCCCACCGGCGCTCCAGCCGGCGATGGGATCCCAACATCCAACGCGTCCGGGCTTTGGTGAACGGCGCCCCCAAGCGCCTGAACGTGTGCACCAAGTGCATCAAAGCCGGTCGCGTGGTCCGGGCCGGCTGATCGCGCTTAGGTCCCCTCCTCCAGCCACCTCCATGCCGGGCTGACCGGTCCGATCCCGGCTCCCAGGCGAAGACCGTGACGGATGGCCTCCGTCACGAATGCCTTCGCCAGCCGAATTGCTTCGAAGCGTTCGGTGCCGCGGGCCAGGTAGGCAGTGATGGCGGCCGACAGCACGCACCCGGTCCCATGGGTGTGAGGGGTCTGGACGCGCTCTCCCGGCAACCACTCCGACCCGCCGCGTTCCGCATAGAGGTCATCCGCCGTTCCATCCTCCAGATGGCCGCCCTTGATCAGGACCGCCGAGGGTCCGAGGTCGAGGATCTTCTGGGCCGCCCGCTGCATCTCCTCCCGTCCGGAGACCTCGAATCCGCACAGGCCCGACGCCTCCAGGAGGTTCGGGGTGACCACGGCCGCCATGGGGAGGATCCGCTCTCGGAGCGCCGACACCGCTTCGGTCCGCAGGAGCTGGTCGCCATGCTTCGAGACGAACACGGGGTCAACCACCAGGTGCCGGATCGAGGCAACCCGGACGGCGTCGCCAACCGCTTCGACGATCTCGCGGGACGAAAGCATGCCGGTCTTCGCCGCGTCGACGCCGATGTCCTCCGCCACCGCGACGATCTGCGCCGCGACCACGTCCGCCGGCACGTCGGAGACGCCACTCACCCCGACGGTGCTCTGGACCGTCACCGAGGTGATCGCCGTCATGCCCCACACACCGAGGACGGCAAACGTCTTGAGGTCCGCCTGGATCCCGGCCCCGCCGCCGGAGTCCGATCCGGCGATGGTCAGTGCCCGCGGAACAGGATCATCCACCGAAGTGGTCCCATCCTCGCGGTTCCAGCGGGCGCTCCGAGCCGTCGGCCTCGATCGCGATCAGCCCTCCCCCTTCGCGGATGTCCCCGATCCTGGTGAGTGGGGTCCCGAAGCGTTCGAGCACTCTTTTCGCCGCACTGGCCACGGCCTCGGCGGGGAGCGCGGCCAGCAATTCATAGTCGTCGCCCCCGCTCAGGGCCAGGTCGAGCGGTTCGACGGGCAGGTGTCGTTGCAGCTCGAAGAGCTGCGGCGCCACGGGCACGTCCACGAGTCGCACCGTCGCGGCCACTCCGCTTTCCCGACACAGCCGAGACAGGTCGATCGCCAGCCCGTCGGAGATGTCCATCATCGCCGTCGCTCCGGCCTGAGCCAGGGTCTGCCCCTCCCCCACCCTCGCCACGGGCCGGACCTGGGCCGTCAGCAGCTCCCGCCCCCACTCGGAGGCCAGGGCGACCCCCACCTCATGGCTCGGTGCCTGGGCCAGCCGAAGTCCGCCCCCCGCGGCGCCGAGGCGCCCGGTCACGACCACGCAGTCGCCGGGCCTGGCGCCCGCTCTGGTGACGGCCCCGTTCTTCGCCACCTCGCCGGTAACGGCGATCGAGACGACGACCTCTCGGGCCCGGCTCATGTCCCCGCCGACCAGCGACATCGCGTACTCGGCCGCCGCGTCGCGAAGGCCCCCGAACAGCTCGACGACCCAGGCGGATTCGATGTCCGGTGGAAGCCCCAGCGATACGAGACCGTAGCGGGGGCTTCCTCCCATGGCCGCGACGTCGCTGACGTTCACCGTCAGCGCCTTGTATCCGAGGTCGCGGGCCGAGATGGCATCGCGCACGAAGTGCACGCCCTCCACCAGCATGTCGGTCGTCAGCACCCCGAGGTGCGGGCCCATCCGGACCAGGGCCGCGTCGTCGCCCGGTCCCAACCGGACCTCCGAGGACTGGTCCGACAGGATTTTGCGCACCACGGCCACCAGTTCGTCTTCGTTGAAGCCGGTCACGACCGTCAGGGTAGCCCATGGACATGTTCCGGTTCGTGCTCGCCCGCTCCGGGAGCGATAATCCGTCCGCTCGAAGCCACCGACGCCGAAGGAGGTCACCGATGCCGGTCATCAACACCATCGAGCTGGAAGGCGTCTCGCCGGAGTCCTGGGGCGCCGCCGCCCGGGAGGCGCTCAGGGAGGCGTCGAAGACGATTCGGGGGATCAACAAGCTCGAGGTGATCTCCACGGGCACCACCGTCAGGGACGGCAAGATCGCCGAGTACCGAACTCAGGTCCGGCTCTACTTCACCATCGAGACCCAGCGCTAAGCAGGGGCATTGGCGGGAGAACCGCGGGCGGCCTCCGGGGCCGCCGGTTCCACGACCTCGCCGGGACGACGCCGGGACCCTTCCGCCATGACGATCAGCGCCACGGCGCTCACGATCAGCGTCCCGGCCAACAGCATCCAGCCGGTGACGCGCTCCCCGAGGATGGCCCACCCCAGGAGCACCGCGACCACGGGGTTGACGTAGGCGTACGTCGAGACCAGCGACGTCGAAGCGTTCTGCAGCAGCCACACGTACGCGCTGAACGCAACCAGCGACCCGAACGCGATCAGGTACAGGAACCCCGCCAGAGACGAGCCGGAGATCCGGGACGGATGAACATGGCCGAGCTCACCCGTCGCCGCGGCGAGCACCGCCAGCATGGCCCCTCCGCACAGCATCTCCATCGCCGTGGCCACCAGCGGCCGCCGGGGAAGCTCGGCGGTCCGTGACAGCACCGAACCGAGCGCCCATGCGATCACCGCGCCGCACAGCACCGCCACGCCGGCCGCGCTGACGGCCCCACCACCCGAGCCGGCCGCCTTCACCAGCAGAGCGGTACCTCCGAACCCGACGGCGAGGGCCAGCACCACCCTGAACGGCACGCGTTCGGCCTTCCGATAGGCCGCGATCAGCGCCATCCAGATGGGAACCAGGGCCCACGATGAGCGCCGTGACGCTCGAGGCGACCCGTTGCTCCGCCCACACCACTCCACCGTTCCCGACCAGCAGGAGCAGCCCACCGATCAATGCGGCGGCGCGCCACTGAGGCCACCCAATGGGGTCCCCTCGCCGATCTCCCCGGCGGGCCGAGAACGCGAACAGGATGGAACCTGCGATCAGGAAACGTGCGGCCGCCATGGCGAAGGG
>DHWM01000064.1:35680-35891 GCA_002413185.1 Actinobacteria bacterium UBA5182
TCCACGCCGAACCTCGCCACGCCCTCGCCCCTTCGTCCACCGGAGGTGATGAGGTGATCCAGCCGTTCAAACCGGGCCCATCCACTTCATCTTCCCAGGAGCGTAGGGCGCACCGAGGAGGGGAAAGACCGGTGGGCTAGAATCGCAGACCCTCTTCCCACACGAAGGAGTTCCCTTGCGCGCCAAGCCCATCCACGACAACCCCTCTTGG
>DHWM01000192.1 GCA_002413185.1 Actinobacteria bacterium UBA5182
CGCCCCCGCAGGATGCTCCCATGCGGACCCGTTACGGGAAACTCACTCCCGGTCGTGTGATAGAAGATCGTTAGAAGCGCGCACACTAAGGAAGGTCGCCCCGGCCCTTCCGGATCTTGAAGTCCCTGCTCAGTGCAGGTGCGAGAGGGGGGAGTTGAACCCCCACGCCCTTTCGGGCACCGGATCCTAAGTCCGGCGCGTCTACCGGGTTCCGCCACTCTCGCAATGTAAACGTGCTGGTCAGCGCATTGTAGTGGCGCTTCCTGCCGAGTCCAACGCCACGCACAGACAGAAAGCGAGATGGGCCGTCGAGCGCTTGATGGGCCACCAACTCCTGCTCACTCCGCCGGAGTTAGCATCGGGGCCGTGACCCTGCTGGCCGATGCGTTGGAGCTCATCTACACGAAGCCGGCACCGTCCGTTCGATCGCTGCTGCGGGAACCGTCGGCGGGGAGGCATGGCGGATGTGGCAGGCCGCCCGACGCTACCGCGAAGAGCATGACGCCGAGGGCAGCGCCTCGATTCTCGTCGAGCGGGACGCTTCGTGGTGGGTATGGCATCCGAAGTGGGGGGCCCACACCAACGTCGGCGACCCCGGGCACCTGGCGGGTCACGGCTCGTTCGAGCGGCTCTTCGATCCCGCGCCGCTGCTCGGCGGCGCCTTCCTCGAAGCGATCGGGACCGGACGACGTGCGGGCAGGCCGGCCATCCGCTTGCGCGCCCTTCCTCGGCCGGAGGCCCCCGACGCCTTCTTCCACGGGTGGGGACGGATCGAAGAGCCCTTCGACCTGTGGATCGATGCTGAGCGCGGGATCGCGCTGAACGACCAAGTGGCCGAGATCACGGCTGTGCAGTTCGACGTCGACATCCCCGAAGAGCTCTTCGCTTCCCCCTTTCCTCCGGACGTCGTGGTCCAGAGCCCGTTCGCGGATGAGGCCCGAGACGTGACGCTGGATCAAGCGCGGGCGGCGCTTAGCTTTCCGCTGCTCATGCCCACGCGGCTCCCCGCGGGAACGAGACTCCGCACGGCCGTCCTTCCACCGGGCGATGAGCCGAGACGCGTCTACCTCCACTACGTGGTCGACCCCGGCGCCCGGTACGACATCGCCATCGAACAAGCCGCGTCGGGCGAGGACGCAATCGAGGACAGGTCCAGGTGGCGGTCGGTCGAACTGCAAGGCAAGCAGGTCCTGGTGCAGGAGGAAGAAGTCGGCTCTGAGCGACGTATCGACGTCGCATTTGAGCAGGGCGGCGTGTCGATACTCCTGCACTCGAACCTCCCGCGCGACGAGGCCCTCCGGGTCGCCGCGTCGCTGGAGAAGACGCCGTGAGCGAGCTGGGCGAGGTCCTCGAGCTCCTCCACACCAGCGCTGTGCGCTGGCGAACCATCCGAATGGCAGGCTACCAATGGTTCGATCCGGGGCAGGCGGTGGCGGCATTCCTCAGCCGGCATCCCGACGCCGTCTCGCACGGTCCTCGCAACGCCGGGCCGCCGGCCGGACCGACGATCGAGCGGTGGCGCCTGTGGATAGAACGACCCGATCTCAAACGGGCGGAGTTCGAGGCCGGTGGCGAGACGGTTTCGGTGGTGATCGCCGGGAACCGGTGGTGCAGCTGGAGCCCGTCCCGCGGAGCTCGGACGGACAGCGGCGAGAACAGCTCGCACGGAACCGGCCCTGGGGAGCCGCTGCTGTGGACCGCGATGCTGCTCCCGGCGCTGGACGTGGAGACTCGCGGCCGGACGACGCTTCTGGGACGGGCCGCCATCTCGCTGGAGGCCCGGCCGCGCGGAGAGGACGACGGCGGTTCGCTCGTGCACCTGGGGATGGGAGCCGAACGGTATGAGCTCGTTGTCGACGCGGAGCGCGGGATCCTGTTGCGGTCCGAGGCCTTGCTCGATGGCCGAGCCTTCAAGGTGGTGGAGGTGGAAGAGGTCGCCTTCGACCAGGACCTGTCCCCGGAGATGTTCTCGCTGACGGCTCCCTCGGGTGAAGGGTTCGAGGCCGAGCGTTCCCACCGCCAGCTTCCATTCGCCGAGCTGTCCTCCGCCGTGCCATTCACCGTTCTCGTTCCCGAGCATCCCGACATGGTCCACGAGGACGGCTCGATCGAATCACCGGACCCCCGGCTCGGCCGGCCCCTGGCCGTGCGATTCTCCTATGAGCGGCAGCAGGGACAACCCGGGCCGGTGCCGTTCGTCGCCTTCGCGGAGTCCGCCGAGCCGATGCCGGAGCTGAAGGATGGATGGCGCACCATCGATGACCTCCGGGTACGTGACGAGGGTTCGGAGCGACGCCCGAGGTACCGCGTCGTCTTCCAGCGCCGGGGAACGCACGTCGAGATGCAGAGCGCCGAGCTTGCGCTGGAGGAAGTGCTTGCATTGGCGCGCTCGCTCGTGCCCCTGCCCTCAGGTCTCGAGCACGCGGCTGAATCTCCCGGCTGAATCGATCCGTTCGACCGTAAGCCTGGCTCTGCCCTGAGGTTGAGTCGGCTATGGCTTTCGAGCCCGCACGATGAGTGCCGTGGCCACGCAGTCCTGCCGCTCAGCCGGGATGAGTCTCCGCATCAGCTCGATGACCTCCGGGGTGAACAACGGCATCAGGGCGCAGTCGTCGATGCCGAAGGCGTTGGCGTTCGTGAAGCGCAGGTCGGCGAACCCCACCTTCCCCAGTTTCTTGGCGAAGACACGCTCCGCCAGCGCGCCGGACAGTCAACCGGCCCAGGCCGAATCGCTCGTCAGGACCTCGGGCGGGAGGTCCTCGTCCACCACGAGATCGGCCGCGCACAGCCGCCCACCGGGTTTGAGGACCCGATGGACTTCCGCCAGGGCCCGGGACTTCCGGGCCGAGAGGTTGATCACGCCGTTCGAGATCACCACGTCGACGGTCTCATCGGGAAGGGGGATGGCCTCCATCTCGCCCCGAAGGAACTCGGTCCACCCGGATACCCCGGCCTCCTCGGCGTGGGTTCGAGCCCGCTCGCCCATCTCCTCGAGGACGTCCACGCCGATGGCTCTCCCCGATGGCCCCACCGTCCACGCGGCAAGGATCGTGTCGATCCCCCCTCCGGACCCGAGGTCCAGGACGGCTTCGCCCAGCTTCAGGCCGGCGTGGCGGACGGGATTCCCAACGCCCAGGGCCCAGGCGATCGCCCCCGGCGGCAGGCCGTCGAGCTCCTGGTCCGAGTAGAGCTTTCGGACCACCGCCTCTCCGCCCCCCGTCGGGATCGCCGAGTAGGCCCTCCGGACCGCCTCCTTGATCTCGTCCTGGTGCAGGAGGTCCTGGGCCACCTCAGGGCTCCTTCAGCTCGGACAGGATGCCCTCCAGTCGGCGACGCACGTCGTCCGGGATCTCGTCGCTCTGGCGGGAGCGCATGAAGCGCTGGAGCTCCTCGGCGAACTCGAGCTCCCCGCAGCACGTGCGGCAGAAGTTCAGGTGTTCCTCCACGCGCGCCCGTTCGTTCTCCGGGAGCTCGCGGTCCAGGTATTCCCACAGTTCTTTCACGGCATCGGCACAGGTGATCAACCGCCGTCTCCTTTCTCCAGCAGTCGCGTTCGCTCCGCGTAGTCCCACAGGGCGCGCTCGAAGAGCTTGCGGCCCCGGTGCAGCTGCGCCAGGACCGTGCCCAGCGGCAGCTCCAACATCCGGGCAATCCGCTTGGTGGGGAGCCCCTCCACGTATCTCAGGACCATCGGCGCCCGGTAGTGGGCCGGAAGCGTCTCCAGGACGCTGGTAACGTCCTCGGCGTCGAAGAGGCCGAGGAAGTCTGCGTGCAGGGTGTCCGAATAGGGGAACGGGTCCTCCTCGGCGATGTGCCGGTACAGGGAGAACTCGTCGAGCTCCTCCAGGCTCACCTCGCGGACCGAGCGGCCTTCCTTGCGCAGCCGGTCCCGGGCGCAGTTCACCATGATGGTGGAGAACCAGGCGCCCGCCGCCTGGGGGCTCTTCAGGTCCTCGTATGACTTGAACGCCCTCACCAGCGTCTCCTGCACCAGGTCCTCCGCGTCGCGGCCCGCCAGACGCCGGGCCAGTCCGTAGAGGCGGGGGAGGGGCGCCCTGGCGAGATCCTGGAAGGCCCGATGTTCTCGCTCCGCCACGACCGGCATCCCGCCCCCCAACACACGGCTCTCGTCGGTGAAAGACGAACGCTCGAACCAACTTATTGCATCTGCGCACAGGGGCAATGCGGGCGGGCTGGACTGACGTCCTTCCAGGACGAGGGACAAGAGGTGTCCTCGGAAGGGAGGTAGGCAATGGCCACCAGCACGATCCGCAACGGGGTCGACGTGGACCGCCTGGTTCGGACGATCGACGCTATCAAGGGCGACGCCGGCATCGCCCAGTTCACGTTCCGCTCGACGACGAACTGGGCGGAGGGAGGGACCAGCACCTCGGAGATCTCCTCGTTCACGCACATGGGCCAGGAGACCGACCACGCCGAGAAGCACGTGCTCCGGGGCGACGAGCCCGACGTCCTCCTGGGCAAGGACACTGGGCCGAACGCTGTCGAACTCGTCCTGGCCGCGCTAGGCTTCTGCTACGCGGTGGGGTTCGCCTACAACGCGGCCGCGCTCGGCTACGAGCTGGAGGAGCTGTCCTACGAGATCGAGGGCGACCTCGACCTTAGGAACTTCGTGGGGATCGAGGACGGCCCCCGGCCGGGGTTCAAGGAGATCCGGGCGCACGGGACGGCAAAGGCCCGGAACGCCACCCCGGAGCAGCTCGAGGAGCTGTGCCGGTACGTGCAGAAGACCTCGCCGGTGGGCGACATCCTCAGCAACCCGGTCCCGGTGAGCGTGTCGCTGACCGTGCGATAGACCGCCCACGTTCGGAGGGCGGCCGCCCATCAGGCCGCCCTGCCGGCGTATCGGAACGGGGAGGGAATAGGGGATGGACGTTACGGTGGACGTGGACCGACTGCGGGAGGAGGTCCGCGAGAAGTACGCCGAGGTCGTGGAGCACCCGGAGGGAACGTTCCACTTCCATACCGGGCTTCGAGCGGCCCGAAACAACGGCTACCGGGAGGAATGGCTGGGGGGCCTGCCCGAGGAGGCGGTGGCGTCCTACGCGGGCGTGGCCAATCCCTTCCACTGGGGCCTGCCCCTGCCGGGGGAGCGCGTGGTGGACGTCGGATCGGGCGCGGGGATGGACTCGCTGATCGCCGCCCGGGCCGTGGGGCCGGACGGCTTCGTGATCGGCGTGGACATGACGCCGGACATGCTCGACCGGGCTCGGGAGGCCGCCGCGATGGCGGGCGTCGAGAACGTGGAGTTTCGCGAAGGCCTGGCAGAGCGTCTTCCCGTCGACAAGGTGTGGGCCAACCTGGTCATCTCGAACGGCGTGATCAACCTGGTTCCCGACAAGCTGGGCGCGTACCGGCAGATAGCCAGGGCACTCCAGCCGGGGGGCCGGGTGCAGGTGGCCGACATCTGCGTGGAGCGGCCCGTGCCGGAGTCTGCTCTCCGGGACATCGACCTGTGGACCGGCTGAATCGCCGGGGCCCTGCCGTGCGCAGGGTGGACGACCATCATCGAGGGAGCGGGCCTGATCGAGGTTGAGTACGGGCCGATCGTGGACACGTTCGGCGGGGCCGGTGGGGAGGAGAAGGCGCGACAGTTCGGGACGTACGGCTACCCCATCCGGGCCCGGAAGCCGGAGGTCCGCCGATGAACGTCACCGTCTTCCGCCACGATGGCCAGGCCGGCTACCGGGTCGAAGTGCCTGGTCGATGAGCCGCTCGCCCTCGGCCGGCAACTCGGGCCGCCCCGCCGCTCCGCGCCTGGGGCTGAGGGCCAACCTGCCGCAGTTCGCACTCCTGGTGGGCGTGAACGCCCTCGTCGGGGGCATGGTCGGCCAGGAGCGGGCGCTGCTCCCGCTGCTGGCGGAGCGGGTCTTCGGCCTCACCGCGCTCACCACCACGCTGACCTTCCTGGTCGCGTTCGGCGCGACCAAAGCTGTGATGAACCTGGTTGCGGGGGCGCTGGCGGATCGCTTCGGCCGGAAGTCGGTGCTGGTGGCCGGGTGGCTGATCGGGATGCCAGTCCCGCTCCTGCTGATCTGGGCGCCCTCCTGGGGGTGGGTGATCCTGGCGAACGCGTTCCTCGGAGCGAACCAGGGGCTCACGTGGTCCACGACCGTGATCATGAAGATCGACCTGGTCGGGCCAGCGAGGCGAGGACTGGCCATGGGCCTGAATTAGGCCTCCGGCTATGGGGCGGTGGCGGTGACCGCGCTGGCCACCGGGTTCATCGCCGAGCGGGCCGGTCTTCGCCCCGCGCCGTTCTTCCTTGGGCTCGCGTACGCGGGGCTCGGCCTTGCGCTGTCCGCGGCGTTCGTGAGGGAGACGCACGAGCACGCCCGCGAGGAGGCAAGGTCGCTGGAGCGCGACGCAGCGCCGAAGCTTTCCGCCCGCGAGGTGTTCGTGCTGACCTCGATCCGGGAGCCAGCCCTCTCCGCGTGCAGCCAGGCCGGGCTGGTCAACAACGCGAACGACGCTCTGGCATGGGGCCTCTTTCCCCTCCTGTTCGCCTCAGCAGGGCTCTCGGTCCAGGCCGTCGGCGCGCTGACCGCGATCTACCCAGCCGTTTGGGCGCTCGGCCAGCTGGCAACCGGGGCCCTGTCGGACGGGCTTGGCCGCAAGCGGCTGATCGTTGGAGGCATGTGGATGCGGGCGGCGGCACTGGCGATGGTGGCGGGTGCGCGGGGGTTCGCTCCTTGGGCGCTGGGAGCGATCTTGCTCGGGGTTGGCACGGCCATGGTCTATCCCACGCTGCTGGCGGCGGTGGGTGATGTGGCCCATCCGGAGTGGAGAGCCTCGGCGATCGGCGTGTACCGGTTCTGGCGCGACGCCGGCTTCGCGGTGGGCGGCCTCGTCGCGGGGGTGACGGCCGACCTGGCCGGCCTGAGGACGGCGATCTGGGCCGTTGCCGTGCTCACCGCTGCATCGGGTCTTATCGTGGCAGCCCGGATGTACGAGACACTACCCACGCGCTCGAGCACTTGATCCTCGGCGCGGTGATGGAACGCTCGAAGCCACGACACGTGATCGAAAGACGACGGGAGGCGAACCATGGTTCCGAGCAGAGATGAGCGCGAAGCGGCGGCCCTGTTCGCGGAGCGGTACGGGCGGCCGGGCTCCGATGCCACTCGAGATCTCGAGCGCCTAGTCATCGGATCGGACTTCGGGGCGAACGGGTACACGACGATGGCCCAGGCCGACCTGTTGGTCGAGCGCCTAGATCTCGCCGAGGGGAAGCGCCTGCTCGATGTTGGGTCCGGGCGTGGCTGGCCCGGTCTGTACCTGGCGAAGAAGTCTGGCTGCGGCGTGGTGGTCACCGATCTGCCCGAAGAGGCCATGCGCACCGCCGCCCACCGGGCCGGTTCCGAGGGATTCTCGGACCGAGCCCACATGGTCGTCGCCAGCGCACGACGCCTTCCCTTCGGAACGGCGACCTTCAACGCCATCGTCCATACCGATGTCCTCTGTTGACTGACGGCCAAGCTCTCCGTGCTGAGAGCGTGCAGACGGATCCTGGTTTCCGGGGGCCGCACCGCCTTTTTCACGATCTTCGTCTCGCCGGGCCTGTCGGGGCGAGATCATCGACGTGCTGTTCGCCTGGGCCCACGGGCCGTGGCCTCGAATCGGGATCAGGCAGACCTTCTCGCAGCGGCCGGATTCGCCGAGGTCGAAGAGGCCGACTTCACCGGTGAGTTCCTCGAGACCGCGCTCCGGTGGCTTCGCTTCTCCCGGGAGCTCGAGCCAGCATTGCGCGCATCACTCGGCGACGACGTCGCCGACCAGCAGCTGGCCGACCGAACGGAGATGGTGACGGCGATCGAGGAGGGTCTCCTCAAGCGCTCTCTTCTGGTCGCTGCGGCGCGGCCCAGGAAGTAGACGCGGTCGGATTGCCTGTGGAGGCGACCAGGTTCCAGGAAGAGCGAGGTCCCCCGTGGGACCTCCCCACGTGCTCCACGCGTGGTCTGAGGCTGCCCAAAAACGACCGCGAATGCTCTATGTATGTTTCGTCGCGCAACGCCATGCGAGCTCGTTCGCACACCGATCGCACACACCGCTTGTTCTCGGGCGTTGCCCAATGGCACCGGACATCAGGAGGATGGGCTCAAAAGCGCACGCCAATGGCACTATTTGTCATCCGCTGACACCGGCCATCAGCAGGCACCTAGTCCTAGGTCCGGCGCGTCTACCGGGTTCTGCCACTCTTGCATGGATACACAACCGCAGGTAGGAGTATATGTGTGGGCCGAGCGGAGCCGCGGCGGGAGTCACTATCGGTCCTGGTTTGGACTCTCATCACCGGGACCGATAGTCTGCGCGCATCTCCGGCCTGAGGGGAACATGCAGCCACTGCGTACATCCTTCGCTCGCGTGTCGTTCGGCCTCGCGCTGGCTTTCATGCTGGTCGCGGCGGCGGCGCTCCTCGGTCCCGCGAGCAACGCGGCGACGGCAACCGTCGTCGGCGAGGTCGGCCCGGGGCAGACGACCTTCACCTACGTCGGCCGGATCGAACAGAACGGGACGCTGGCTGACGACTTCGGCTTTCTGACGTCGATCGAGGGTCTCGAGGAAACCGTGCTGTTCTCGGGTTCGGATCCCCTGTCCCGCGACCAGTCCACCGCGCGGTTCACGTACTTCGCCAACGCCACCCTGCAGACGCGGTCGGTCAACGGGAATCTCTTCGCCACCGCCGGGACGGCCCGCACCACGCTGTACTTCTCCGACAGTGGCGGTGCCAACTTCGACGAACCAGCCTCGTTCAAACGGGGGCAGGCCGTCGCAACGTACGAGAGCCACTGGCGGGACATCGTGAACGTGCAGGGGCCGAACCAGGGCATCGCGACGGTCGTGTCGAACGAGACCCAGACCGGCGCGACGCCGTTCACCATCGGTGGTGCGCAGTACGTACTGGGCCACGACGGGCTCCTCCTGCGCCTCGCCTTCACGGGGCAAGGGACGAGGACGGACCCGACGGCGCCGAGGGCGACGATCCTTTACGGAGGTGAGGCGGTCGCACTCTCAGCCGCCAGCGTTTCCGCAGGAACGATCGCAGGGACGAACGGCACCTCGGCGGCAACCTGGGTCGCGCTGGCGTTCTCGGCCCTGGCACTGCTGATCTCCCTCGTCGCCGCAGCCAGGGGGACGGCCAGACGCACCGGCGCGTGACGGTGACGCACTTCGGCGACGACGAGAGCGCCGCAGGTCGAGGCCCCGTGCTCGTGCTCGCTTCCGTGTGGAAGACCTACGACCAGGTGCCCGCTCTCCGCGGCGTGAACCTCGAGGTCGGCAGGGGAGACGTGTGCGCCCTGGTCGGAGCAAACGCGGCCGGGAAGACGACGCTGCTTTCGATCGCCGCCGGACTGAGACAGGCCGACCGCGGGTCCGCGGAGGTGCTCGGTCTGCAATCCGGACGCCGCTGCGAACGGATCCGCTCGCTGGTGGGGTTTGCCCAGCAGGAACTCGCGGTCTATCCGCCCCTGACCGTCCGCGAGAACCTCGTCCTGTTCGCGGAGCTCAGGGGGCTCCGCCGCACCATGCGCGACGAACGGATCGCTTCCACGGCGGAGGCCTTCGGTCTCTCACGTGTCCTTGGTCGCCGGGTCGCGACCCTCTCCGGCGGGACCCGGCGTCGGTTGCACGTGGCGATCGCATTCCTCAACGAGCCGGCGCTGCTGCTGCTGGACGAACCCACAGCGGGTCTCGACATCGAAGGGCGCGCGGACCTGCTCCGTGCCGTTCGAGCGGTTGCCGAGCAGGGCGCGGCGATCGTGTATTCCACGAACCGCTTGGACGAGGCCGAGGAGCTCGATCGATCCGTCGCGATCCTGGACCGGGGCGCGGTCGTCGCGCAGGGACGCGTGGCCGAGCTGGTCTCGGCGCAGGCGGAGACGACCACCCAGGTCACGAGCCGCGGGCTGAGCGCGGTGTTCCTGGCGCTCACCGGGCGGCGCTACGACCCGACGCATGCTGGATCTCCAGAGGGCGGCAATGTCCCGACGGCGTAGCCTCGCGCTCGCCAGCCACGAAGGTCGCCTGCTCCGCCGCGACCCGTTCCCGCTGGTCATCCTTGTGGCGATGCCGCTCGCGATCATCGCGTTCTTCCGCCCCGCCCTCGCGCTGGCGCTGTTCTCCGAGGGCTACACGCATGCGAACGGCTCCGAGCAGGCCGTTCCGGGGATCGCGGTGACGTTTGCCTTCTTCATCGTGGGCTTCGTCGGGCTCGCGTTCTTCCGGGAGCGCGGCTGGAACACGTGGGACCGGCTCCGCGGCGCGGCATCGGTCGGCGAGATCGTGACGGGGAAGCTCCTGCCGATCGGTGCGACCGCACTGCTGCAGATCGCGGTCCTGTTCGGCGTCGGGGCCGTCGCGTTTGGCTTCCGGATCACCGGTTCGCCCTTCGCGCTCGCTCTGATGTGCATGGTGCTCCCGATCTGCCCGATCGCATTCGGCGTGGCGCTGGTCTCCGTCGCCCGGACGCTGCAGCAGGTGAACGTCGTTGCGAACGTAGGGACCGTCGTGCTCGCGGGCGTCGGGGGCGCCCTGGTGCCGCTCTCGCTCCTGCCGGCGTGGGCAGCGGCGATCGCGCCGCTCACTCCGACGTACTGGGCGATGCGGGGGTTTCGCTCGGTCGTCCTGGAAGGCGGTGGCGTGGGATCCGTGCTCCTGCCGATCGCCGTCCTGCTCGCGTTCGCTGCGCTGTCCGCAGCCGTGGGGCTCGTTCGGTTGAACGCGGACGAAGGGGGATCGTTGTGGGCATGATCGAGCCCCCTTCCGCGAACGAGGCCGGCGAGACCCAGAACGCCGCGACTCTGCTGGCGATGGCGGATGCGTTCGCCCGTGAGCTCGTGGCGTCAGCGCTTCCGGTCCGATACCGGGTGGCCGAGCGGGACGAGGAGCGGGAGGCCATCTACCGTCTCCGCAACGGCACCGTCGTCGCGCTGGGCTGGGCCGAACCGGATTCGATGCCGGAAGGGGTCGAACGTGATCAGTTCGATGCAGACGCCATGCAGGTCGGCGGGTGGGACGGCGAGGAGCTGATCGCCTGTGCCCGGGTGGTCTTCCCGACCGTCGGCCGCCCCCTCCCGACGGAGGAGGCGTTCCGCGTCGAGGTCAGCCCTCGCGGCGAGGTCGTCGACGTGGGACGGGGGATCGTGGCCCCCGCCTACAGGGACGAGGGACGCCGGATCTTCATGGGGTTGCTGGCCACATGTTGGCTCGAATTGCACGGGCGAGGGTTCTCGCGGATGTGCGGCGACGCGGGCCCCTGGCTGATCGACGTCTACCGAGGCATGGGCTTCCAGGTGGAGGTGCTCGGCGAGGGACGGCCGTACTGGGGCGAGCTCCGCGAGCCGATCCTGATCGACGGCCTCGCGTCGGTGCGATCGGTGATCGACCGCCTCGGCGGCGAAACGGCATCCCCGGAGAGCCGCGTTCCTCGGTCCGCCCGTTCGTAGCTCGTTTGTCAGGCACCGTCGAGGTCGTTCGGAGAACGCAGGGGATCCGCTTTCGCTCCAACGTTCGGACGGGATAGAGTCCCAGGTCCGTAGGGGGGTTGGTTGAACGGTCACTCGAGATGCGCCTGGATCGCCATCGGGTGGCGGGCATGACAAGCGCGCCGTCGGCCCCCGCCATGCGCTACGACCTGGTCGTGGTGGGGACCGATGGATCGGCCACCGCTCGCCCTGTGGAGGAGGTCGCGATCGCCGTGGCCAGGGCGGCCGGCGGCGAGGTCCTGTTCGTCTCCGCATTCCAAGGCGACGATGGACGACATTCCGCGGAGCAGGCCGTCGAGGAGGCACTGGCTCGGGCCCTCGCGGCCGGCGGGAAGGCTCGGACCGAAGTCGCCGAGGGAGAACCTGCCGCCGTGATCATGGAGGTCGCCGATCGGTCGGATGCGAAGCTCGTCGTCGTGGACGATGCCGGGATGGGGGAGCGTCGGCGGCTCCGACTGGGGGGGACAGCGGATCGCATCTCGCATTCCATGCCGTGCGACACACTGATCGTCAGGACTGCAAGCGCAGAGCGATCGGAAGACCGGGTGGCCTACCGAAAGGTGCTGCTGGCGACCGATGGGTCCTCGACCGCCACGCACGCCGTGCGAGTCGGGACGGAGCTGGCTCGGGGGATGAGCGCGGCCATCGAGATCGTCCACGTCAAGGACGAGGTGATGGGCGCGGTGATCATGAAAGAGGCAGTTGCGCTCCTGGGCGAGGAGGAAGTTCCCGGTCACCCGCTGAGCGGGGACGTCGGCAAGGGGATCGCCGAGGCCGCTCGCGGCTTCGACCTGGTGGTGGTCGGCAACAAGGGGATGAGGGGCTCCGTCCGGATCCATATGGGCAAGGTGCCGGATCAGGTGTCCCATCTGGCCCCGTGCGATGTGCTGATCGTCAATACGGTCGATCGTTCGCTCGACGACCTCCTGCCCTCGGAGGGCGCGGTGGTCACGATCGACGGCAAGAAGGTGGCGGCATACCGGGAGGCGGACGGCGCCGTCGTCCTGCTGTCTCCGCGGTGCCGGCATCGGGGCTGCACCGTGGGCTGGAACGAAGTGGCAGGGACCTGGGACTGCCCGTGCCACGGCTCTCGATACGACGCGCACGGCAAGGTGTTCCAGGGGCCCGCCACTGGCGACCTCGGCGCGGCCGGGTCCGAAGAACGGTCCTGACGAGGATCCTGTAGCGGCTTGGGCTGTCGTCCTCAGTGTGCGAGAATCCAAGCTCGGCGAGTCGGACAGGATGGGGGAGTCGACATGGGCCTTTTCCGGTATCGGACGGCGTCCGGCGAGCGGAAGTCCTGGCCCCTCAAGGACATCGTCCGAGGCAGGTCGGTGGGCCGGCCGACGCATCCGATGTTCGTGGTGTTCCCCCTGGCGTTCTTCACCGGCGCCGCCGCCCTCGATGTGCTGTCCCGGTTCGGACTCATCGGCGCTCCGCTCGCAGCGACATACGCGGTGCTCGGCGGATTGATCGGTGCGGCCTTCGCCATCATCACAGGGCTTCTGGACCGTGCGGCGATGCGGCCTGGATCGCAGATCAAGCGCGTCGCGACCCGCCACATGATCATTCAGTCCAGCGCGTCGGCGATCTTCCTGGTGGACCTGCTCGTCCGGTGGTCGGATCGGCGACTCCCCAAGTCCGAGCCGTTGTGGATCGCGCTGAGCGTCCTCGGGGTGCTGCTGATCATCGTCGGCGGGGACGTCGGGTTCAACATGGTGTTCAAGATGGGCGCGCGCGTCGAAACCGCGCCCGACCCGAGCACCACTGCCACTGTGGCGACACCCCCGGTCGAAGGCTGAAGTACGACGTTTCTTCCGTGAGGCCGGGCTCGAAGCGTCCGGCCGGCAGGGGTTCGATCACCCCGGATGCTTCTGGCACCACGCATACAGCGCGTCGTAGACGAACGAGCCTCGCTCCAGGAGCGTCTGGTCGTCCGACTCGACGTCCAGGCCCCCTTCACCGATCGCTTCGAGCCCTGGCCCGAACGCATCGCTGTCCCGGTCCTCGCCCACGTCGGCGGCGTGGACGATCCGAGCCAGCCGGGTCAGGGCGGCGTCCCCCGCTAGATCGAACTCCTCGATCATCACCTCGAAGCTGCACTTGGCGTCTCGATGGGTGAACTCGGCCCCTGGCGCGTCGAAGGAGCGGCCGGCGATGGCGTCGGCCGTCGTGAGGACCTGGTCGCGGGGTACGTACAGGACCTCGGCGTCGGGATCGATGAACCGGCGGATCAGCCAGGGACAGGCGATCCGGTCGGTCTTGGGACGCTCCCTGGTGACCCACTTCATGGTGCCCTCCTTTCGTCCCCCGGGTGGCGGGCGGGCCCACCTTATGCTCGGCCCCGACGGCGGTTCAAGCCGCCGTCCGGTCGATCCGCTCTCGTCGGCGAAGGCACGCCCCGCCGACGACGTCGAAGCAGGAACGCTGCAACGGTGAGACCGCCAAGTGTGGCCGCCGATCCGGCCAGCCCGTACCCGATCGTGGGGTCGTCGTAGGTGAGCTCGACGACGTGACGGCCGCCCGGGACGGGCACCGCCTCGAGGAGGTAGTCCGCGTGGAGGATGGGCACGGAATGGCCGTCCACCGTGGCGTGCCAGTTCGGATCGAAGGTACCGCGGATGAGAGCCATCCCGCCTTCGGGTGCAGCGTCGGCGACCACCCGCTGCTGTTGCGGCCCCACCTCCTGGTAGGTGGCCGCGGTCGATGCGACCCCCGCTGGCGGAGGCGGTGGGGCCTCGGTCGAACCCTCCACCACGAGGATCTGCGAAGGGTCGAACGTCCCCGCCGTAACGGTCTCCAATGACACGCCCGCCGATCGGGACGCTCGCCACGACGAGAAGACCGAGGCGCGAGACGGGGGGGCGGGCATCCGATAGAGCGTCCACCGGCCTTCGGCAGCGACGGGCGCGGCACCGCTCACCGGGGGTCCCAGCCGGGTCGGCCCGATCAGCCAGCCGACCTGGAGAAGGTTCATCGCCACGGGAGGAGGGTGGATGAACGCGGCGGCGTTGTACCGGATCAGCTTGTGCTCTTCGGCCCGGACGAACGTCCAGTACCGGATGGGCTGTTCCGGGTTGTATCCCTGGGCCTCCTCGAGGCCGCGGTCGAACAGCATCGACTGTTGCATCCCCAGGAGCGGCCAGAACCCGTCGGGTTGATGAACGTGGTAGCCACGGGGATCCCAGATCCACCGGTCCACGCTGAGGTACCGCCACGCGCCGGCTCGGGCCTCAGCGTCTTGCAGCCGGCGGACGATCGCACCAGGGCGAACGTACGCTGAGGAGGACACGTCCGGTGCGGCCAGCGTGTTGATTGGCCCGTGGAGGGAATCGATGGGGAGCTCTGCCGCCGGCGGACGGTAGTTGGCGGCTTGCCCGGTGAGGCCGTTCGCGCACAGCTCCACAGCCACCACCGCCGGGATGGCGAAGGCCAGGGCCGGTCGCCACGCGGTCAGGGCCAGGGCGGCGGCTCCGGCCAGGCCACCGTACAGCAGCAGGGAGTTGGGCTGACCGGCGCCGAGCGCCCACGGCAACACACCCCACACCACCAGGCCGGGCGCGATCAGGAGTGCCCGCTCCCGCCACGACCGCGCCCCCCGCCATCCCTCGACGCCGACGGCCGCCACCACCGGCACCGCCAGGAGCAGGCCGAACCGGAACCTGCTGGGATCGTGCAGGTAGAAGCTCCCGATCTTCGAATCGCGCACCCATCCGGGGAGCGACTGGGCCACCCGCTCGAGCATCAGCACGAACGACACGGCCCCGTATGCGGCGAATCCGCCGACCAGGTGTCGTCTTCCGACGGCCCGCCAGCCGGCGAAGCCCAGGGCCAGGGTGGCGGCGCCCAGGTAGACGCCAGGGGAGAGCGCCAGCCGGATCGGCCAGGTGGGACCGGTGCCGGTCCCGAAGATCAGGTCGGGCGTTCCCCTCCCGGTCAGCAACTTCGTCCGAGCGTAGAGCTCGTGGTAGCCCAGGCCGATGCTCGTTCGAGGCAGAGAGGCGAACCTCGGCAGAAGTGAGGCCACATCGATGAGGGGGAACCCGATCACGATGAGTCCCGCCAGGAGCAGGAAGTCCCGTCCGGTTCGGTGGCCGGCTCGAACCTCCACCACCCACTTCGCCACGAAATAGGCGAGCAGCGCCCCGGTCCCGATGACCAGGCCGTCGGTCAGGTTCGACGCCGCCACCTGTCCCCACGCCACCGCGCCTGCGCTCAGCCAACCGAGCCGGCCAGGCCAGGTCTTCGCGGCGACCAGCCTCGAGACACACGCGAGCAGGACGGCGCTCCACGCGAGCGTCCCGGCGAAGGGGAGGTTCAGCGAGAGGTACGAGCCGGCCAGAGGGAGCGCCAGCGCCAGACCGCCCAGCGTGGTCGCCGGCCGTGACAGCCGCTCGCTTCGAAGGAAGGAGTACATCCCGACCCCCGCGATCAGTGGCTGGGCAACGACGAACCACCGGATCGCCACGTGGCAGGGGAGGAAGGTGAACAGGCCCATCGCCGGCAGATAGAGCCAGCCCGACTGCGGATCTGCGGCGAAGGGGACGCCGCCCATCACGTGGGGGTTCCACGCAGGGATGTGCCCCGCCGCGAGCGCCTTCCCCAGGAAGCAATAGGTCGGGAGCCAGAACGGCAAGACGTCGGGGTATTGCCGGGAGATCAGCCCGTCGAAGGCGAAGTGATGCATGACGACCAGCACGGCGGCCACGATGAGCAGCGGTCCTGCCGTGGCCAGAGCGATCCGGCGGAGGCCGCTCATTCGAATTCGCCTCCTCGGGGACGCGTGAGTGCGGTGCGAACCTTTCTCCGGGGCCGGTGGATCTCGAACCCTTACCCGTCCACACCCGGGGTCATCGCCCCGGCCAGGGCGACGATGCGTCTGGCCTGCGCGGCCATGACCCTGTTGCCCTTGCGCCCGCACATGTCCAGGGCGCGAGCCGCGACCCTGGTGGCCTCGTCGACCTCCCCGGCCCGGTGGAGGGCTTCCGCGCTGGTGAGGAGCCAGTCGGCGGCGTCGATGAGCATCTCGCTGTCCCACAGGGCCGCCGCCGTCTCCCCCGCCAGCCTGACCGCTTCGTCCCGCTGGCTGACCGACAGGGCCAGCGCCCGGGCGCCGCTGACCGACGCGCGGTCCAGCGGTGCGGTTCCGATCATCGGCTCCGCCCGGTCCAGGACGGCCAGAGCCTCCTCGGCCCTCCCCTGGAGGGCCAGCACGTGCCCGAGCGACGCAAGCGCGGCAGCGAGGTTGGAATCCTGCATCTCTTCGAGCGCCTCGCAGGAACGACGGAGGAGGCGTTCGGCCGCCGAGAGGTCACCGGCCAGCCGTTCGACGGTGGCGAGCGTCAACGAGAAGATGCCCGCCACGGTTGCTCGTCTCCCGACGTCCTCGAGCGCGCTCCGTGTTCGCCCGGCGGTGGTCCTGGCCCCTTCGAAATCGCCCAGCACCGCTTGAAGCGGCATCTTGGGGAGTCCGATCTGCCCGATCAGATGGGGTCCTGCCCCTTGCCCCTCCTCCTCCTCGCACCTGGCCAGGGCCTCCTCCACGGGAGTGAGGCCCCACGCAATGGCCAGGAGCTCGTTCCCCAGGCAATTCCCGGTCTCGCGCGGGTCGGCCACGGCCCTGGCGTGCTCCACCCCGGCCCGGTAGTGCACCGCGGCGTCGCCTGCTCGACCCGCCTCCATCGCCAGGTATCCGCGGAAGCGGCACACGGTGGCCAGGCCACTCTGGTCGCCGGACGGCTCGAGGAGGGCCTCCGCCCGATCCAGCAACTCCCCTCCCTCCGCGAGCCACCTGTCGGTGTCCGAGGAGAAGAGGATCCCCGCCCGTCCCAGCATGACCCGTCCCCGGATCCTGGCCTCGCCGAGCCGATCCGCGAGGCCGGCCGCCGCCTGGTGGGCCTGGCGGGCCCGTTCGAGCTCTCCGTGATGCCGGAGGGCTTCGGACAGCACCAGGAGCAGCTCGGCCCGTCGGGGTGTGTCCCCGTCCATCAGCGCAGTCGCCCGATCGAGCAGGTTGATGGTGGCCGACATCTCGTCACGGCCGAACGCCCTGAGGCCCGCGTTCCCGAGGTGAGCCGACGCCCTGGCCGCGACCGCCTCTCCCTCCTTCCCGACGGGTCCGAGCTCCGAGCGATACCGCCAGGACTGTTCGAGGTGATAGCCCACGATCTCGTCCACTTCATCGAGGCGATCCCCGGCCACCCCTTCGAGCCAGTCTGCAAATCGCTGGTGGAAGGACGCCCGGTCCTCCTTCGTCAGGCCTTCGTACGCCGCATCTCGGATGAGGAGGTGGCTGAAGGCGAAGGCATCCTCGTCTCCGAGGTCGGAATGCTCGGGCCGGACCAGGTCCTTGCGCACCAGGGAATCCAAGGAGTCGTCGATCCGGCCACGCAGGGGTTCCGGGACGAGCACCTCGAGGGCTCCCCGATAGAACACCTCGCCGATCACGGAAGCCCGCCCCAGGACCTGCTGCTCTTCGGAGCCCAACGTCTCCAGTCGGGCCGAGAGGAGGGCGTGGATGGTTGGGGGGATGGTCAAGCTCGAAAGGTCGGCGGTGGCCGTCCAGCCATCGGGGCGCCGCTGGAGGAGTCCCTGGTCGACCAGCATCGACAGCAGCTGCTCGAGGAAGAGCGGATTCCCCCCCGACGTGCGGACGATCCGGTCGCCGATCGCTGACGGGAGGCCCGCACCCTCCAGCAGCGAGGCGATGAGGCGTCCGGACTCGGCGGTGGAGAGAGGAGAGAGCACGATGGTCTCGGCCCAGCCGGCTCGCTCTTCCCCGAACTCGGGCCGGGCCAGGCCCAGGAGGAGGATGGGAACTCCCGCGGCGTGCTCGCCCACATGCTGGACCAGGTCGAGGAGGGTGGGCTCCGCCCACTGAAGGTCGTCCAGCACGAGCACGAGCGGCTGATCGGCGGCGAGATGTTCGAGCAGCTTCGTGACCGCCCACGGGATCTCCTGCGGTGACCCCCGGCCGCCCGAGAGCCCCATGACCTGGGCGACCCGCTCCGCGATGACCGCGGCTTCGGGAGCCCCGCCGGCCAGCGCGTCGAGCTTGGCTCGCGCCGCTTCGGGTGCGTCTCGCTCGGCGATGCCGCCGGCCTGTCGCAGGGCCTGGGCCAGCGGCCAATACGTGATGCCCTCGCCGTACGGCAGGCACTTTCCCTGGATCACCCGGACGGAGGCCCCGGTCCGGTCCAGGAACTCCACGACGAGGCGCGACTTCCCGACCCCGGGAGGTCCAAGGAGCGCGACCAGACGGCAGGCCCGCTCCTTGATGGCGTCGGCCAGGGCGGCCTCGAGGAGGGCCATCTCCCCGGCCCTCCCCACCAGGGGGGTCTCCGGATGGCGAATGGTCTCCTCGCCTTCCGCAAGGGCGCGGAGGATCCGGTAGACCGTCACGGGAGCGGTCCTGTTCCTCAGCTCGAGGGGAGGGAGGAGCTCGGCGTCGACCGCTCCATCGACCAGCTGGTACGTGGCCGCGGCCACCAGGATCTCCCCGGGGCTCGCATGCTGCTGGAGCCGCGCCGCGGTGTTCGCAGTGTCCCCCGCGACGAAGTTCTGATCTCGGGCCAATCCCAGGCCTGCGACGGCGCCGGTGCTGATGCCGGTGCGGGTGGCGATCGTCACCCCCCACCGCCGGCTCAGCTCGTCGTTGAGCTCGCCCAGGCGCTCTCGCATCTCGACGGCCGTCCTGACCGATCGGAGGGCGTCGTCCTCGTGGAGCACCGGGAGGCCGAACACGCCCATGAGGGCGTCTCCGATGAACTTCGCCACCGTCCCGCCGTGGCGCTCGACCACCGGCTTCATCGCCTCGAAGTACTCCGTCATGACGTGGGAGAGGGTCTCCGGGTCGAGCGCCTCTCCCAGCGCCGTCGAGCCGACCACGTCTGAGAACAGGATGCTCACGACCTTGCGGAAGCGCTCCGCCGTTTCCGGCTCGGCCAGCTTCGCCCCGCACGCCTGACAGAACCTGGCACGCTCGGAATTCTCTTCCTGGCACACAGGACAGAGGGGCATCGGCCGCAGTGTAGGAACTGGGGTTCCGGTCCACAAGGGAGGGCCGTTCGGGGCGGCCGGAGGCGAGGCCAGATCGCCTTTCGCGCTCGGGCCCGTGCTGTCATCCTGAGCGCGTGCGGAGGTTGTTGAAGGTGGCGGCGCGTCCGTTCCTGCCGTTCGTCGACGTGGCCCGCAGCCCGGACCTCCGGCGGGCCGAGCTGGCTCTCCTCGGGTTCGGCATGGCCGAATGGGCGACGTGGATCGCGATGCTGATCTTCGCCTTCCATCGGGGAGGCGCTGCCGCCACCGGACTGGTGGCGCTCATCCAACTGGCGCCCTCTGCCGTAGTCGCGCCCTTCGCCTCCTCGGTGGGCGATCGGTTCCGCCGGCAGAACGTCATGGTCGCGACGTACCTCGTGCAGTCGGTGCTGATGGGGGGAACGGCGGCGGCGTTGCTGGCGAAGGCTCCCGTCGCGGTGGTGTACGCCCTCGCCGCCGCGGTGGCCACCAGCATCACGCTGACCCGGCCCACGCAGGCGGCCCTGGTCGCGACCATCGCCAAAACCGTCGAGGAGCTGGTGGCCGCCAACGTGACGGCGGGGACGATCCAGAACGTCAGCGTGCTGGTCGGTCCCGTAGTGGCCGGGCTCCTGCTGGCGGTATCGAGCCCAGGAATCGTCTTCGCGGTGATGGCCGCGGTGCTCCTTGGCTCGGCGGCCCTGGTGCTTCGGATCCGTGGGCCGGAGGGCGTCGTGGGGAAGCGGACCGTCGGCGCGCGAGAGACGGTGCGCCATGCCCTGGGAGGGTTCCGGAACCTCGGGACGAGATCGTCCCCGCGCATCCTGGTGGGGCTGCTCTCGGCCCAGTCGATCATCTGGGGCGCGCTCGACGTTCTGCTGGTGGTCCTGGCCATCGACCTGCTCTCGATGGGCCAGGCCGGGGTAGGATTCCTGAACTCCGCGCTCGGCGCCGGCGGCCTGGTGGGCTCCCTGGTGACCGTCGCACTGGTCGGCCGGCGGCGTCTGACCCCGGCACTGTTCGGCGGCATGTTGCTGTGGGGGCTGCCGCTGGCGGCCGTGTCCCTGCTGCCGCACCGCGCGGCCGCCGTCATCCTCATCGCGGCCGCCGGCGCCGGACGGGCCGTGATCGACGTCGCAGGACGAACGCTCCTGCAACGGATCGTGCCGAACCACCTCCTGTCGAGGGTGTTCGGCGTGCTCGAGGGCCTGTACATGGCGTCGCTCGCGGTCGGGTCCATCACCGCGCCGGCCCTCATCGCGTGGCTCGGCGTGCGGGGGGCCTTCGTCGTGGCCGGGCTCCTGCTTCCGGCCGTGGGCCTGCTCCTGCTCGGCCGGCTCCGCAGGATCGACGCGTCGGCCGTCGTGCCGGAACGGGAGCTCGACCTGCTCGGGAGCATCCCCATGTTCGCGGCGCTCCCCGCGCCGATCATCGAGCCGCTCGCCATCAACCTCGTCCCGGTCTCCGCGAAGGCAGGGGCGTCGATCATTCGGGAGGGCGAACGAGGCGATCGCTTCTACGTGATCGATCAGGGACGCGTTGAGGTCCGAAGGGGCTCTGCCCCGGTCGCCGTCCGCGGGCCGGGTGAGTTCTTCGGCGAGATCGCACTCCTTCGAGACGTGCCTCGCACCGCGGACGTGGTCGCACTCACGGACGTGGCGATGTACACGCTCGATCGCGAGACGTTCATCGAAGCCGTGACCGGTCACTCCGCCGGGATCGCCGCCGCCGATACGGTCATCGAGGGCCGGCTCCCGCCCGAGGGTTGAACCGGCCCACGCCTGGCAACCGAGGGCTGGGCTCGGGGGCTTACGGCCGCGTCGGATTGAGCGAGAACTCGAGGATGCCCTTTTCCTGGGCCCTCACGGGGTCGAAGCTCGCGTTCGAGCGGGAACGCAGCGAACGCTTTGGGGGCCGGTACACGGGTTCTGCGGTGCGAGATGTTGTAGTCGGCGAATGTGATCGGGATCGATGAGGGTGAACGTGTGTGATCTCCTGTGGTCACGCTGTGAGATGGGACCGGCCGTGGCGGCGAGAGATCCTCGATCCGATGGGTCCGTGTGATCCCAACGCGGTCGGATGGATTCCGGGCTCGTAGCCGGCCCGGATGACCTCGACCATCGAGGGCGGGGTGAGCGTCAGGACGGTCGCGGACGCCGGCATCGCCCGCAGCTTGCCGTACCCGAAGGGGGACCAGGGCGTCAGGTCGGCGCCGAGCACGATCCACGCCCGGTCCTCTTCGAGGACCATCGACCCGTCGGGCAGGTCGCCGAGCCTGGCAGGGTGCCGGCGCTTCCCGCCGCCGGGGTCGAGTCGTTCGCTGTGGAGCGTCCGGTCGATGTCGTCCACTCGGAGCGAAGCACCCGGATGCGTCGCTGCCCACGCCTGGCGGAAACGCACGAAGTCCTCGCGGCGGCACTCGGCGCATGGCCGGTGTCCGGCCGAGAGCGCCGTCGCCTCGTCGAGGAAGAACAGCTCCGTGAACCGGCCCGGCCGCAGAGGCGGGCGGCGGCGGCCCTTGAACTCGAGCCGGCAGGCGATCCACCGCCTGACCTGCCACGACCTGACCAGTTGGCCGTTCGAGTCGTGAAGGACGCCCCGGTTGCCGAACAGGAGTCCCCGCGCTTCGGTCGCGATGATCTCTCCGGACGGCGTGACCCGGTTGCGTCGCGGCACGGCGCTCACATGCTATCCGGGGATCCGTCGTCAGTGGGCGGCGGTTCGTTCCCAGCCTCGCCCGGTGGCCTCCGCGTACGCCCACACCTGGACGTCCGGGGGCTGCATGCCAAGGCTCGTCAGGATGGCGCAGATCTGCTCCCGGTGGGCGTTCGCGTGATGGAGCGCCTGTGCCACGATAACGCCGGCCCGGGCTTCGTACGTGCCTTCATCCAGCAGGAGCACCCGCTCAGAGTCCACCGGCTCGGACAGGAACCGCTCCCACAGCCGTGCCGTCTCCTCCACCCGCGCGTCGAGCTGGTCGAGGTCGTCGGTCTCGACGCCATCGAGGGCCCAGGCGGGCGCGCTGCCGGTCGGTGCCCGCAGGTAGCCTCCATCCGACGACGATGAGGTGGTTGAACGTGGCCAGGATTCCCGCCGTAGGTGCCGGTGGTGGAGGACGTGAGCTGTTCCTCGGGAAGGCTTCGACAGAACCCCAAGAGCTCCTTGGTCGCCCATGCATTGTGCCGAAACGCGTCCAGCAAGGCCCCGTTCACGATCTCCTCTTCGTTCGAGCGGCGGGCAGCGTAGCAC
>DHWM01000066.1:0-183 GCA_002413185.1 Actinobacteria bacterium UBA5182
TGCTGGCTGGGCTACGGCGACCGGGCGAAGGCCGGCCTCCGGTTCAACGAGCTGGTCCGGTCGGGCGAGGTGAGCGCGCCGATCGTGATCGGCCGGGACCACCTGGACGCGGGCAGCGTGGCCTCCCCCTACCGGGAGACCGAGGGCATGCGGGACGGCTCCGACGCCATCGCCGACTGGCCG
>DHWM01000066.1:378-4135 GCA_002413185.1 Actinobacteria bacterium UBA5182
GCCATCGCCGACTGGCCGATCCTCAACGCCCTGCTGAACACCGCGGCGGGCGCGCACTGGGTGAGCGTCCACCACGGCGGCGGTGTGGGGATCGGCTATTCGATCCACGCCGGGATGGTGGTGGTGGCGGACGGCACCGAGGACTCCGAGGGGAGGCTGGAGCGGGTCCTGACGACCGACCCCGGCATGGGCGTGATCCGCCACGCCGACGCGGGGTACGAGCGCGCCCTCGAGGTGGCGAGGGAGCGAAACGTCCGGCTGCCCTGGCTCGAGTAGCCGGCCCCGCCTTCGGCTTCGGCTGGGTCCCCCCGCGTAGGATTCGGTTCGGCATGGGGAATACGCTGCGGGTGGGGGTGCTGGGCTGCGGAAACGTCGGCGCGGCGGTCATTCGGCTGCTCCATGACCACGCCGAGGACATCGAACGCAGAGCCGGCGGGCCCATCGAGGTGACTCGTGTGGCCGTTCGGGAACGGTCCCGGGCCCGGGACGTTTCGCTTCCGTCCGGCGCGTTCGTCGACGATCCGGTTGCGGTCGCGGAAGCGCCGGACGTCGACGTCGTGGTGGAGGTGATGGGGGGGATCGAGCCGGCCCGGACCGCCATCCTGCGCGCGTTCGAAAGGGGGAAGTCCGTGGTCACTGCGAACAAGGAGCTGCTGGCCACGCGTGGAACGGAGCTGTTCGAGGCCGCTGCCGCCGCGGGCGTCGACCTCCTCTACGAAGCCTCGGTGGGTGGTGGCATCCCGCTGGTCCGTCCCCTCCGGGAGAGCCTGGCCGGCGACCGGATCATCAGGTTCACGGGGATCGTCAACGGCACCACCAACTACATCCTCACCAGGATGACTGAGGATGGATCCTCGTTCCCGGACGCGCTGGCCGAGGCGCAACGCCTCGGCTACGCGGAACGTGACCCGACGGCCGACGTCGAAGGCGTCGACGCCGCGGCGAAGGCGGCCATCCTGGCGACCATCGCGTTCGATCTTCCGGTGATGGTCGACGACGTTCCCCGGGAGGGCATCTCATGGATCGGACCGGAAGACATCGCGTTCGCCGGAAGGCTGGGCTACGTCATCAAGCTGGTGGCGATAGGCGAGGCCGTGGAGGGTGGTGTTTCCGTCCGGGTGCACCCGGTGATGCTCCCCAAGGAGCATCCGCTGGCCTCGGTGCGGGAGAGCTTCAACGCGGTGTTGATCGAGGGCGAGAAGGTCGGGCCGGTCATGCTCTACGGGCGCGGAGCGGGCGGCGACCCCACCGCCGTCTCTGTCGTCGGGGACCTCATCGAGCTGGCTCGAGCCGAAGCTGCCCTGCGGGCCACCATGATTCCGCCTCCCGGCCGGGCCACTCGCTCGTTGGTGTCGCTGGAGGGCCTCCCGGCCCAGTACTACATCCTGATGCGGGTGGCCGACCGGCCTGGGGTCTTGGCGGCGATCGCGCTGGTGTTCACCGAGCACCTGGTGTCGATCAAGTCGGTGTGGCAGGAGGGCCACGGGGACGAGGCGCAGATCGTCCTGATCACGCACCGCGCCGCGGAGCGTGCCCTCCAGGCGTGTGTGCGGGACCTCGGGTTGATCGACACCGTCGAAGCGGTGGCGTCGGTGATCCGGGTGGAGGCCGGCCAGCCCTAGAGGACGGGCGGCGGATCAGGTCGTTCGAACGACGGCCTGGCCCCGGGTGGCGACCGGCTCGAAGCCCGCCGCGACCTCCCGCACCTTCGCCACGATCTCCCGTTCGTCCACCCGGGTCAGCCGCCCGTCCTGCACCACGACCTCGCCGCCGACGACGACTCGGCGGATGGCCTCGGGCTGCATCGAATACACGATCTGCTTCGGCGCGGTCTGGGAGGGCTGGAGCGACAACGCCTCGAGGTCCACCACGACCAGGTCGGCGGCGTGGTCGGCGGCGATCCGCCCGACCGGCAGCCCCAGGATCTCGCCTCCGCGAGCCGTTCCCATCAACAGCGTCTGCTCGGCCCCCAGCGCCGTGGCATCCGCCGACGAGGCCTTCGCCACCAGGGCGGCCATCCTCATCTCCTCGAACACCGATTGCCGGCTGTTGGTGCATCCGCCGTCCGTTCCCAGGCACACCGGTATCCCTCGGGACAGCATGCTCCTGACCGGAGCGATCCCGTCCCCCAGGAACGCGTTGGCCGATGGGTTGTGGACGACCTTCGCTCCGCGGTCGCGCATGATCGCCAGGTCGGCCTCGTCGACCCACACGCAGTGCACCATGACCGTGCGCTCCGACAGCACGCCGAGCGAATCCAGGAAGGCCACCGGCGACAGACCGGTCCGTTCGATGGACTGCTCGCGCTCGTATCGCCCTTCGGCCACGTGGATGTGGAAGGGGACACCGAACTCTTCCGCCAGCGCCGCACCCGACCGGATCATGTCCGGGCTGGCCGCGTGGATCGAATGCGGAGCCGGCTGGGCGAACGCCATCCGGTCGCCCCGAAGCTCCGCGTGGAGCTCCCGGAAGTTTCGAGCGGCCATCGCCGGCGTCTCCTGGTACCGCCGGGGCGCCCCCGTCCAGTCGTACATCGAACGGGCCAGCACGATCCGGATGCCGACCTGGCGGGCCGCCTCCACCACGGCAAGGTCGTTTTCGTTCCCCTGGTCGTGCAGGTAGAAGAAGTCGACCGCGGTGGTCACGCCGGCCCTGGCCAGCTCGGCGAAGTCGAACAGCGCTCCGGTCAAGATGGCCTCGCGGTCGAGCCGTTCGGAATACGGGTACAGGATGCGGTCGCGCCAGCTCATGAAGGAAAGGTCGTCGCCGAACCCCCGGAGCAGCGACTGGAAGGAATGGCCGTGGCCGTTCACGGTCCCCGGGAGCACCGCGACGTCGCCCCAGTCCTCGCCGTCGTGATTCGGGAATCGCTCCGCCAGTGAACGCGGTTCGCCGGTGCCCAGGATGCGAACACCCTGCATGACGAAGGCATGGTTCCGTTCCCACCGGTCCTCGGCGAAGACCAGCCCGGCGGTGATCAGTGCCATGCGGCCTGTATAGCAGAGCGGCGCCCAGTCGGGGTCGGCCGCCGGGTGCGTCAGAGCTCGATGTCGACCCCGACGCCTCGCTGCTGGGCGGCCCGCAGTACGAGCGCCGCCGCGGCGGCGTCCTGCACCGCCACCCCGACCGACTTGTACAGGGTGATCTGGAACTCTGATGTGCGACCGGGTTTCGTTCCGAGGACCAGCTCGCCCACCTCGGCGTGGACGTGGTCCCCCGTGATCACGCCGTCCCGGATCGGGTGGAGCAGATCGGCCGCTCCTGCGGGGAACGGCGCCAGGGCGGAAGCCCGGGACTCCACGACCACCACCGCGTCGGCCACGGTGGCGGCGTCGATCTCCGGCCCCTGCTGGTTCACGCCGACGGAGTTCACGTGGGTGCCCGGCGACAGCCACTCCCGTCGAGTGACGGGCTCCGGCGAGTGGGTTGTCGCGGACACGATGTCGGCACCGCGGATGGCCGCCTCGAAGGAGGGCGCCGCGGCGATGCGCCCAGTGAACCACGGAGCAAAGTCGCGCCGAAGCTCCTCGGCCAACGCTTCGGCCTTTCGGGCGTCCCGGCCGGCCACCCGGACCTCGGTGATCGGCCGGACCCGACAGAGCGCCCGGGCATGCGTTCTGGCTTGGACCCCGGTCCCCAGGATGGCCAGCGACGAGGCGTCCTCCCGGGTCAGCAGACGCGTGGCCAGCGCGGACCCGGCGGCCGTCCGCACCGCCGTGATGTAGGTCCCGTCCATCAGCGCCGCTGGCGTCCCGGT
>DHWM01000066.1:4352-9919 GCA_002413185.1 Actinobacteria bacterium UBA5182
CGGCGAGGGTGTTCGACGAGGGGAGGTACCCGGGCATGGCCCCGAGGATCCCGCCTCTACGCTCGACGATGGCCGCGACCCGCGGCGGGACCGACGCGTCGCCCGCGCTGAGGTCGGCCATCGCCGAGGCCAGGGCGTCGACCAGCTCGTCCAGGTCGAGGAGGTCTCGGACTTCATGCTCGGTGAGGATCAGCATGCCGGGATTCTGCCGCACCGGACCGGTTGCCGCTGCCGCGGCCCGCCACTAGCCTCCCCATCAGTGCCGGTGGTGGTGGGCGAGACGCTGTCGATCCAGGACGTCGTTGCCGTGGCTCGAGGCGAGCCCGTCGAGCTCTCACCGGCCGCCCGGGCGCGGATGGAGGCCGCTCACCGCGTCGTGGAGGCGAAGGCGAGGGCGGGGGAGGCTGTGTACGGCGTCACCACCGGTCTCGGCAGCCTGGCCAACGTTCGGCTCGCGCCCGAGGAGATCCGCGAGCTCCAACACGACCTGTTGCGCTCGCACGCGGTCGGGGTCGGGCCGTCGCTGGGGGAATGGGAGGTCCGGGCCATGCTGCTCCTGCGGGCCCACGTCCTCGCCCTCGGGTATTCGGGAGTTCGGCCGCTCCTGGTCGACCGCCTGATCGAATTCCTGAACGGCGACCTGCTTCCGGTGGTCCCCGAGCAGGGCTCGCTGGGAGCCTCCGGTGACCTGGCTCCATTGGCGCACTTGGCGTTGCCGTTGACCGGAGAGGGCGAGGTCTCGTTCCAGGGCGATCGCATGCCCGGTGCCATGGCGCTGGAGCGGGCTGGGCTCCAGCCGATCGCGCTGGAGCCGAAGGAGGGGCTTGCGCTCGTCAACGGGACGCAGGGGATGCTGGCGGTCGGCCTGCTGGCCGCGGACCGGGGCCGAAGGCTCGCTCGCATGGCCGACGTCGCCGCCGCGATGTCGATCGAGGCGGCGCTCGCAACCGACCGCCCCTTCGACGAACGCCTCCACCGCCTGCGCCCGCATCCGGGGCAGGGCGCCTCGGCGTCGAACCTCCGCCGGCTGCTGAAGGGGAGCGAGATCGTCGCTTCCCATCGCCACAGCGCCCACCTGGTCCAGGACGCCTACTCGCTCCGGTGCGCGCCGCAGGTCCACGGGGCCTTTCGGGACACCCTTCGACACGCCGAAGAGGTCATGGCCATCGAGATCGGCTCCGTCTCCGACAACCCCATCGTCATCGCTGAATCGGAGGAGGTGGTGTCGGGCGGGAACTTCCACGGCCAGCCGGTCGCCGTGGTGCTGGACGCCCTGGCCGCCGCGACGGTCGGGCTGGCCTCGATCTCCGAGCGTCGCCTGTACCGGCTCCTCGACCCGAGCACGAACAACGGCCTCCCTGCCTTCCTGGTGGAGCGCTCCGGAGTCCAGTCGGGGTTCATGATCGTGCAGTACACCGCGGCGTCCCTGGTATCCGAATCGAAGAGCCTGGCCCACCCAGCGTCGGTCGATTCGATCCCTTCGTCGGCCGGCCAGGAAGACCACGTCAGCATGGGCATGACGGCCGCGCGTCATGCTCGTCAGTGCGTGAGCAACGCCGAGGTGGTGGTGGCGCTGGAGGTGTTGGCTGCGGCCCAGGGGGTCGAGCTTCGGCGGCCGCTTCGGCCAGGGCCGGGCGCCGCCGCGGCGATCGTGGCCATCCGCGAGGTCGTGCCGTTCCTCGATGAGAGCCGCGAGCTGAAGCCCGAGATCGACGACGTGGTGGAGCTGGTGCAGTCCGGAACGTTGCTCTCCGCGGTCGAGGCCGCCGTTGGCCCGTTGGACTAAAGGACGCCGGAACCGGCGGCTTGGGGCTACCTCGGCGGGTTGCCGGGATGCGCGGAAGGATCGACCGCACACGCCTCGGTTCCCAGTGCCCCGCCCAGTTGGTCGCGATGCCGCGCCACCCACCGGTACAGCCGCTCGGTGGTCCCGGGGAACGAGGCGGCCAACGCGGCCACCGGAGTGCCCGCGGGAAGCAGGCGCATCAGTGGGGCGACCGCCTCCCCCGCCGAGTACAGCTCGCCGTCAGGCGTGGCCAGGTGCCACGACTCCATGCGCTCTTTGTCATCCATGCCGCCCAGCCACCGGTCGGCTTCGGCGTCCTGGATGGCGATCGGACGAAGCATGTGGTGCCGATCCCACCTCAGGAGCTTGGCCACCGCCCACCGACAGAAGCCGCAGTCCGAGTCGAACAGCAACACCGCTTGATCCATCGGGTCAAGCGTAGAGAATGTCGGCCGCGGCGTCAGCGAGTGTGGCGGGTTCGCCGATTGTCGTCGTGGCGCGCGGTGTGCCTTTGAGGCGGCCGCGGCGGAGCCATTCGACCAGCCACGGCCAGTCGACGAAGACGATCACGGCCGAGAGCGCCCACGCTGAGTAGTCCAGGTTCATGGTGAGCCAGATGCCGGCGTGGAGGCCGGCTGTGGCCGGAACGTAGAACGTGGCAAGGCGCTTTCGCCACAGGACCAGCGGAAACGTCAACTCCAGCAACAGCGTCGCTCCGGCCACGATGTGAGCAAGCCACGCCCGGTCCGCGACGAACAGTGCCACGACGTTCGGCGAGGCGGAGCGATCGCTCGCCGTGTACAGGATCCACCGCAAGTTCCCGCTGAGCACCCATGACGGCCCCGAGAAAACCACCTTCCCCAACCCGGAGAAGAAGTAGGCGCCGGTGACCACCAGCATGGCCACGCGCACGGGCCAGCCGTATGCGACGGAAACGGGAGCGTCCCGGCCCTCTCCGGTTTCCCTTCTCGTTCTCCGCTTTCGAATCGCATCCAGGGACCACGCGTCGGCCACGGGTGCGACCAGGAGTGGCACCAGGCAGATCAGAAGCACGACATCGTTGTGGAGGATTTTGCCGAGGCTGCTCAGCATGGCGTTCAGAAGCAGCCCGCACGTCCATGCCACGGGCAGCGTGACGCGCGCTCGGAGACCGGCGGCGGCGAGCGTGGCCGCCATCACGCCGAGGAGCTGCAACACGATGAGAGGACCGCGGGACGGAAGCCCGGGGAACATGTGCATGAACGAGACCGGCCTGAACAGGGCCCGGGGCTGTCCACTCAGTCCCACATAGACGGGCCGGGCCAGCCGGAGGGCCAATAGTGAGCACAGCCCGATGCGGACGGCCGCCAGACGCCGGGCGCTCCCCGGGGCGAACATCCACTCCTCAAGGCGTCGCATCGGCTGCTCCGTTCGAGCGCTCGGTGGCCGGCGATGACGAACAGGAGTACTCGAGCGTTTTGGTCACCGGCGCTGCCGGCCGTTGCCCCTTCCGAGGCAACGGGTCCCGGTCCCCCCGGTAGATCCTGAGCGAGGTGGCGCGATCTCCCAATCGGATGGCGGCGTCCATCCAGGCCTGGCAGACCTGGACCCGCCCGGAGGTTGGGAGCGACCCGAAAGCCTTGACCACCGTCAGCGAGCCCTGGTAGGCGCGGGGGAGGCGGGCGAACCGCAGCTGGTGCTCCCGCCCCAGGGCGTCCACGGCGACGATCTCCCTCGACACCTCGTGTTCGACCCGCACGCGGCTGAACAGGCGAAAGCCGGTGAGCGACCATGTGTCGAGGCCGGTGGCCCCGCACACCAGGAAGGAGCCCAGGAAGGTCCATACGAACCACCGGGTCCACCGAGGAGGTCGCTGTTCGTCCATCGTTCCCTCGCCGCCGGGTCCGCCCGGCTCACCCGACAGACCGGAGCTTAGTCCGTCCAAGGTCCCCGAGAAGAGACCCGTTGGCCTCCGATCCAGGTCTCCAGGACTGGGTTGTGACCGGGCCGGTACGCGATCATCGCGGGGTCGGGAGTGTCAAGGACGACGAAGTCCGCCCGCTTTCCCAGAGTGAGCGAGCCCAGACGTTCCTGCAGGCCGAGGACCCATGCGGCGTTGAAGGTCGCGGCGCCGATGGCCGTCAGCGTGGGCAGCCGGTACAGCGACGCCGCGACCGCGATGACCTCGGGCACGGAGAGGCAGGGAGATGTCCCGGGGTTGAAGTCCGTGGCCAGGGCGACCGCCACCCCGGCCGTGAGCATGTCCGCCACGGGGGGAGGCTCGGCCCGCAGGAACAGCGTCGACACGGGCAACAGGACCGCCACCGTCTGGTCGTTCCCGGCGAGGGCCTCGATCCCAGCCGGCCCGATGTGGTTGAGGTGGTCGGCGCTTCGTGAGCCGGCACCGACGGCCGCCTCCGCCGCGCCGGAGTGCCCGAGCTGGTCCGCATGGCATCGAACGGCGAGCCCGTTCGCGCGGGCCGTTTCGGCCACCCTGGCCAGATCGGCCACGGTGAAGGCGATGTCCTCCACGTAGACGTCCACCGCGTCGGCCAGGCCCTCCGCAGCAGCCCGGGGGATCAGCTCGTGGCAGACTTCATCGACCCAGGCTTCGCGGGTCCGCCCCTCGGGGACGGCGTGACAGGCCAGGAGGGTCACCGAGGCCGTCTGGGAGACCTCTCGGGCCAGACGCCGGGCCAGCCGGGCCTGTCGGAGCTCGGCCTCCACAGAGAGCCCGTACCCAGTCTTCAATTCGATGGCCGTGGTCCCGTGCGCCAGCATCTCGTCGACCAGCGGCCGGCAGAACCGCATCACCTCCTCGTCGGACGCCCCGGCCAGCAACCGGGCGCTCCGGTAGATGCCTCCTCCGCCATGGAGGTCCCGATAGGTCAGTCCCGCCAGGCGTGCCTCGAACTCGTTCGCCCTCCAGCCGAAGAATGGCACGTGCGTATGACAGTCGACGAAGCCGGGGAGGATGGCGCCTTTCACCCGGGTCGCCTGGCGGACGTCTCCCACCTCCGGGGGGAGGTCGCCCGCCGGGCCCGCCCACGTCACCACTCCGTCTCCCCACGCCAGGGCCCCGTCCTTGATGACCTGAACGTTCGAGAGCCGGTCACCGTTCGCGGGCCCGTCCCACTCCCCGTGCGCCACCCCTACCACCAGGGCCGGAGCGAGGAGAAGGCCGTGGCTCACGAGGCGGCCTCTTCGATGGGTCCAGCCAGGGGTCGCCGAAAGAATCCCCCATGGGCCATCTCATGCCGAACCGCGGCCGTGCCGATGTAACTCATGTCTGCCCGCTTCACATCGACAAAGCTGCCGGCAACCCCGGCAGGAAGCAGCGCACGGGAGGGCGCTCGGGCGCTGCGCCACGCCGAGGGGGGGACAACGCGGGCAGTCCCCCCCTCGGCACTTTTTCGTCCCACCACGGCGAACGGGGACCTTCCGGTCGCTCGATACACTGGGCGAGTGGATCTCGACGTCATCGAACGAACGGTAGCAAGGCTCCACGCCGAAGAGCCAACCTTCGACTGGGTCGGTGTCTACCTGATGGATGGAGAGACGCTGGTACTGGGGCCGTACCGGGGGAATCCAACCGAGCACACCAGCATCCCGGTCGGGCAGGGCGTGTGCGGTTCGGTCGCCGAGCGAGCCGAGACGGAGGTCGTGCCCGACGTCCGGGCCCGCCTCCGCCACATCGCGTGCGACATCGCCACGAGGTCCGAAACCGTCGCCCCGATCCTTCGGGACGGCCGAGTCGTCGGCGTGCTCGACGTGGACTCGAACACCACCGCAGCATTCGGGC
>DHWM01000066.1:10103-17999 GCA_002413185.1 Actinobacteria bacterium UBA5182
AGGAGACGTCGGCGGAGGCGGACGCCTCCGAGCCATCGATGGGCCTCGCCGGCCAGAAGGTCGGCATCCGGGTCATCCTCTCGGACCCGGCGGTCCGCACGGTCATGCTGATCGTGGTGGTCATCATGATGGGGTTCGGCATCATCGCGCCGATCCTTCCCCTCTACGCCAGGTCCTTCGGGGTCGGCTACGACGCCGCCGGGCTGCTGATCTCCGCGTTCGCCATGGCCCGTCTGATCTTCGACCTCATCGCAGGTCCCATCGTGGACCGGTGGGGCGAGCGCCTCACGGCCACGGCGGGCGTGCTCTTCCTGGGCGTCTCTTCGATCCTCACGGCGAAAGCTCCGAACTTCCCGCTTGCCGTCTTCTTCAGAGGGGTCGGTGGGGCCGGATCCTCGGTCATGTTCGCCGCGATGTACAGCTACCTGCTGAAGGTCGTGCCGAAAGACCGGATGGCCCGCACGCTGGGGATCTTCTTCGGATCGTTCAACATCGGCTTCATCGCGGGAGGGCCGGCGGGCGGCCTGATCGCCCAGCACTACGGGCTGGCCAGCCCGCTCCTGTTCTACGCCGCGCTGTGCTTCCTCACCGGGGGCCTGTATCTCCGATACCTTCCGGATCCGAACCACTCCGCGCAGGCTTCCGTGGACGCCTTGCGGGGCGGCGAAGCCTCGGGAGCCCGCCTGAGCACCTGGACCACCATCAAGGAGCTCCTGGCGATCCGGGGCTTCGTCACGGCCATCGTGGCGAACCTGGCGTTCTTCTGGGTCATCGCCGGGGCGTACGACACGCTGGTACCTCTGTTCGGCAGGGAGCACCTCGGGATGTCCACGGTTGGGATCGGAGCGGGCCTGGCCGCCACGATCGCGGGCGAGTTCTTGGTCCTGTATCCGGCGGGAACCGCTGCCGACCGGTTCGGCCGCAAGCCGCTGATGGTCCCGGCCTTGATCTGGCTCGCCGTCGCCATCGCGGCGGTGGGTTGGGCCGGCAGCCCCGGGTTCTTCATCCTGTTGCTCGGCGTGGTGGGGTTCGGCTCGGGGTCCGTGGCGGTCAGCCCCACGGCGATCCTCTCCGACGTGGTTCCGGACGGTCGATCAGGGACCGCCGTGGGTGTGTTCCGGTTCTGCGGCGACCTCGGGTTCGTCCTGGGACCCCTGGTGGCCGGGGTGACGGCGAGCAGCCTGGGGTTCAAGGGCGCGTTCGGCGTGGTGGCCATCCCCGTCCTGGTGGCCCTGGTGTTCGTCCTGCGCACCCCGGAGACGCTTCGGCCCGGGGAGGCGGCCCCGCCTCGGACCGTTCCCTAGCAGGGAACCCCGGTGAAGCACTCGCCGGGCCGCCACACCATGAGCAGCAGGATGACCACGATCATCACGGTCAGGAACGTCCCGCCGAGCTGGAGCTTCTTGGTGAGAGCGGCGATCTCCGGGGGCGGCCCGGCGGCGCCCTCAGGCGGCGGGCCAGGAGGCATGGAGCCGATGGCCCGAACCAGCCTGGCGCTGTTCCGAGCCTGGACGAGAAGCGCGAAGAAGAAGGCGACGATGTAGAGCGGGATGGCGATGAGCAGCCACGTGGAGTGCCACAGGTCGATGTGGCCCGAGAAGATCAGCGCGAGACCGAGGAAGGGAACGACCACGGCGATGGGGAGGGTCATGCGTGCCTCGATCCGATCGACCAAATGGACGACGGTGGGCGCCGCCTCCGGATGCTTTCCGGCGTACGCGCTCATCAGCGGGAACGCGAACGTGGGCCCGAACGCCACGATCACCGTCAGGATGTGCAGATAGAGCCACAAGGTGAACCAGGACCACACGGCGAGCATCGCGCCTCCTTCGATCGACGTCCGCGGAACTATGCTCGGACACGGCAGGGAGGTCAAGCCGGGGGGTGGGATGAGGCTCGAGGAACGGACGGTCCTGAACGCGACTCCCGAGCGGGCCTGGGCCCTGCTCACGGATTGGGAGCGCCAGGCTTCCTGGATGCCCGACGTGGCGTGGGTTCGCCTGGGCGGAACGGAGCGGAGACTTGGGGCGCGGCTCCGGGTCAGGACGAAGGTGTTCGGCGTCCCGCTCGTCACCGATTCCATACGGGTGACGGGATGGGACCCGCCGCACCGACTGGCGATCGAGCATGAGGGTTTCGTCCGTGGCCTGGGTGCCTGGCTGCTCGATCCCGCCGGAGCGGGGCGCACGTCCTTCGTCTGGCACGAGGATCTCCGGATGGCCCCACCGCTCCTGGGGGACCTGGCCGTGTGGATCTATTCGCCCTGGCAGCGGTGGATGCTGCGCCGCTCGATGGCGAACTTCCGCCGCGTGGTCGAAGAGGGAGGCTAACCCAGCGACCGGGCGAGCGCGTCGAGATCGGGAAGGTGGGCGAAGGCGTGGCCGAAGGGGCGTCTGGGCGCGCCCAGGACGGATCCGAGCAGCGTGACCAGGGTGCGCCTGCGGCCGCCCGGAGCGTCGTAGCCGGCCCTGGCCCGCCACTGCTCGTCGGTCAGGCCCTCGATCGCCTCGACCAGACGGCGGTGGACGTCCGCCGCTCGCGCCAGGGTCTGCTCCGTGGAGGCGGCTCGGTGCTCCTCGATGGTCCCGGCGTTGAACTCGTCGACGTTCCCCGGCGTGGGGTCCGAGAACGGTCCGTCGGGCGATTCGACCCAGGGCACCTCCCCGGCCTGCCATTCGACCAGAGACCTCACGGCGAGCTCCTCCCACGTGGCGATGTGGCCGATGAGGTCCTGCACAGACCAGTCGCCGCCCCCGATGGTGGCGGACCTGGCGAGGTCGTCGGGCGGGATCGACGACACCAGCTCGTCCAGTCGACCCTGGCCCTCCGCCAGCGTCGTCAGGGCGTCCTCCCGGGAGGGTGTGGCCATCGTCGGGTGCCCGCCTCCTCGCCGCTAGCCCGCGGGCTTCGAGCCCGGAGTTTCGGCGTCCGGCGCCGCCGCAGTCCCGGTTCTCTGGGGCAGGGCGATCTCCCACCAGGGATGGCGGGCCCGTGACGGTCCCCCCAGGTCCACGTGGATGTGTTTCGCCTCCCGGTATTCGTTGTAGCCGAGCTCCCCATGCTCGCGACCGATGCCGGACTGCTTGTAGCCGCCGAACGGGAAGCGCGGATTGATCATGTGCCAGTCGTTGATCCACACCGTGCCCGTCCTGAGCCGTTCGGCCAGCTTGATGGCCCGGCCGGTGTCGCCGGACCACACACCCCCGGCGAGCCCGTACACGGACTCGTTCGCCATCCGCACGACCTCGTCCTCGTCGTCGAACGGGATGACCACCAGGACGGGGCCGAAGATCTCCTCCTGAGCGAGGCGCATCCCGTTCTTGACCCCGCCGAAGATCGTGGGGCGATGGTAGTAGCCGCCCTCGTGGCCCTCCACCACGGCGCGTTCCCCGCCCACCAGCAGGTCGGCGCCTTCCTCCTGGCCCAGGGACACGTAGCGTTCGACGGTTTCGAGCTGGACCCCGGAGATGATCGGGCCCAGGTCGGACGAAGGGTCGAGGGCCGGGCCGGTACGAAAGGCCTCGGCCCGCTTCGCCAGCTGGGCCAGCAGCTCGTCGTGCACCCCTCGCTGGACGAACAGCCGCGTGCCGGCCGAACACACCTGGCCGTTGTGGAAGAACATCCCCCACAGCGCGCCGTCGGCGGCGTAATCGACGTCCACGCCGTCCAGGACGATGGCGGCGGACTTCCCGCCCAGCTCCAGCGTGCACTTCTTGATGTTGGACGACGCGAGCTGCATGATCCGCCGCCCCACCTCGGTCGAGCCGGTGAAGGCCACCTTGTCCACCAGCGGACTGGCCACCAGCGCCTCGCCGGCAAGGACGCCGGTCCCCGGCAGGACGTTCACCACGCCCTCGGGAATCCCCGCTTCCATGCACAGTCGGCCCAGCTCGATGGTCGTGAGCGGCGCGTACAGCGATGGCTTGATGATCACGCTGTTGCCCGCGGCGATGGCCGGCGCGATCTTCCATGCCGCCATCTGGATCGGGAAGTTCCACGGGGTGATTCCCACGCAGACGCCGATCGGCTCGCGCCGCAGGTAGTTCATCGAACCGGGGTTGCGGGGGAGCGGCTCCTCGTCGTTCTCCTTCGCCGCGATGTCGGCGAAGGTCCGGAACGTGGAGATGACCATGCCGATGTCGCCGCCCTTGGCCACCCGGATGGTGTGGCCGGCGTCGCGGGCCTCCAGCTCGGCCAGCGGCTTGGCGTTCTGCTTGGCTAGGTCCGCCACCTTCAGGAGGTACTGGGCCCGCTCCCGCCCCTTCATTCGTGGCCACGGACCTTCGTCGAATGCCGCGCGGGCGGCCCGCACCGCTCGTTCGGCGTCCTGTTTCCCAGCCTTCGCCACCGTCGCGAAAGGCCGGCCGGTGGAGGGGTCGATGGACTCGAATGTCTGGCCAGTGGCCGCGTCGGCCTGCTCGCCGCCGATCAGGAGCTGATAGGTGTCGGTCATCACGTGCGCCTCCCAAGATACGTCGCAAGCATGGTACCCGTGGGAGCATGCAGCGATGGAGGCGAGCACTGGCCACCCGCCGACGTTTCACGGGATCGCGTCATGAGTGTGCACGTCCGGCCGCTGGTGGCCTCCGACCTCCAGGCGGCTTTGCCGCTCTTCGCCGGCTATCAGCGGTTCTACGAGGTGGAGCGACCCGACGACGAACGCAACCTCGCGTTCTTCGGGCGCTTCGTCGCGCCCAGCGCCCACGGCCTGTTGCTGGGGGCGTGGGACGACTCGGGTGCGTTGGTCGGGTTCGCTTGCCTGTACTGGACGTTCAGCTCGGTCCAGGCCGCCCACATCGTCCTGATGAACGACCTGTTCGTGGTGGAGGCCGCGCGGGGGGCGGGGGCGGGGCGGGCGCTGATCGAAGCCAGCGTGACCGTGGCCAGGGACCGGGGCGCGCACCATCTGGAATGGCTCACGGCGACCGACAACGCGGTGGCCCAAAGGCTGTACGACCGGACGGGCGCGGTGCGGTCGGCCTGGTACGGGTACGAGATCCTGGTGGCAGGGGACGAAGACCGGGCGTCCGGAGGGGTCCCCCTGCGCCTGCTCCGCGAGCATATCGAACGGTTCAACCAAGGCGTCCGCACCGGCGATTACCGGCCGATGCTGGAGCTGTTCACCGAACACGCGGAGCTGGCGTTCGAAGGCGTTCCGGTCGGGCCGTTCACGGGCCGCGACGCCATCGCGACCGCCTATCGGGAGCGCCCTCCCGACGACACTATCGAGGTGTTCGAGCCGGTCCTGCGGGGCGGCGAGGTGGTGACCCGGTATGCGTGGTCCCGTGATGAGGGCGTGCCTACGGGAGAGATGCGCCTGACCGCCGATGGCGATTGGATCGCCCGCCTGGTGGTGACGTTCGATCAGGCCTCCGGGCAGCCGCCGAGCGTCACACCCAGTTGATCCGGGCCCTGGTGATCCGGCACCGGATGGCGGACGAGTAGAGCCGGGCGAACGGCTCCGGCTCGTAACCGATTTCGGCCATGGCCTCCCGGTACTTCTCGACATACCCGTGGACGCCGGTGGCCGGTGGGTGGCCATCGACGATTTCGGCCCTCGCCTCGAAGGAGATCACGCTGCTCCCTTCGATGTCGTTCAGGTGCAACGCCACCATGGGGTTGGCCCGGATGTTCGAGAGCTTCGGCGAGATCGGGATGCTGTAGATGAGCACCGTCGAGGGGTCGTCCTCCCTCCACAGGAACCACACCGGCGTGGACTGGGGCTGCTCGTCGGGCCGAACGGTGGTCAGCCAGATCACGTGTTCGGTGCGTAGGCGCTCGGCCGTCCGCCCCCCTTCGGGCGTCCCCATGTCGAAGGTCGGTCCGCTCACCTCTGTCGCTCCTCGGCAGGGCGTCGGGCCAGAAGATGGAGGAGGTTCTCGGCCAGGCGCTTCACCGTCGCACCGTACCATCGGCGTTGTCGACGTACGGTCGGCCCACCCGCGTACCCGGGTAACATTCGACGGAGGAGGCGAAGCTCATGGCGTACGAGGAACGGACCGCTGAGTTCAAGGCGCGCATCGACGCCGGCGAGAAGATCGAGGCGGGCGAGTGGATGCCGGACGAGTACAGGCAGGCGGCGCTCAAGTTCATCGAGATGCACGCGAACTCCGAGGTCATGGGGGCGCTCCCGGAACGCGAATGGATCCCCCGTGCGCCCACCCTGAAGCGCAAGCTCTCGCTCACCGCCAAGGTGCAGGACGAAGTGGGTCACGGCCAGATCCTGTACCGGGTGGCCGAGGACCTCGGGAAGTCTCGCGAGGCGATGTTCGACGACCTCGTCAACGGCCGGACGAAGTTCCACAATGTCTTCCACTACCCCACGTTCACGTGGGGCGACGTGGCGGTGATCGGTTGGCTGATCGACGGCGCCGCGCTGGTCACGCAGCGCGCCCTGCTCGACAGTAGCTACATGCCGTACGTGCGGGCGATGCGCCGGATCTGCGCCGAGGAGTCGCTGCACCTCCGCCACGGCGAGGAGCTGTCGCTCGAGCTGGTGGGCGGCACGCCGGAACAGCGTCACATGTTCCAGGACGCCGTGAACCGGTGGTGGCAACCGATCATGCACTTCTACGGTCCGCCCTCGAACCCCGCCAAAGACGTCCTGCTGTACTGGGGGATCAAGACGCGGTCGAACGAGGATCTCCGCCAGGAGTTCTTCAGCACCTACGTCCCGAAGCTGTGGGACGTGGGGATCAGCGTCCCCGACCCCGAGCTGGGATTCGACGACGAAAAGGGCGAGTGGATCTGGTCGCAGCCCGACTGGGACGAGTTCTGGCAGGTGGTCAAAGGAAACGGCCCGATGACGCACATCCGCCTGTCCTACCGCAAGGCCATGTGGGACACCCACGCGTGGGTCCGCGAGGTCTTCGACGGGATCCCGGCCGCACCCGCACCCGCGGCCTGACCCCGAGGTTCGGCGGCCGCCGTGTTCGTGTGGGATGTCCTGGGGCAGCGATCCGACGACAGCGAGCTGGTCCTGGTCGGTGGGGTGAAGGCTCCCGACGTCGACATGGCGCTGATCCTGGCCAGGGAGACTCACTTCCGGCACAAGGAGGGTGTCGCCTACGCGGTCAGGCGGCGTGGCGAACGAGAGCTCCACTTCGGTTCCTACCAGCCCGAGGTCATCGGCGGCGTGACCGACCGCTCGTATCGGCGGCAGGAGGCCTACGCGGGGGTGGGGGGCCGGCTGAAGAAGCTGTCCCAGCGATTCGCCTCCGAGGGCCTGCGTATCGACCGCCCCAGGCCGCCCGTGGGCGGTCGCCGAGCGAACCCCGAAGCGGCCGGCGAGTGATCCTGCACCTCGTGCTGAGGGTGCTCCTGATCCTGGACGGTCGGGTCGTGCCGTCTCGCCAGACCAAGGAGGGCTGACTCAGGCCCGCGGCATCCACGAAAGGTCGTTTCTGAGCGCGGCCGGTGGCCAGGACAGTCGAAGGAGAAGCGATGCAATCGACGCCGTCCGATGGGCTCGAATCGGCTAGGAAAGGCCACCGTTGGAGCCGTACACTCCCGCCGTGATCCGCTGTCCGGCCTGCGGCGCCGAGAACTCTCGAGGCAAGAAGTTCTGTACCGAGTGCGGAACGCCCCTTGCTCGCGTCTGTCCGTCGTGCGCCGCTCCCGTCGAGGGCACCGAACGGTTCTGCGGCGAATGCGGGACGCCGCTGGGGGCCGATCCGTCTCCAGGAGTTGCCCGCGACTCCGCTCAGCTCCTCGTTCCCGTGCTCGCCGCGACTCCCGTGGCGGAGCGGCGCCTCGTGTCCGTCTTGTTCGCCGACCTGGTGGGCTTCACCACGCTCTCCGAGTCCCGCGACGCCGAAGAGGTCCGCGAGCTGCTCACCCGGTACTTCGACGCCTCCCGAAGGCTGATCGAGCGCTACGGCGGCACGGTGGAGAAGT
>DHWM01000066.1:18146-23672 GCA_002413185.1 Actinobacteria bacterium UBA5182
GGCACGGTGGAGAAGTTCATCGGGGACGCGGTCATGGCCGTGTGGGGCGCCCCGGTGGCCCAGGAGGACGATGCCGAACGAGCCGTCCGCGCTGCGCTCGACCTCGTGGCGGCCGTCGCTGCCATGGGGGAGGAAGTGGGGGCTCCGAACCTTCGGGCCCGGGCCGGTGTCCTGACGGGGGAGGCCGCCGTGACCATCGGCGCACAGGCCGAGGGCATGGTGGCCGGCGACATGGTGAACACCGCCTCCCGCATCCAGTCGGCGGCCCAGCCCGGCACCGTGCTGGCCGGCGACGCCACCCGAAGAGCCACCGAGGCCGCCATCGCCTACGAGGACGCCGGCGCCCATGAGATGAAGGGCAAGGCCGAACCGATCCCCCTGTGGCGCGCGGTCCGCATCGTGGCCGGCGCGCGAGGCGGGCTGAAGTCCGAAGGCCTGGAGGCGCCGTTCGTCGGACGTGACCGCGAGTTCAGGACCATGAAGGACCTGTTCTTCTCCTCCACCGAAGATGGCAAGGCCCACCTGGTCTCGGTGATCGGCATCGCCGGCATCGGCAAGTCGCGCCTGTCGTGGGAGTTCTACAAGTACTTCGACGGGTTGCCGCAGACCACCTACTACCACCGGGGTCGGTGTCTCTCGTACGGGGAGGGCGTGGCGTACTGGCCCCTGGTGGAGATGGTGAAGATGCGCGCGCGGATCGCCGAGGCGGAGGATGCCTCGTCGGCGTTGTCGAAGCTCCACGCCACCGTGGAGGAGAACCTCCCCGATCCCGAGGAGCGGAAGTGGGTCGAACCGCGCCTGGCTCACCTCCTGGGCCTGGAGGAACGGACCGCCACGGACCGCGAGGACCTCTTCGCCGCCTGGCGCCTCTTCTTCGAACGACTCTCGGAGCGGGACCCCGTCCTCATGGTGTTCGAGGATGTGCACTGGGCGGACGCCTCGCTGGTGGACTTCATCGAGTACCTGCTGGAGTGGTCGCGCAACTACCCGATCCTCGTGCTCACGCTGGGGCGCCCGGAGTTCCTGGAGCGCCATCCCACGTGGGGGTCGGGGAAGCGAAACTTCACGTCCCTCTACCTCGAGCCTCTTTCCAGCGAGAGCATGCGCGAGCTGATGCGGGGCCTGGTCCCGGGGCTCACCGATGACGTGACCGACCAGATCCTGGCCCGGGCCGAAGGTATCCCCCTGTACGCCGTCGAGACGGTTCGGATGCTCCTGGACAAAGGCTTGCTGGTTCAGGAGGGAAGCGTCTACAAGCCGACTGGGCCGATCCACGCATTGGCCGTCCCCGAGACCCTCCAGGCCCTGATCGCCGCTCGCCTCGACGGACTGGCGCCGGACGAGCGCAAGCTCATCCAAGCTGCTTCGGTGCTGGGCAAGACGTTCTTCAAGCAGGGGCTCGTCGCGGTGAGCGGCCTGGCTGAATCCGAACTGGACCCTCTCCTCGCCTCGCTCGTGCGAAAGGAGGTCCTGTCCATCCAGGCAGACGCCCGGTCCCCCGACCGCGGCCAGTACGGCTTCCTCCAGGACCTGGTGAAGAAGGTGGCGTACGACACGTTGTCGAGGAAGGAGCGGAAGGCCAAACACCTCGCGGCCGCGGCCTTCTTCGAGCGGGGCTGGGGCGGAGAGGAGGAGGAGATCGTCGAGGTCATCGCCTCCCACTTCCTGAACGCGTACGAGGCGGCGCCGGACGCAAGCGACGCCGCCGACATCAAAGCCAGGGCACGAGACATGCTGGCCCGGGCAGGCGACCGCGCGGCGTCGCTCGCGGCCAGCGGCGAGGCCGAGCGCTACTTCGAACAGGCCGCGACCCTGGCCGACGAACCCCTCGCGAGGGCGACACTCCTGGAACGGGTCGGCCGGATGGCGTGGATGGGCGGCCGGGGGGAGGAGGCCAGGCGGGCGTTCGAGGAAGCCATCACTCTTTTCGAGAACGAGCGTCAGTCGCACCCCGCGGCGCGAGTCTCGGCGCTGCTCGGCGACGTGGACCAGGCCGGCGGGCAGCTCGACCAGGCCATCGAGCGGATGGAGACGGCCTTCGCCGTGCTGTCGGAGGAGGAGCCGGATGAGGACATCGCGCTGCTGGCCGCCCAACTGGCGAGACTCCACTTCTTCCGCGGCGAGTTCGAACAGGCCCATCAAAGGGTCGAGCGGGCCCTCGACCTCGCGGAATGGTTGTGGCTCCCCGAGGTCCTCGCCGAGGCGCTGCAGACCAAGGGTGTGCTCGCTATCAACCGGGGCAGACTGGAGGAAGCCCACGCCTTGATCGGCCACTCCCTGGAGATCGCTCTCGGCAACGACCTCACGTCATCGGCGTTGCGCGCGTACAACAACCTGGGTGAGACCCTGACCCGGCGTGACCGCTTCGACGATGCCGTCGAGGCCTACGACAGCGGCGTGGCCCTGGCCACCCGTGCCGGGAACCAGGCTTGGGCCTGGATCTTGCTGTCCGAACGCTCGTACACCCTGGCCATGGTCGGGCGGTGGCACGACGCGCTGGCGAGCGTGGCGGACATCCCGCAGGATGCGTACGCGGAGCTCAGACCGATCGGACTGGCCACGTCGCTCACAGAGATACATGGGTACCGGGGGGAGCCCGATGAGATCCGCTCTGTCGTGGCCGCCTTCGGCCGCCTGGAGTCGACGACGGACCTTCAGGAGCGTTTCCAGTACGCTGCCACCCGAGCGATGCTCGCTCGATCGAAGGGCCGGTGGGCAGAGGCGCTCACAGCCGCAGAGGAAGCGATCGCCGGCGTCGGCGAGGTCGGTGTGGGCTCCCAGGCGGTCCGGCAGGCCTATCCCATTGCGGGCGAGGCCGCCCTAGCGCTGGGGGACCTCGGGAAGGTGCAAGAGTTGCTGGCCTTGGTGGAACGGGTCCGCCCCGGAGAGGTCCCGCCGTCCCTCCGGGCCCAGGCCGAACGCCTTCGTGGGCTGCTGGCGGCGGCCAGGGGCGAGGCCGGCGAGGTGGAGGCACCCTTCAAGCGGGCGGCCGGGTCGTTCAGAGAGCTCGGCATGCCGTTCTGGCTGGCGGTGACGCTCCTCCAGCACGGCGAATGGCTGGTGGCTCAGGGTCGAGCGGAGGAAGCCGAGCCCCACCTCGCCGAGGCCGGCGAGACCTTCGAACGCCTCGAAGCCCGGCCCTGGATGGAGCGGCTGGCTTCCATCCCCGGCCGGCCGGCACCCTTGATAGCCACCGCCGCAGGGGCCGCGCCGTGACCTGTGCCGCCTGCAGCACCGAGAACCGTGAGGAGGCGAGATTCTGCCGTCGCTGCGGCGCGCCGCTGACCAGGACCTGTCCGAACGGTCATCCGGTGGGCACCGATGCCAGCTTCTGCGATGTGTGTGGTTCCGCCGTCGCCGGCGCGGCGTCGGTTTTCGCCACCGTCGCCCAAGCGGCCCCAACACACTCTGGGCCGATCGCGGAGCGCCGGCTGGTCTCCGTACTGTTCGCCGATCTCGTGGGTTTCACCTCCTATTCCGAAGGCCGGGACGCCGAAGAGGTCCGGGACCTTCTGTCTCGATACTTCGACACCTGTCGGACCCTGATCGAACGCTATGGGGGCGTTGTCGAGAAGTTCATCGGCGACGCCGTGATGGCCGTGTGGGGAGCGCCGGCCGCAACGGAGGACGATGCCGACCGCGCCGTGCGGGCTGCATTGGAGCTGACCCAGGCGGTCCAGGCCCTCGGGACGGAGATTGGCCATGGAGACCTTCGGGCGCGCGCGGGCGTCCTCACCGGCGAGGCCGCCGTCACGATCGGGGCAAGCGCTCAGGGGATGGTGGCCGGGGACCTGGTGAACACCGCATCGCGCATCCAGTCGATCGCCGAGCCGGGAACGGTTCTGGTGGGGGAAGCGACCCGAAGGGCCACAGAGGCGTCCGTGGTCTACGAGGACGCCGGGACCCACGAGCTGAAGGGCAAGGCCGAGCCGGTGGCGCTGTGGCGTGCGCTTCGCGTGGTGGCCGGCACCCGCGGCAGCCTGAAATCCGAAGGGCTCGAGGCTCCATTCGTCGGACGGGACCGCGAGCTTCGCCTGGTCAAGGAGCAGTTCCATGCGGCCGCCGAAGATCGGAGGGCGTTCCTCGTCTCCGTCATCGGCATGGCCGGCATCGGCAAGTCGCGAACGGTGTGGGAGTTCTACAAGTACATGGAAGGGCTTCAGGATCTCTACCGATGGCATCGAGGCCGCTGCCTCTCTTACGGGGAAGGCGTCGCATACTGGGCACTCGCCGAGATGGTCAGGGGTCGCGCCGGCATCCTGGAGGCCGAGGAGGCCGCCTCCTCGACGGCGAAACTCCACGCCAGCGTCCAGGAGCACGTCCCCGACCCAGAGGAGCAACGATGGGTCGAGCCCCGTCTGGCCCACCTCATCGGACTGGAGGAGCGGACCGCCGCGGAACGGGAGGACCTGTTTGCCGCGTGGCGCCTGTTCTTCGAACGGATGGCCGAACGACAACCGGTGGTCATGTCGTTCGAGGACATGCAGTGGGCAGACGCCAGTCTCCTGGATTTCGTGGAGTACCTCTTGGAGTGGTCCAGGAACTCCCCCATCTTCATCCTGACCCTGGCAAGGCCCGAGCTCCTGGACCGCCGCCCCACGTGGGGGGCCGGCAAGCGCAACTTCACGTCGATCTTCTTGGAGCCGTTGGCGCCCGATGCCATGACCCAACTGCTGGACGGGCTGGTGCCCGGGCTTCCGGACGCCGTCGCACAAGCCATCCTGGCCAGGGCAGAAGGTGTCCCGCTGTACGCGGTCGAGACGGTGCGGATGCTCATCGACCGGGGGCTCTTGGTGCGCGAAGGGTCCGCCTATCGGCCCACCGGGACGATCGAGTCGCTGGAGGTGCCGGAGACGCTCCACGCGCTGATCGCGGCGCGGCTGGACGGCCTGTCCGGTGAAGAGCGGCGGCTGCTCCAGGACGCCGCTGTGCTCGGCAAGACGTTCACGAAGCACGCGCTGGCCGCGCTGGGGGATCATTCGCCCGGCGAACTGGAGGCTCTGCTCTCCTCGCTCGTTCGGCGGGAGGTGCTCTCGCTGCAGGCCGATCCGCGGTCTCCCGAGCGGGGGCAGTACGGGTTCCTCCAGGACCTCGTTCGGACCGTAGCCTACGAGACCCTCTCGAAACGTGACCGAAAGGCCAGGCACCTGGCCGTGGCTGCCTACCTGGAGGAAGCGTGGGGTGTCGAAGAGGACGAGATCGTCGAGATCGTGGCCTCGCACCTCCTTCACGCGTACCAGGCCGACCCCTCGGCGGCCGACGCGGCCGAGATCAAGGCGCGCGTCTGCACCATGCTGACCCGGGCGGCCGAGCGTGCCTCCTCGCTCGCCGCCGCCCAGGAAGCCCTCGGCTACCTGGAGCAGGTCATCGAGCTGGTCGAGGAACCGCTCCAGCAGGCCGAGCTCCACGAGCGAGCCGGTCGGGAGGCATGGAGGCTGGGCCGGGCGAGCCTGGCCCGGTCGCATTTCGATCGGGCCACGTCGATGTTCGAGTCCATGGGCCTCACGCATCCCGCCGCCCGCGTGG
>DHWM01000054.1:0-14084 GCA_002413185.1 Actinobacteria bacterium UBA5182
TCGTCCACCACCACCAGGCGCTTCCCCCGGATGGCGTCGGGCAGCGGGTTCAGCTTCAGCTTGACCCCGCGCTGGCGAAGGGCCGGTGTGGGCTCGATGAAGGTCCGGCCGATGTAGCGGTTCTTCATGAGGCCCTCGCCGTAGGGAATCCCGCTGACCTCCGCGAATCCCTGGGCGGCCGAATGCCCGGTGTCCGGGATCGGGATGACCAGGTCCGCTCCGACCGGCGCCTCGACCGCCAGGCGGCGGCCCATCTCCCGGCGGACCTCGTGGACGCTCCGGCCGTAGAGCCTCGAGTCGGCCCGGCTGAGATAGACGAACTCGAACAGGCACAGGGCGGACCGGGGCGATTCGGCGAACTTCCGAGACCGGATGCCCCGGTCGTCGATCATGACCAGCTCGCCCGGTTCGACCTCCCGGATGTAGGTGGCGCCGACCACGTCCAGCGCGCACGTCTCCGACGCCACGCAGTACCCGGACGGAAGGCGCCCCAGGGCGAGGGGCCGGATCCCGTGTGGGTCACGCGCCGCATAGACGGTGCGCTCGTCCATGAACACGAAGCAGAAGGCACCAGCGAGCGTGGGAAGGACACGCATGGCGGCCTCCTCCAGGCCGTCCTGGAGGTGCTCGGCCAGGAGGGCGGCGACGATGTCCGAGTCCGTCGTGGCCGGCCCCCTCCGCCCCACCGTCGGGGCCAGGTCGGCGGTGTTCACCAGGTTCCCGTTGTGGCCCAGGGCGAGCCCCCGGCTGCCGTTCGTCTTGAACGACGGCTGGGCGTTCTCCCAGGTGGTGGAGCCGGTGGTCGAGTACCGGGTGTGGCCGACGCAGAGGTCGCCCTGGAGCGTGGCCAGGGTGCGCTCGTCGAAGACCTGCGAGACCAGGCCCAGCTCGCGGTAGACCACGATGCGGTCGCCGTCGGACACCGCCATGCCCGCCGACTCCTGGCCGCGATGCTGGAGGGAGAAGAGGCCGAAGAAGGTGAGCCTGGCGACGTCCTCTCCGGGCGCCCACACGCCGAAGAGACCGCACGCTTCTCTCGGGCTCTCCCCTCCCACGATCACGGTCGATGGTAACACCCGCCTCTGACACGCTTTCCACTTCGACCCCCTGAACCTCGTGATCCCTAAGACGGAATCTCGTGGTTCGCCGCCAGGTCCTTCCCGGGGAGGCTGGAAAGGAGGGTACTCACCACCGGAGGAGGGTCCTCGGGGTCGAACGGGCAGCTTCCGGTGCACTGGACGTCGATCTTGATGTCGATCTTGTTGTACCGAAACAGCAGGATGGGGATGGTGACCTGGCCCTGAGGGGGCGAACGGAGCACCGCGAAGTCCTGGGGCTCGGCGCCGAGGAGCCCGCGTAGACGATCCGGGTTTGGGATGAGCCTCCATCCCTGCCGGAGGTAGTACGTCTCGGTGTCGACCAATCCGTCCTGGGCTCCCTGTTCGGTTCGGAACGCGAAGCCCGAAACGAACACCACCGACCATTCGTCCGGGATCCACGTGTCTGGATCCTTGTAGTCGGTCACGTCGTGGACCTGCAGGATGCGGTCCACCCCTCCGGCGAACCCGAACTGGTCGAATTTCCCGGCGTCGGCCCGGCTGGTGGGCCAGAACTCGGCCGCCGCCCTGGTCGGCGTGGTGTGGACGACCGCGTATCCGAGCCGTGCCGTCGCCGACGTCGGAGGGAGGAACGTCGTCCACGGAGGGCCTGGGGTGGCCCCACTCAGGATCACCGTCGCGGCCGCCCCGAGAACGACGAGCACCGCCACGATGGCCGCCACGATCCAGCCCCACCTCCTGCCGCCCCCGGTCTTTCTGGGAACCACCAGGGGGAGGGGTTCCCCCCCGCGGGGGTCGGTCGTGCGGCCCCGCCAGGCGGATCTTTCCTGGGCGGCCAGCCCAGCCTCCCGTCACTCCTTCCCCTCCACCCGGCCAGGGCTCCGGGGCGACGAGCCTGCTGGATGGACCCAGCGAGTCGGGGGCGAGCCTGTCGAACAGGGCTGCGCGGTCCGCCTGCTGCCAGGTCTGGAAGATCCGCCCGTTGGGCGGGACGTCGAGGTAGCCGCTCAGCGTCCGGTCGAGCCGCCCATCGCCCAGCGCCGCAAGGAACCCGTCCAGGGAGTCCCGGGGAACGCAGGCGTAGGCGCGTCTGCCGGGACGGCCGATCTCGAACAGCGTGAAGTCCCACCTCGCCACGACCGGCCGGAGGTGGAGTCCGGGACGGCCGGACGGCTCCAGGAGCCGCCCGAACGCCGAGGGGGCCGGTTCGGGCTTCCGGGACCCCGTGGCCGGCGGGGGAAGGTCGACGGTGACCGCGCCCTCGGACGGGAGCGGGGCCGAACCTTCGACCATCGCATCCGCTTCCGCCAGGTCCGCGTCGTCGACGGATCCCGCCACCGCCGCCCTCGACGCCGCCCAGGCCAGCTCGAGATGCTCCTGGGCCCGCAGCGTCTCCCCGGCCAGCGTGGTGACGAGCGACCGCCGGCCGTTCCGCACCAGGTTCCCGCCAAACGCCCTTCCGTCGACGTACCAGCCGGCCCGGTCCCTGACGCCGTCCAGCCGGGCCCGCAGGGCCGGGGGAAGGGGCGGCCCCCCGTCGAGCGCGGCCGCGCACGCTCGCACGCTTCCCGCCACGAACGACGCGGCGACCCGGAGCCGCCTCCCGGCGAGGAAATGGGAGCACACACCTCCAACCGCCCCGGGCGCGGACGGACCATGACGCCGCGCCCCATCGAGCCGGTCGTCAGCAGGACCGCGGCCACACCGAACGTGCCTGCATAGAGTCCGGCCAGCGAATCGTTCGGGTGCGTCTGCACCTGCGCGCTGATATGGGTCGAGAACCCTCGAAGCGTGAGCGGACCGGGAAGCATCGACTGCAGATCCCGGGTCGCCGCGGCGGTCCGCCGGTGCAGTTCCATCGGGAAGCCGGGACCGAGCGCCACCGGGGGCAGCGCGATCTCGGCTTCCCGCTCGTCGCAGGTCAGGACGGACCCGGACGGGCAGCGGTAGGCGAAGCTGTCGCCCGGGTCGAGGCGGCGGCCGGAGGACGGCAGCCGGTGGATGACCTCGCGAAAATCGACCGTGCCGGCGCCGGCCCGAACACTGAACTCCTGCTCGACGCCGATCAGACCTCCCGGCTCGGCGAGACGGGAGATATCACCGATGGCGTCGGCGAAGGCCGCGCTCCACCGTTCGGCCTCCTGGGTCAGGCCCGTTCGACCCATCATGGCACCCGGGACGGGAGGGCTGAGGCTACTCGCCGCCCGAGGAGCCCTCGTCGCGATCGAGGCCGCAGTTGTCGCAGGTGGTGCGCTCGGCGGTGGTGCACTCCTCACAGAAGGGGCACTTCACCTTCCCCTGAGGGCACTCCTCCAACTGCGCGTCCGCGACGGGAGCGGACTCTCCGTCGGTCGGCTCTTCGGCCTCGGTCTCGGTGGGCGTCGTGATGTCGGAGATCCCCTGTGGCGACTCACCCATTTCATCCTCCCTCCCCCGCGCGGGCGGCTGTTCGGCCGAGCCCACTGGCGTGAGGCTTATACCGGAGGAACGCCCTGGGAGCGGGATTCGCTCATCAGCTTGGGGATGGCGCCCTCGTAGACCACCAGGGCGTCCGCCAGAGCCACGTCGAGCATCCCTTCGAACCGCATCCGGCTCCCCCCGGTGAGGCCGATCCGGGTCAGCGGAACCCCGTGGAGCCCGGCGAGCTGCTCCACACCCTCCTCCCGCCCTGATCGAGCGGTGACCACGGCCCGGGACGCGGACTCGGAGAACAGGCGCACGTGTGGCGCGAGCTCCCGTCCGCTCAGCGAGACCGAGAACCCAACCCCTCCGGAGATGGCGCACTCCGCCAGGGCCACGGCCAGTCCTCCGTCCGAGCAGTCGTGGGCGGAGGCCAGGAGGTCCTGGCGAGCGGCCTCGTACAGGAAGCTGTGCAGGTTCGCTTCGGCCTCCAGGTCGAGCTCGGGAGGGCGGCCGGAGACCTTCCCCAGGACCGTCTCGGCGAACTGCGACCCGCCCAGCTCGGCGAAGGTCGTCCCAAGCAGATAGATGCTCGAGCCGCTGTCGGCAAATCCCGCCCGCGTCATCAGCCGGTAGTCGTCGAGGAGACCGACCACCCCGACGATCGGCGTGGGAACGACGGCCGAGTCGCCGGACTCGTTGTAGAAGGAGACGTTCCCGCCCGTGACCGGCGTCCCCAGGGCCCGGCAGGCCTCGCCCAGCCCTCTCACCGACTCGGCGAACTGCCACATGACCTCGGGCCGCTCCGGGTTCCCGAAGTTCAGGCAATTGGTGACGGCGAGCGGCCTGGCCCCGACGGCGGCCACGTTCCGGGCGGCCTCGGCCACGGCGTGGGCGGCGCCCAGGAACGGGTCGAGGAACCCGTAGCGTCCGTTGCCGTCGGTGGAGACGGCCACGGCCCTGATGGTCCCCTCGAGCCGGATCACCGCGGCGTCGGCCCCCGGTCCCATCACCGTCCCGCCCTGGACCAGCGAGTCGTACTGTTCGAACGCCCACCGCATGCTGGCGATGCCGGGTGAGCCGAGGACGGCCAGGAACGCGTCCTCCAGCGACCCGGTGAACGGCGCGGTGGCCGGGTCGTCCTCTCGAACCCGAATCAGCCATGGTGGGGAGGCCAGGGGACGGTGGTACTCCGGACCCTCATCGGTCAGGGCCGCTGCAGGGACCCGGGCCACCACGTGGCCTTCCCGCCGGACGAACAGCTGGCCGCCGCCCCGGAGCTTCCCCACGGCCCGCGCCTCCAGGCCCCACCCCCGGCACACCTCGAGCACTGTTTCGAGGTCGGCCGGGCGCACGATGGCGAGCATCCGCTCCTGGGACTCGGACGTGAGGATCTCGAAGGGCTCCATGGATGGCTCCCGCAGGTGGACCTGGTCGAGGTCGAGGTCGGCCCCGATCCCGGCCCGGGCCGCCGACTCGCTGACCGCGCAGGTCAGCCCGGCCCCCCCGAGGTCCTGGATCCCCCACAGCAGTCCCCGCTCGGAGAGCTCCAGGCACGCTTCGATCAGGAGCTTCTCGGAGAACGGGTCGCCGATCTGGACGCTCGGGCGTGACTCCGCGGCGTCGTCCTCGAGCGTCCTGGACGCGAGGACGGAGACGCCGCCGATCCCGTCCCTGCCGGTGGCGGCCCCCATCAGGAGCAGGACGTTGCCCTCACCGCCCCGGCGGCCCGTCTGGACGGCGTCGGCCCGGGCGAAGCCCAGGCACATCACGTTGACGGTCGGGTTCGACGAATGGGACGCGGCGAACTTGACCTCGCCCCCCACCGTGGGAACCCCCACGCAGTTCCCGTAGCCCCCGATCCCCGCGACCACGCCGGAGAACAGGTAGCGGTTGCGAGGGTCATCCAGCGGCCCGAACCGAAGGGGGTCGAGCAGCGCCACCGGCCGGGCACCCATCGCCAGGATGTCCCGGATGATCCCGCCGACGCCGGTGGCGGCGCCCTGGTACGGCTCGATCGCGCTCGGATGGGAGTGCGATTCGATCTTGAACACGCAGGCCATTCCCTGGCCCAGGTCGACCACGCCGGCGTCCTGCCCCGGGCCAACCAGGATCTGGGGCCCCTCGGTGGGAAGCGTCCGGAGGTGGACCTTCGAGGACTTGTACGAGCAGTGTTCGGACCACATCGCGGCAAACATGGCAAGCTCGGTGTGGTTCGGCTCGCGGTTCAGCCGGGTGACGATCGCCTCGAACTCCTCGTCGCTCAGCCCGAGCGCACGGTGCAGGGGCTCGGTGGCGATCACGCCGGGACGCGCTCCCTGGCTGCGGCGAACAACCACTCGAACACGAACTGGCCGCCGGTCGGGCCAAGGTCCGGGTCGACGGCGTGCTCGGGATGCGGCATCAGGCCGAGCACGTTGCCGTGCTGGTTGCGGAGGCCGGCGATGGCGTTGGCGCTGCCGTTGGGCGTGAACCGCTCGTCGACGACCCCGTCGGGCGAGCAGTACCGCAGCGCCACCAGGCCTTCGTCCTCGATCCTCGCCAGCTCCTGGGGAGAGGCGATGAACTGGCCCTCGCCGTGCTTGATCGGGATCTGGAGCACGTCGCCCCGTTCGTCCTGCATCCGGACGTTGATCCACCGGCAGATGAACGACAGGCCGCGGTTCCTGATCAGCGCGCCCGGCAGGAGCCCCGCCTCACACAGGATCTGGAAGCCGTTGCAGATGCCGAGCACCGGCCCGCCCGAGTCGGCGAACTCCCGCACCGCCGTCATGGCCGGGGCGAACCGGGCGATGGCGCCGGTCCGAAGGTAGTCGCCGTAGGAGAACCCACCGGGGAGGATCACCGCGTCGACGCCGTGGAGATCGTGGTCGGCGTGCCACACCGGAACGGGATCGCCGCCCATGAAGCGGATGGCCCGGAGCGCGTCGCGGTCGTCCAGCGAGCCCGGGAAGGTGACCACGCCGACCCGGGGCCTGGCCGCGGCCGTCACGATGCTGACGCCTCTTCTGATGAGAGCACCCGGAAGTCCTCGATGACCGGGTTCGACAGGAACGTCCGCGACATCTCCTCGACGTGGCTTCGAGCCTCGGCCTCCGATTCGGCCTCCACCACCAGCTCGATGTGCTTGCCGACGCGGACATCGGAGACGTTCTCCCAGCCTAGCGTGGGAAGCGCGCCCTGGATGGCCTTGCCCTGGGGGTCGAGCAGCCCGTCCTTCAGCGAGACCACGATCTCAAACCGGAGCCTCATCCGGAAGCCTCCGGCCGGCCCACCCGAGAGAGGTAGGCGTCGAACGCCTCGCCGGTGATCCGTTCGTAGGCCTCCTGGTACCGGGCCGCGGTCTGCTCGATCACGTCATGGGGAAGGTTCGGTGGGGGTGGCTCATGGCCCCACCCACTGGCGTCAAGCCAGTCGCGAACGTACTGCTTGTCGAAGGACGGCTGACCGTGCCCCGGCTCGAACTCGTCGGCCAGCCAGAATCGTGAGGAGTCGGGCGTGAGGACCTCGTCGCACAGGATCAGCTCGCCCTCCGCGAACCCGAACTCGAACTTGGTGTCGGCCAGGATGATGCCGCGCTCCAGCGCATGGGCGGCGGCGAACTCGTAGATGGAAAGCGTTGCCTCCCTGAGCTTTTCGGCCAGTCCCCGCCCGATCCGATCCGCCGTCTCGTCGAGCGAGATGTTGATGTCGTGCCCGCTCTCCTCCTTCGTCGCCGGGGTGAAGATGGGCTCGGGAAGCTTCTCCGATTCGACCAGGCCATCCGGAAGGCGGATGCCGCACACCGTCCCACTCGCCCTGTACTCCTTCCAGCCGCTCCCGGTGATATAGCCGCGAGCCACGCACTCGATGGGCACCATGTCCGCCCGCTTCACCAGCATGGCCCGCCCGGCCAACTCTTCGTACTCCCCGCCGAACGGCGGCGGGAACTCCTCGACGTCGGCGCTCAGCAAGTGGTTCGCCACGATGTGCCGGGTCAGCTCGAACCAGTGCAGGGAGAGTCCCGTGAGGACCTGGCCCTTTCCCGGGATCGGCTGCGGAAGAACCACGTCGAACGCCGAGATGCGATCGGTGGCCACCATCATCAGATCGTCGCCGGCCTCGAAGACGTCCCGGACCTTCCCCCGTGCGTGCAGCTCGGCGAGGGCCATCTACCCCCTCCCGTTCCCACCGGGCGCCGGCTCGGACACCTCGAGCTTCTCCAGCCTGGCGAACACGTCGTCCAGGTGCTCCACGAACGGCCCCAGGACGAACAGCCCCCACAGGTCCTCCTTCGACATGACCCCGGTCGGTTCGACCTCCTCCCACACCCGCTCCCGGAAGGGCAGGCCGCGTTCCCAACTGTCCGCGGCGGCTCGCTGCACCGCCCCGTACGCGTCGTCGCGGCTCACCCCCGCGTCGATCAGCGCCGACAGCACCCGCTGGGAGAAGAACAGCCCGCCGGTCGAGTCCATGTTGGTTCGCATCCGTTCGGGGAACACCACCAGGCCGCCGATCAGGCCCGTGGCCAGATGCAGCACGTAGTCGACGGCGATGGTCGAGTCGGGCAGGATGACCCGCTCCACGCTGGAATGGGAGATGTCCCGCTCGTGCCACAGCGCCACGTCCTCCAGGGCGGCTTGCAGGTTCGCCCTGACCACCCGGGCCAGGCCGCAGATCCGCTCCGACACGACCGGGTTGCGCTTGTGGGGCATGGCGCTGGACCCTTTCTGGCCTTCGCCGAACGGCTCCTGCACCTCCCGAACCTCGGTCCGGGCCAGGTGGCGGATCTCCGTCGCCACCTTTTCCAGCGTGGCCGCGGTGGCGGCGAGCGCCCACACGTACTCGGCGTGGACGTCTCGCTGGATCACCTGGCTGGCGGCCTCGGCCGGACGCAGCCCGAGCTGCGCACACACGTATTCCTCCACCGCCGGGTCCACCTGCGAGTACGTTCCCACCACGCCGGAGAGCTTCCCCACGCCGACGGCTTCCCGAGCCCGCCGCAGGCGTTCGCGGTCCCGGTCGAGCTCGAACGCCCACAACGCGAGCTTGTGGCCGAAGGTGGTGGGTTCGGCGTGCACGCCGTGCGTCCGGCCGATGCAGATCGTGTCGCGATGCTCCAGCGCCCGCCGGATCACCACGCTGAGCAGGCCTTCGAGCTTCGCCAGGATCAGGTCGGCCGCCTCCCGCATCTGCAGGGCCAGCGCCGTGTCCAGGAGGTCCGAGGACGTCAGGCCGAAGTGGATCCATCGCCCGGCCGGGCCGATCGGCCCCGCCGCCGCCTGGACGAACGCCGCCACGTCGTGGTTGGTGACGCGTTCGATCTCTTCGACCCGCTCGGGCGTGGGCACGACGGCGTTCGCCTTGATCTCCGCGAGGTCCTCGGGGGGGATCCGTCCCAGCCGGGCCCAGCCCTCGCAGGCCAGGACCTCGATGCGGAGCCAGTGGCGCAGCTTGGCCTGGTCGGACCAGACTGCCGCCATCTCCGGCAAGGTGTACCGAGGGATCACGGGCCTAAGCCTACCGGGCGAAAACCGTGAGCCGAAAGAACGCCAAGAAAGGGCCCGGTCGCTTGGCTTGCTGTCCGAACCCCCGGGGCACAGAATCGGCATTGTGACATCGAGCCCGGAGGAGCCTCGTCACGGCGGACGGATCGACTCCCTCATGGGTCGGTTGATCGACCGCCGAACGCTGCTGCTCGGCGGGCTCGCCTCGCTCGCCGCTGCCTGCGCGAAGGCCGTCAAGCGGGCATCGGGCGGACCCGGAAGTCCGGCGTCCTCGGCCACGACGTCCTCTTCCTCCACCGCGGCCTCACCCTCTCCCTCGCCAACCCCGGTGCCGGCGGCCCTGCGCATCCCCGATCGCGTGTTGAAGGAGGACGCCCCCGTCCTCAACGGCGACTGGAAGGGGACGTGGAAGTCCTCGGATGGCTCCACCGGACCGTTCGAGCTCGCCGTGGCCATCGATCCGGGCGGCCGAACGGCTCGCCTGACCGTCTCGTTGGGACCGGGATTCTACGGGCCGGGCTCCGCGCCGGTGAACGAGACCCTGGACTTCGACCTCGACGACTACGCGTACATGAAGCCCCCGTACCACGGGACCTCCATGGTCGTCGGCACCTGGACGCTCACCGGGCTCGGGTATGGGTTCGTGCAGCTCGACACCACGGGCATCCCCGGGCATCCCGAGATCGTCACGTTCCACACCAAGGGCTACGTGTTCGGTCCGAGCGTGCTCCCCGACGGCGGGCTTCCGTTCTCCTACATCCTCACCCGCACCGACGGGAAGGTCATCAAAGGCGACACCGTCCTGCGCACCGGCTGATCGCCCCGGCGACGGCGAACGCCCCGACGCCGGTCGCTCGCGCGCCAACGGCGGGCCGGCCGTACGACAATGAACGGCGATGGAAGCGACGAGAGGGGACACCGGAGTCCGCGAGGAGCGGAAGGTCGTCACCGTGGTCTTCGCCGACCTGGTGAGCTCGACCACGCTGGGGGAGCGGCTGGATCCCGAGGAGCTCAAGCTGGTCGTGGGCGAGGCCGTGGCCCGGATCGTCCTGGCCGTGGAGTCCCTGGGGGGCACGGTCAAGGACCTCGCCGGCGACGGCGTGCTGGCCCTGTTCGGCGCCCCGGTGGCACATGAGGACGACCCCGAACGGGCCCTTCGGGCGGCGCTCCGGATCGTCCAGGAGATCGAGGGCTACGGCGCCGAGGTGGCCGCGGCCTGGAGCGCCGACGGGCTGGCCGTCCGGGTGGGCGTCACCACCGGCCCGGTGGTGCTCGGCTCGATCGGCGCGGGGACCCGCGTGGAGTACGCCGCGTTCGGCGACGCGGTGAACACCGCCGCCAGGCTCCAGGCGGCGGCCCGCCCCAACTCGATCCTGTCGGGTGCGGCTACCCGCCGGCTGGTCGATGCCCTGTTCGAGTGGGGTCCATCGCAACCGTTGTCGCTCAAGGGCAAGGAAGAGACCGTCCTCGCCCACGAGGTCCTGGGGGCGGCCCGGGCGCCCGGCCGGCAGCGGGGGATCGACCGCGTCCAAACGCGCCTGGTCGGCCGGGACCGCGAGCTCGCTTCGACGCTCCGCCTGATCGAGGAGGTGACCGGCGGGGCCGGAGGCATCCTGTTCATCACCGGCGAGGCGGGGATCGGGAAGAGCCGGCTCCTGGCTGAGGTCAGGGAACAGTTCGAACGATCCCCCACCGAACACGGTCGGGCGCTGTGGCTGGAGGGCCGGTGCGTCTCCTACGGCGAGTCGCTCCCCTACTGGCCGTTCCGCGACCTGCTTCGCGAATGGCTGGGAGCGGGCCCCGACGAGCCCGAGCTCCGCGTTCGGATCAGCCTTCGACGCAACGTCGAGGCGCTGTTCGGCCCGCGAGCCGCCGAGATCTATCCGTACCTGGGCGCCATGCTCGGCCTGGCGCTGGAACCGGATGCCGCCGCCCACCTCGCCGAGCTGTCGCCGGAGGCGCTCCAGTACCGGACGTTCGAGGTGGTGGACGCGCTGGTCGAACGGCTGGCCGAGGACGGGCCGGTGGTGGTCGCCATCGAGGACCTGCACTGGGCCGACGCCACGTCGATCCAGCTCGTCGAACGTCTCCTGGGCGCCACCGAGGACGCGGCCATCCTGCTGGTCGTCGCGGAACGCCCTGAGCGCGATCACCCTTCGTGGGAGGTCAAAGAGGTCGCCGCCCGCCGGTACCCCCATCGGACGGTGGAGACCGCCCTGGAGGCACTGAGCGGCGACGCCGACCGCGAGTTGCTGGAAGCCCTGGTCGGACCCTCGACACTGCCCGAGGACGTCGAACACCGCGTCCTGGGGGACGCCGAAGGCAACCCGTTCTACCTGGAGGAGCTGGTCCGCTCGCTGGCCGACGCCGGCGCGCTGGTCAGGGAGGACGACGGGTGGCGGTTCGACCACGACGCGCCGGTCGACCTCCCTGAGACGGTCGAGAAGGTGATCCTCGCTCGGATCGACCGGCTCTCCCCGGCGTGCCACGACGCGCTGACCGCGGCCTCGGTCCTGGGCCGGCAGTTCGGACTGCCCCTTTTGGAGGGCGTGACCGGCGGGAACGGAGAGCTCCGCGAATCGCTGCGTGAGCTGCAGCGCCTGGACTTCCTGCGGGAGGGCCGGCGGTGGCCCCAGCCGGAGTACCGCTTCAAGCACGTGCTGATCCAGGAGGCCGCGTACCGGACGATGCTCACCGAGCGGCGGGCGGAGCTCCACCGCCGGGCCGCCCAGTGGCTGCAGGCCAGGTACGCCGGCAACGAGGAGGAGGTGTTCGGGCTCCTGGCCCACCACTGGCTCGCCGCCGACGACGAAGACAAGGCCGTGGCGTACCTGACCCGGGCCGGGGACAAGGCCCGCCTGGAGTACGCGCTGGACGAAGCGATCGGGCACTACCGGGCGCTGCTGCCGCTGCTGGAGCGGCGCGGCGCCCAGCAGGAGAGCGCTCTGGTCCTGTTCAAGCTGGCCCTGGCGCTGCACACCTCGCTGCGGTTCGCCGAAGCGAACGCCACGTACCAGCGGGCGTTCGACCACTGGCGGCCACCCCCGCCGTTCCCGGGACCGGCCACGGCCACCTTGCGGGTGGCCACGAGCTTCCTCCCCAACGATCCCGATCCGAAGTCGGCCATCGCCTGGCCGAACATCCAGCTCTGCATGCAACTGTTCGATCGCCTGGTGGAGGCGTGGCCCGAACGAACGCTGGTGCCGTCGCTGGCCGAGCGATGGGAGATCTCCGACGACGGGCTGCGGTACGTGTTCCATCTCCGAGACGGACTCAGGTGGTCGGACGGCGAGCCCCTCACCGCCCACGATGTGGAGTTCGGGATCAAGCGGGTCCTGGACCCCACGTCGCCCGGGTCCTCCGTGGCCATCTACTTCGCGCTGGAGAACGGGCAGGACTACTACCTGGGACGGAACACGGACGCCGAACGGATTGGGGTCCGGGCCCTGGATGACCGAACGGTGGAGTTCCGGCTGGTGGCCCCGGCCCCGTACTTCATGAGCGTCATGAACCGGCCCGACGCCGGCCCCCAGCCGCGGCATGCCATCCAGGCGCTCGGCCCGGGCTGGACCGGGCCGGACGCGCAGGTCGTGAGCGGGCCGTTCCGGCAGGTCGAACGCTCTGCCGGCCGCCTGGTCCTGGAGCGCCAGCAGGGCTACGCGGGGGTTCGGCCGGGAAACGTGGGCGGGGTCGAGATGCTCCGGATGACCGTGCGCGACGCGCTCGAGCCCTACCAGCGCGACGAGCTCGACATGATCGGCATCCGGTACACCCCGCGCCTGGCCGACCTCCTCGACGCGGTCGGGCCCGACGTCTCGTTGGGCCAGGCCGGATGGACCTATTACATCGGCTTCGACCACGACGACCCGACCGCCGGAAACGTGGAGTTCCGCCGAGCCTTGGCCCACGGCATCGATCGCGAGGCGTTGCAGCGGGTCGCTCCGGCGAACCTCCTGATCGCGACGGGCGGCGTGGTGCCGCCGTCGCTGCAGGGGCACACCCCGGACATCGCGCCGCGGTTCGATCCGGAGCGGGCCCGCGAGCACCTCCGCCTGGCCGGCGACCCTCGCGCCATCCGCTTCGCCGTGCTCGAGGACTGGCGCCGCATCGCCGCCCCCATCGTCGAGTCATGGCAGAGGGTGCTCGGCTTGGAGGTCGAACTGGGGACGTGGACGGTGGCCCAGGCGGCCGCCGGCACCGACGTGAAGGAGCTCGCCCCCTTGGTGCTGGGAGGCTGGCTCCCGGGATACCCCGATCCCGAGTACTTCCTGCGCCTGCTCCTGCACTCGGACTCGCACACCAACGAGGGCGGCTTCTCGTATCCACCCTTCGACGAGCTGATCGAGCGGGCCCGCCGGGAACGGAGCGACCGCGCCCGCCTCGAGCTCTTCCATGAGGCCGACCGGATGGCGGTGGTGGACCGCGTGGCGCTCATCCCGATCGGGTACGGCCGGGCCATGGCCTACGTGAAGCCGTGGGTGCACGGCTGGTGGGAGTTCGGCAAGACCTCGGCCTCCTTCGCCGACCTCGTGGTGGATGCCGCAGACGTTCCGCGCGGCCGCTCGTCGGGCCTTTGAGAGGAATCCCGGTGCCGAACGAAGGTGACGGCTCTCAGTCGCTCCTCTCGGCCCATGCGCGGAGCTCACGGTCTCATCGGGCGTCAGCTGGGCGACCGTGTACAGATCCTCGACCTCTGTTTCGAACACGTCAACGGGCACGAACCCCGTTATGCAACCATTCCGCCGTTGTCGCGCGAGGCAGAACTGGAGTTCGACGCTGAGAGGAGGGGCTGTGCGACCATCCAAGGGATCAGTCAGCGACGACGGTTGAGGGGGCCACATTGAAGGTCGTTCTCTTCTCCGATCTCCACTTGGACACGTCGTTTTCGTGGCTGCACCCGCGCGCCGGTAGGAGGCGCCGTCAGGCCCTCCGGGACACGATGGGGAAGACCATCGACCTCGCGGCCGAGGAGCAAGCCGATGCCCTTCTGTGCGGGGGCGACCTGTACGAACAGGATCGGTTCACGCCCGATACCGGCGAGTTCCTGAGAGCGACCTTCGAAAGCCTCCACCCGATGCCTGTCTTCCTCGCGCCCGGGAATCACGACTGGTGGGGACCGGAAAGCCTCTACCGGCGGGTG
>DHWM01000054.1:14261-14841 GCA_002413185.1 Actinobacteria bacterium UBA5182
TACCGGCGGGTGAGCTGGTCGCCAAACGTGCACGTCTTCACCGAGTCGCGCCTTCGTCCGATCGAGCTCACCGACGGGGTCACACTGTGGGGCGCAGCTCACCTTGCGCCGGCGAACACCGACGATTTCCTGACCAGGTTCGATGTTGGGCGGGGCGGAGTCAATCTCGCGCTCTTCCATGGCTCGGAGCGCGCCTGGTTCGTCGAACAAGGCGAGGGCAAACAGCCGCACGCCCCGTTCGACGCTATCGAGATCGAGCGATCAGGCCTGCACCACGCGTTCCTTGGACATTTCCACAAGCCGAAGAACGCCGATCTATTCACCTATCCCGGGAACCCCGATCCGCTGTCATTCGACGAAGAGGGCCGTCGCGGAGCGCTCGTCGCCACTGTCGCATCCGACGGCTCGATCACGAGGGATAACCGAACCGTCGCGACGACGACCGTGCACGAGATCGCGGTGGACTTGACTGGATGTGGGAGTCAGCAGGACGTGAGGGACACCATCGCGGAGCATCTTCGAAGCCTATCGGGGTTCGTGAGGATCACCCTCGAGGGAGAACTCGGACGCGACGTGGATC
>DHWM01000054.1:15015-15254 GCA_002413185.1 Actinobacteria bacterium UBA5182
AGGTTCGCTTCGGCGAGATCACGGTCGCCTACGACGTCGAGGCCCTCTCTCACGAGCGGACGGTGCGTGGGCAGTTCGTGCGGGATGTGCTCGATTCCGAGCTTCCGCCTGATCAGCGCCGTCGCGTTCTCGTAACGGGTCTTCGGGCCTTCGACCCATCCGGCGATCTCGAGGTGCCCTGATGCGTATCGAGCGGGTTTTTGCCAACGCTTTCGGTCCGCTGGCCGACGCGACCTTAG
>DHWM01000100.1 GCA_002413185.1 Actinobacteria bacterium UBA5182
AACGCGTCGGCGAGGCCGCCGGCACCGAGCAGCGCCATGCCCGCGTAGGTCGATCCTCTGGCCGAGGCCGACGCGTCCAGCAGCGCGGCCATCCGGGTGGGATCGCGCTCCCGACGAAGCCGCATCCCCGCGGCCGCGGACATGCCGTGGCCGGCTACGAACAAGAGGAGCCCGCCGATGTGCACGAAGAGCCAGAAACGGTACATCGTCGGCGAGTGTAAGGGGATGGGAACGAGTAGCTGGAAGGGACCGGGCGGCGGGCCACGGAACTTCGGTCGTCGTAACGTTGGCTTGACTGGCCGAGGCGCAGTAGCGAGGCGCCGTCTTACCTTCCGGCCTCAACGTGACGGGTCTCGCGGTCAGGCGGGCCCTTCGAGCCCTGGGGCCAAAGCGCCGGGAGGGATCCGAGGACCCCTCCCGGCGCTTCAGCGAGGTCTCTGGTTCAGTGCACGAACGCGAATTCGGTTGACGCCTTGGACGCGCGCTCGACCTGCTGGGGGATGCCCTCGCCCACGGTGAGCCAGTCCACCCGCAGATGGTCCACAACGAACTGGGCCTTCAGGGTCAGCCACCGGAAGGTCTCGTGGTCGACCATCTTCCAGACCTTGTCGCGCTCCCCCTTGACGATCCAGAACCCCGCGTCGGCCTCCAGATCGCCGCTCGTGTAGAAGAAGGGCTCGAAGTAGGTGATGTAGCCCTCCTTCAGCTGCTCCTCGAGCCACTGGGTGGTCTCGGCGAACAGCGCGATGGCCTGCTCCTCGCGCCCTGGAACCAGCTTGCCGTACTTCACGATCAGCCCGATCTCCATCGAGCCACCTCCTCTGTGCCGGAGTCGCTTGGACCGAGCGGCCCTCCGTCACCTCCTACGATTGGGGTCCGACACCCCATCTTGCTCGTGGGATCGGATCGCTGTTGGGGCCGATAGTCCCCCTTCGGTTGGGACTCTTCGGACGTGAGCCGGCCCAGCAGCCGCCGAAGTGCCGTTGCGAATTGCGCAGACATAAGTACCTGCCTGCCCGTATTGGACTAGAGGTCTTGCTCACGGGAATGAGCTCCGCGTAGCACAACCGAAGGGGCCCGGGATTCCGGGCCCCTTCATTCGTGGCGCGGCGGCGTCACGCTGCGATAGCCACGCGCGGTTCTCGCTGGACCAGCATCCCCGGCCGCCAGGGGGTCCCGAGCGCCGGGAGGACGTACCGGTCGAGCCCGTAGTAGCCGGCGTTCCGCCAGGCCAGGATGAGCACGACCTCGACTAGGAAGAACAGCGGGTTCACACCCGCCACTCCGGCCAGGCCGAAGCTCATCGTGAGCATGCCTCCGAAGAACGCCGCGATCGCCGTGAACAGCCCCAAGAGCAGGGCGACCCCGATCAGCGCCTCGCCGAGCGCGATGACCGGCGCTAGGAACCCCGCCCCGGAGCGCTCGATCCAGCGCAGGAAGGCCGCGTACCACCCGTAGTTCACGGCGGCGTGCGGACCTTTGGCATTCGTGAGCGCGAACCCGGCGAACCCCTTCAGACCAGCGGAGGTCTTGAGCCAGCTCTGGGAGGTGAACGCCCAGTGCCAGCCGCTCTCGGTACCAGTGATCTTCTCCCACCCTGCGTGGAGCCACTGGTAGCCCAGCCATATCCGGGCCACCAGCCAGATCGGCGCCGCCGCGCGGGAGGCGAAGAAGTAGCGGGCGACCTTCGGCTCTTCGATGTGCACCGTCTCCTTCATCTCTATCCCCTCCTTTCCTGCCCTCAGCATCGCCGCACGCGGCGGCCACCGCGTGGGTCCAGCGGCCCGGTTCGGTCGGGACTTCTGGCGTGGCGGAAAGGCACTTCGGCCCTGCTGAGTGGGACGGGAGTTCAGGCGCCGGGCGTGGCGGTGTGGCGGGCCAGGTAGGCGGCCGCCTCAGCTCTTCGCGCCACTTCGAGCTTCGACAGGATGCTCGAGACGTAGTTCTTCACGGTCTTCTCGGCGAGGTTGAGCTCTTGGCCGATCTCGCCGTTCGTCTTGCCGTCGGCCACAAGCTGGAGGATCCGCTCCTCCTGCGGCGACAGCCGGGCGAGCTTCTCGTCCATCATGAGATGCTTGCCCTTCCGCAGCCGGTCCAGGACGCTCTTGGTGACGGCGGGGTCCAGCAAGCTCTCTCCCTGACCCACTGCCCGGATGGCTCGGACCAGCTCGCCGCTCTTCACCTGCTTGAGGACGTACCCGGAGGCCCCGGCCATGATCGAGGCGAACAGGGCCTCGTCATCGGCGAACGAGGTCAGCATCAGCACCTGGGTCTGGGGCCGACGGGACTTGATTTCGCGGGTGGCCTCGATGCCGCTCCCGCCTGCCAGGCGAACGTCCATCACTACGACGTCGGGACGAGTTCGATCGGCCTCTTCGACCGCGTCACGTACGGTGCCAGCCTCGCCCGCCACGACGATGTCTTCGGTGGCCTTGAGCATCGCTGCGATGCCGCTCCGCACGACCTCGTGATCGTCCACCAAGAGCACTCTCAGGGGGACCTCACCCACGACGGCATGCTCTCACAATCGGGCTGCTCGGTCCGCCTGGAACGAGGCGGCCGCACCATCCAGGAAGTCCTTCACGGTCGCCTCCGCGACTCGATGCAGGAGGGCTCGGTCGAGGACGCGACCGAGTGAGCCTAGCGGGGGGGTATAGCGCGCGCTGATCGAGAGCTGTGTCCGTTCCGGCCCCAGCTCCCCGAGCTCGATGTCCGCCTCCAGGGTGGGAAAGAGGCTGGCGAGGCCGGCCGGCTTCCACGACATGGGCAGGATAGTCTTCGAGGGAAATCGGAGAAGACTTCCGAAATGGATCTCAACCCGCTTGCCGACCCGGGCGTGGGCAGGACCGAACCCGACCTCGGCGAGTAGTTGCCTCCCTCGGGCCTCCGCGTCTCGGGCCGGTCCGGTGAGCCACCGGCCAGGCGAGCCGAGGAGCTCGGCTTCGACCTCGGCCATGGGTCTGGGGATCTCGATGAAGTATCGAATGAACACGATGGCGAGTTTCGGTGCTCACAGTGCACGAGGCGAGGGTCGTATGACCCGCCCAAGGCGGGACCATCGGCCCGAGCACAGAACGGCACCTGGCCAGACTCTCTGGCGAGGACTCAGCGAGAGGAGACTCGGATGGGCCCAGTGCGAGCATCAGTCCTGGTGGTCGAGCGTTCGGAGGAGACCCGCGGCCTGGTTGGGAGGTGGCTGGAGGAGGCGGGCTTCGACGTCATGGCGTGTCCCGGCCCCACCGGTCCGGACTACCGGTGCGTGGCCGGGCGAGGCAGGCCGTGCCCCCTGGTGCACGGAGCGGACGCCGTGGTGCTCGATCTATGGCTCGAGAGCGACATGATGGTGGAGGGAACCTCCGGGATCGACCTCCTCGGCTACTACCTCGGCTCTGGCATGCCCGTCCTCGCTCTGACCCACGGATCCGAGCCCGTGCACCTGTTCTGCGAGGAGGACCTCGCCACCCTTGCGGGGCCGCTCGATCGGCGGGAGGTCGTGGAAACGGTCCGGGCGCTCCTACGCGGCCGACGAGATCGGGATGGACAGGCGCACGGTCGTTCCTTCCTCTAGGGCGCTCTTGATCGTGAGATCGGCGCCCAACGTCGTGGCACGGCCCTGCAGGTTGCCGAGGCCCTGACCTTTCCCCCGGGCCCACTCCAGATCGAAGCCGGTGCCGTCGTCGTCGATCTCGAGGATGGCCGCACCGTCTTCGGCGCGTAGGGAGATCCGGCACGTGGCGGCTTGCGCGTGGCGCCCCACGTTCGACAGCGCCTCCCGCACCACCTGGACGATGTCGGTGGCCCGAGAGGAGAGCTCCGCCGCGATCCTCGGGTCCACCTCCACGACCGTCACCACCCCGCTCTTTTCCTGGAAGTCCTCGGCCAGCCCGCGCAAGGCCTGATCGAGCTGGCGGTCGGCAAGGATCCCCGGCCGGAGCCCGAAGATGTAGTTTCGGAGGTCACGGATCACCCGGTCCATGTCCTCCACGGCGCTGCCGATGCGGCGCTGGAGTTCGGCGTCGCCGCTCATCGTGGCGGTTCCCTGCAATCCCATGCCAACGGCGAACAGCGACTGGATCACCCCGTCGTGGAGGTCCTTGGCGATCCGCTCCCGATCCTCCAGGACAGCCAGGCGCTGCAGGTCCCGCTGCCCGCGCCCGTACTCAAGGGCCACCGCCGCTTGGCCGGCGAAGGTCTGGACGAGGCCGAGGTCCTCGTCGTCGAAGGGACGGCCGTCGGCGTGGTTCGCCACGGCCAGGGTCCCGAACGCCGATCCCCTCACGATGAGCGGGACAAACATGGCCGGACCGATCTCTCCCAGCTTCACCATCGGCTGGAAGGCGCGCCCGTCGCTAGCAGCGTCCTCCAGAACGACAGGTTCCCCGGTGGAGATGACCTCGCCCGAGATGGACTCTTCGATCGGGAAGGCCAATCCTCGAACCTCCTCAGCGCGGTCACCGTCGGCGACCGCGATCACGAGGGTGCCGGGCGTCTCGCCGGGTACCGCCAGCGTGGCGAGGTCCGCACCCGCGAGTTCGCGAGCCCGTCCGGCTACGAGTTCCAGGACCGCTTCGGAGTGGATGCCGGCGAGGATGGCCGTGGCGATCTCCCGGATCGCCTCTAGGCGCCGCTCGCGCTTGTGGGCCTCATCGTACAGATGGGCGTTCTCGACAGCCACGCCGGCCTGGGAGGCCAACACGAGGAGCGCCTCCTCGTCCTCGGCCGTGAAATCTCGCTCACCGGGCTCCCTGGTCAGATAGATGTTCCCGAACACCCGGCCCCGAGCCGTGAGCGGCGCGCCCAGGAAGGGCTGCATCGGGGGATGGTTCGGAGGGAAGCCGACCGAGCGAGGGTCGTCCTTGATGTCGTGGAGCCGGAGCGACTTGGCCTCGCGGATCAGCACCCCGAGGATCCCCCGCCCCACCGGAATGTGGCCGATCGCCTTCCGTTGCTCCTCGGAAACGCCCGTGGTGTGGAATTCGCTGATCCGCTGTCCCGGGCCGAGGACCCCGAGGGCGCCGTATCGGGCCTCGGTCACCTCGACAGCCAGCTCGACGATCCGCTGGAGGACGGCTGGGAGGGAGAGTTCGGAGGCGAGCGCCAATCCCGCCTCGATCAGTACATCCTTGCGGCCGTCCTCCTGTGCCATCCCCCGCGCAGACTAGCAGGGCCCTCCGCGATCCTGGGGTGGGTCCAACGTCCCCCCGAGCCGAGGGTCGAACGGCCGTAGTGGACGCCCACCGCCACGCCGATCCTCTTCCCAACCACTTTGAGGAGGAGGAACCAATGGCAGCCCCAACAGATCCGGTCCACGACCCAGTGTTCCGCGCGTTGACCCTGATCCTGGCGGCGGCCGTGGTGGTCTTGCTCGCATTCGATGCGATCAGCCACCAGACCGGCGTTTCTCGCGCGGTCGACAGCCTTCGGCACGCAGTCCCGCAGCCTCGAGTGGGGTCGTCACGTACAAGCCGCAGACGAGGAACCTCATCGTGACGGCGGTCCCGCTGCTGGTGCAAGAGCAAGCAGGGTTCTTCGACTACCTGAACAAGGACTTCGGGAGGAACGGCCTGCTGCGAGACAAGGAGGTTTGGGCGTTCTCCCCGAACACCCTAAGAGGGGGGTCGTGGGATGCGCCGATGCCGCGCAGAGGTCCGTCGGGCTCGGGTGGCGGGCACGGGATGGGTGGGCGAAGGCCGGGTGTCCCTGTGATCTTGGGCCATGTGGCCCTGGAGTGACGGGTCGGCGAGCCCTAGCGTCGTCCTCATGAAGGAGGCGGCGGTACCTGTGAAGCGGGCGACGACCGCGCACGATCCGGAGGTGGTCGAGATGCTCTTCCATCTCCTCCCGCCGACCGACCCGGACGAGGAGGGAGCCTTCCAAGAACTGGTCCAGGCCGCGGGGATGGAGATGCACTATCCGGAAGCCTTGATCAAGGACCGTGGAAGCGAGTTGGCCTACTTCCTGGATGAGTTCGTTCGGGAAGACGAGTTCACGTGCCGTGGCTGCAACCTGATCCTCGACCGCACCCTGCTGGTTGACGAGAAGCACGGCCTCTGTAGGAGTTGCTCGAGCCAGGTGCGCGGGCCGGGCGGGTGCTGAGAGGAGGATCGGTCATGGCCCGATGGATGGAGTTCAGGAAGTGTCCGGGATGCGGGTTCGACTTCGGGACCGGTGAGGGGCAGCGGGCGTGTGCGTGGGGGGAGTGTCCGTATCTGCCGGAAGAGCTGAACGTGTTCTGCGACTACTGCCGGTTCGACTTCTTCACGATGGAGGGCAACCCGCCGTGCCCAGAGCCACTGGCCTGTGAGCACGCCCGGGAGCCCCTCGCCCACGTCGAGAACTACCGGCGGTGGCTAGCCCCCGGCGTTCGGTGATCGGCCCGCCGGCGGTCGCCTCGACTGCACGGGCGCAGTCGCGGGCGAAGCTGGAGGCCTCCGAGGGAACGCTGACCATCCACCGGCTCGGCTGGCTCTTCGAGCAAGGAATCGGAGAGCCCGATCGCATCCCCTACACGGTAAAGGTGTTGCTGGAAAACCTCCTGCGCCGGAGCGGCTCGCCGGGGGTGACCGATGAGGACGTCGCCGCCCTGGCGCGGTGGCCGGAGGGGCCGCCCGGCAACGTTGCCTTCATGCCCGGCCGCATCCTTATGCAGGACTTCACTGGGGGGCCGGCCCTTGTCGACCTGGCGGGGATGCGCGCCGCGGTGGCCCGGGCGGGCGGAGACCCGCGGTGGGTCGATCCGCAGGTGCCTGTGGACCTGGTCATCGACCACTCGATCCAGGTGGACCATTTTGGCGACCGAACTGCCTACGAGACCAACATCGAGTGGGAGTACCGCCGCAACGCCGAGCGATACGCCCTGCTCCGATGGGCCCGAGGCGCCTTCGATGGGCTCCGCGTTGTACCTCCGGGCATGGGGATCTGCCACCAAGTGAACCTGGAGTACCTGGCCAGGGTGGTCCAGGTCCGGGGCGGCGTGGCCTCTCCCGACACCCTCGTTGGGACCGACTCGCACACCACCATGGTGAACGGCCTGGGCGTGCTGGGCTGGGGCGTCGGCGGGATCGAGGCGGAGGCGGCAATGCTCGGCCAGCCGATGTTCCTGGCCTGGCCGAAGGTGGTGGGCGTCCGGATGACCGGCGCCCTGGAGCCGGGAGCAACCGCCACCGACCTGGTGCTCAC
>DHWM01000118.1 GCA_002413185.1 Actinobacteria bacterium UBA5182
GCCGAGCTCCGGAAGGCCGCCGGAAAATAGGGTGCAGCGCACCCGCCGTGTTCTCAAGGGTGAGTTCGTTCAAGCAGATCCTCTCCAGATAGTTCATCTTGACCATTGAGTGATCGATGGCGCTTGCGCGCCACCCACATCGGATGAAAAAGGGGCGGTCGTCCGGCGACGTCGGGTTTTGACTGGTGCCGCGAGCCCGGTTTGAGTGGGACGCGGGAGCCTCGGGCACCCACAACTGTTGCCAAGAGCACGAACCACAGACTCCATGAGATGAGGCTACTCCGGACGACGGGAATGTCGGCCGAGAGAAGGGAGGAGCGATGGACACCGTGGTGGAGCGGTGCGCCGGGCTGGACGTGCACAAAGACACCGTGGCGGCATGCGTGCGGTTCCCCGGCCCGTCCGGGGAGCGCATGCAGCAGATCCACACGTTCGGGACCACGACGGCGGAGTTGCTCTTGCTGAAGGACTGGCTCACGGCGCACCGGGTCAGCCTGGTCGGGATGGAGTCCACCGGGATATCTACTGGCGCCCCGTGTACTGCGTGCTCGAGGACGGCCTGGAGTGCTGGCTGCTGAACGCCCGGCACCTGCGCAACGTCCCCGGACGCAAGACCGACGTCAAGGACGCCGAGTGGATCTGCCAGCTGGTGGAGCATGGGCTGGTCCGCCCGAGCTTCGTCCCTCCACCGCCCATCCGGGAGCTCCGCAACCTCACCCGCTACCGCAAGGCCCAGATCGAGGAGCGGACCCGGGAGGCCCAGCGGTTGGACAAGATCCTGCAGGACGCGGGGATCAAGCTGTCCTCGGTGGCCACCGACATCCTGGGGCTGTCGGGGCGGGCCATGCTCGCCGCCATGGTCCAAGGCACCCGCGATCCGGAGATCCTGTCGGAGCTCGCCCGCGGGAAGCTCCGCAAGAAGATCCCGGCGCTGAAGGAAGCGTTGGTGGGGCGCTTCGGCGCAGACCACGCGCTCATCGTGGGCGCGATCTTGGCCCACCTGGAGTTCCTGGACGAGGTCATCAATCAGCTCTCCGCCGAGATCGAACGGGTGATCGCCCCTTTCGACCATCAGGTCGACGACTCTGCACGATCCCCGGGGTGGGCCGGCGCACGGCTGAGGTGATCATCGCCGAGACGGGTGGGGACATGAGCCGGTTCGGCTCACCTGAGCGGCTCGCATCCTGGGCGGGGATGTGCCCGGGCAACAACGAGTCCGGAGGCAAGCACCGCTCCGGGAAGACCAGGAAAGGCTCGAAGTGGCTGAGGGTCGCCCTGACCGAGGCGGCCAAGGCGGCGTCCCGGTCGAAAGGAACCTACCTCTGCGCGCAGTACCACCGGCTCCGCGGACGGCGAGGACCTGCCAAGGCCGCCGTCGCCGTCGGCCACTCCATCCTCGTGATCGCCTACCACCTCATGGACCGGGATCAGGACTACGCTGACCTCGGCGCCGATTACTTCCTCCGTCGCCACGATCCTGAGCGTCATGCGAGCAAGCTCGTCCGTCAGCTCAAGGCCCTGGGCTACGAAGTCAACATCCAACCCGTGGAGGCCGCATAGAACCCATGGGCATTTTCACCACAGGCAAGGCGGATACTTGAGCTGGTTCTCCGAAGATTCGAGGATGGAGTATGGAATCGAATGATGTGGCGATACTCGCTGTGCAACAGGACATCTGCGCGCGCTTCGGCTTGGTCCCATGTCCAGCGCCTGCGCATCTCAAGGCGGGTTTAGCCAAGAACGTGAGGGAGGTCGGATGGCCGCTGAATGGTTTACGGCACCGTCCCACGGACACCACAACGGGGTGGTTCATTTGGCGAGGTGGAGCGCTTTCCCAGCGTGATGACTTCTTCGAGCCCTCGTAGCTCCTGACTACGAGGACGTTTGGGAGGACGAAAGCTTGCTTACCTAGATCCAGGTAGAGCCGGCCAACGTGACCACATGGAACCTCTAGGAATTCAGATTCGTCAAGGCCTTGCAGCTGGACCGAGCCGGACCCGAAGGCCAAGGACTGAGCATCCCGCAGTTCTGCAAGGACGACCGGAGAGCCCGGACCCGGATCTCGCTGCCGGCGTCCAGGCACACTAGCCCGCGCTACTACTTGGGACTACAACTTCACCGTTTCATGGACCCACACGTACTTCGTTGGCCGGCGAAGGTCCTGGTTCACAGCTACGTCGGCGACAGCATTCACCGGGCTACAACGAAAGGGATCCATGTCGGCACACCGCGGGGGCGCGCCACGAATTCGCTTCCCGGACGAGGCGCCGCTGACTCAGGCCTGAACCGGTTGCTTCAGCAGCATGCTCGTTCGGTCCAGCCAGTCCTCGACGGTGGAGAGCCAAAGGGCGGGGGCCTCCATCTGCGGGATGTGGCCGACGTCGTCGAGCACCGCCAGCTCCCAGTCGTCGTGGCCCGACACGGCCTGGCGTGCGGCGGCCAGCGGGACGAGCTGGTCCCGTCGCCCGTGGATCACCAGGGCCGGACCGTGGGCCCGGCGCACCAGTTCCCGGTACCGGCCCGGGGCGACCTGGGCCCGGAAGATCGAACGAGCCGCGTCGAGGAACGCTCGGGTGGCGTAGTCCATCCCCTGGCGCCGCCGGACCGATTCGACCATCGCCTCCACCAGGATCGGATCCAGGGTGGAAGGATCGGCCGCGCTGACGCGCAGCGTCTCCGCGACCAGTCTCTCGGGACCCAACCGACGGGCGCGGTTCGCCGCGAACCGCTCGCCCACCAGCCGGTTGCTGTACAGGCCGAACACCGCCGCAACCCGGGGGTTGAACTGCCCCGCCGCCGTCCGCGTGCGCGGGAACGCCGCGTCCACCAGGATCATGCCCGCGACCGCCTGGGGGTTGTGGGCGCATTCGATCAACGAGATCATCCCGCCCATCGAGTTCCCCACCAGGACCACCGGTGGAAGGTCGAGCGCCTTGAGGAACCCGTCCAGCAACCGCCAGTTGGCGCCGACGTGCGTGGACCGCCCCTCGGGTGGGGTGAGGCCGAATCCCGCCAGGTCGAGCGCCAGGACGCGAGATCGCTTCGCCAGCCCCGGCGCCACCGGCGCCCAGTTCAGGAGCGACCCGCCCAGACCGTGCACGCACACCATGGTGAGCTCGTCGGCGCCGCCGGGCCCCGGCCACTCGCAGTAGTGCACCGGGCCGTTCACGTCGACCCACCTGCTCTCGGGGAGGTTGAGCGCCTCGATCGCGTCCATGGAGGAATAGGGTACCGCTGAGGCCGAGCCGGACAGGAGCAGCGGTGTTTGAACGGTTCACCGACCGCGCGAGACGGGTGGTGGTCCTCGCCCAGGAAGAGGCGAGGATGCTCAACCACAACTACATCGGGACCGAGCACATCCTGCTCGGGCTGATCCACGAAGGCGAAGGCGTCGCGGCGAAAGCGCTCGAGTCCCTGGGCATCTCGCTGGAGGCGGTGCGGTCCCAGGTCGAGGAGATCATCGGGCAGGGACAGGCCGCCCC
>DHWM01000037.1:0-721 GCA_002413185.1 Actinobacteria bacterium UBA5182
CTGGTCGGTCACTGGGACGGCACCGCCTGGCGCGTGCAGACGCTGCCCACAGACGGTGTGCATGCCGTCCTGATGGGCATCGACGCGGTCTCGGCGACCGATGTATGGAGCGTTGGATATCAACTGGCCCGTCAGGAGTTCGCGGTTCTCATCGAGCACTGGGACGGGGCGCGGTGGACCCAGGTGAACGCCGCGGTTTCAGGATTGCCGGTCCTCGGGGTGCTGCGTTCCGTGGCCGCGGTCTCCGCAGACGATGTGTGGATGTTGGGGTACACCCAACAGATCTTTCAGGTGGGGCACAGCTCCCTGGTCCTTCACTGGGACGGACGAACCTGGAGCAAGATCCTCGCACCGCGGGCTGTCGGGGTTGAAGTTGGTTCGGTCTCGTCGCTGCCCACCGGGGAGGTCTGGCTCGCCGGGGCGACGCTCCACGGTCTTGGCGGAGCGACGGACGTCATCATGCGACGAACGTGCTCGGGTCCCTGACCCAGCTCTGGCTCGCATTCGTTCGAGTCGCAGGAAACGCTACGCTTCGGTGCATGGCGGATGACGAACGCCGGGTGACCGACGCCGGCATCGAGGTCCGGCCGGTGTACGGCCCGACCGACCTCGAGGGCCGGTTCGACCCCGAGCGGGACCTGGGGTCTCCGGGCGACCCGCCCTTCACCCGCGGGGTCTACTCCACGATGTACCGGGGGCGTCTGTGGACCATGCGGCAGTA
>DHWM01000037.1:934-1659 GCA_002413185.1 Actinobacteria bacterium UBA5182
AGCGTGGCGTTCGACCTCCCAACCCAGATGGGCTACGACAGCGACCATCCCCGGGCCCAGGGCGAGGTCGGAAAGACCGGCGTGGCCATCGACTCCATCGACGACATGCGGTTGCTGCTGGACGGGATCCCGCTGGACCACGTCACGACCTCCATGACCATCAACGCCACCGCGGCGATCCTGCTGTTGCTGTACGAGCTGGTCGGGGAGGAGCAGGGGGTCGCCTCGACCGCCATCGGGGGGACGGTCCAGAACGACATCCTGAAGGAGTACGCCGCCAGGGGAACCTACATCTATCCGCCGGGGCCGTCGATGAGGCTGGTCACGGACCTGTTCGCGTATTGCCAGGAACGGATCCCCCGCTGGAACACCATCAGCATCTCGGGCTATCACATGCGCGAGGCCGGGTGCACCGCCGTCCAGGAGGTGGCCTTCACGCTGGCCGACGCCGTCGCCTACGTCCAGGCGGCCCTTCACGCCGGCCTGCGCATCGACGACTTCGCCCCCCGTCTGTCGTTCTTCTTCGCGTGCCACATGAACTTCTTCGAGGAGGTGGCGAAGTTCCGGGCCGCCCGGAGGATGTGGGCACGGATCGTGACCGAGAGGCTCGGCGCGAAGGACGCCCGCAGCGCCATGTTGCGGTTCCACACCCAGACCGGCGGCGTCACCCTGACGGCCCAGCAGGCCGAGAACAACATCGTCCGCACCGCGTATGAAGCGCTGGC
>DHWM01000037.1:1781-2856 GCA_002413185.1 Actinobacteria bacterium UBA5182
ATCGAGAAGATCGACGGGATGGGAGGGGCGGTGGCGGCGATCGAGGCAGGCTGGATCCAGGACGAGATCGCGGAGGCCGCGTTCCGGGTCCAACAGGCTGTGGAATCGGGCGCTCGGGCCGTGGTGGGCGTCAACCGCTACCAGGAGCCGGACGAGACCCCTCCGGAGATCCAGCGGATCGACGAGACGGAGGTCGAGGCCCAGCAGCAACGCGTACGGGACCTTCGAGCCGGCCGCGACGCCGCCGCGGTCGGGCGGGCGCTGCGGGACGTCGGCGCGACGGCTCGAGGAACGGCGAACCTCCTGCCCTCGATGAAGGAGGCGCTCCGGGTCGGGGCCACGCTGGGCGAGGTCAGCGACGCCCTGCGGGAGGTCTTCGGCGTGCATCAACCGTCGCGCTGAGCCCACGGTGACGCCTGCCGGCGGATCGCTGAGCTTCGAGCGGATCGCCGACCGGTACGACGAGACCCGAGGCGGGGAGAACCGGGGACGGCGGTTCGCGGCCCACCTGGCAGGGATGCTGGATCCCGCCCAACCGGTGGTGGAGATCGGAGTGGGGACGGGCGTGGTCGCCACGGGCCTTCAGGACCTGGGGTACCGCGTGATCGGGCTGGACCTCGCCGGGGGGATGCTGGCCAGGGCCCGCCGGCGGATCGGACCGCGGGTGGCGGCGGCCGACGCGCGGCGCCTCCCTCTCAGGGACGGGTCGGTGTCGCAAGCTCTTTCGGTGTGGGTCCTGCACGTCGTGGGCGACGTCGCCCACGTGCTGGCCGAGGTGGCCAGGATCCTGTCGCCGGGCGGTCGGTACCTGGTGGTGCCGGCGTCGGGAGACCGTCCCCAGGACGACCCCATCGGAGCGGCCATCTGGGACATGCAGGTGCGGCTGGTCCACGATTACGAGGAGAGCCCGGCCCAGGCCATCCGCAAGATCGAGACCGGGTCCTACTCGGCCCTGTGGGACCTCCCCGGCGAGACGTGGCGACGGGCCGTCGAGCCGACCCTGCAGGAGCTTCGGTCGCTTCCCGATCCGGATCGTCCGATCCCGCGACGATCCACGGACCGGGTCGTGGTGATG
>DHWM01000130.1:0-227 GCA_002413185.1 Actinobacteria bacterium UBA5182
GCCGCGCATCAAGCCTGAGCTCCGGGTTCCTGGAGCTGGCGGTCGGATTCGAACCGACGACCTAGCGATTACAAGTCGCTTGCGCTACCGGACTGCGCCACGCCAGCGTGATCGAATCGTAACAGCCGCTCCCACCCTCATGGTTGCGGCGGCGGGGGGTGCAGGACATAGCCGAACAGTGCCACGGCCAGCGCGGCGGCGGCGTTGAGCGAACCGGTGAGCCCGAC
>DHWM01000130.1:478-6459 GCA_002413185.1 Actinobacteria bacterium UBA5182
GTCCTCCGCTCCCACCACAAGTGCCAGCGGTCGGGCCGGGGCGGCCTGGTCGTAGATGTTCATCGGCGATCGGTGGTCGAGCCCGACCACGGTGAACCCTCGGTCCTTCAGCGATTCGATCGCTCTGGTCAGGTTCGTCACCCGGGCCACCGGGAGATGGAGGAGGGCGCCGGTGGAGGCCCTGACCGCGGCCGGTGAGAGCGGAGCCGATCGTCGATCTCTGGTGATCAGAACCGCGACCCCAGCCGCTTCGGCCGAGCGAGCCGACGCGCCGAAATTCTGAGGATCGGTGATGCCGTCCAGGATCACCACGAGCGCGTCGGGGGCCAGAGGCATCCCGGCGAGTTCCCGATCGGACAGCTCCGAGGGAGCCACGACCAGCGCCACGACCCCCTGGTGGTCACCTCCCTGATGAAGCTCGTCCAGATCCGCGCGGTCCCGCCACTCCACCGAGGCATTGCTCCCGGCAGCTTCGCGCAGGAGCTCGTCGAGACCTTCGGACCTGCGGCTCCCTCGGGCCACGAAGACCCGCTTCACCTGTCCTGCCCGCAGCGCCCCGGTTGTCGCCCGCTTCCCCCCGACGACGAAACCCTCCGATGCCGGTAGAGGCCGGCGCCGCCTGGAACGCTCGCTGGTGCTCACGCCTCGGGGGCGAGCGGTCCGACCAGCGCCACCGCGATGCAGCCGGCGCCGTCGCCGGTCAGACCAAGGCCTTCCGGCCGAGTCGCCTTGACCGAGACGCCCGCAACGTCGATGCCCAGGGCTCGGGCGAGGCGCTGCCGGACCTCAGCCCTTCGACCGGTGATGTGGGGACGGTCGGCGATGAGGGTGAGATCACAGGACCGCACGGCCAGGCGGCCCTCGACGAGCATGGCCGCGACGCGCCCCAGGAGATCCAACCCTGCCGCGCCAGCGTAGGCGGGATCGTCGTCGGAGAAGTGCTCGCCGAGGTCCCCTAGCCCGGCGGCGCCGAGCAGGGCATCCGCCAGCGCGTGGCAGATCACGTCTCCGTCGGAGTGCCCCGCCAGCCCCGGTTCGTCCGGGAAATGGACGCCGCCCAGGTAGAGTGGCCGGCCGGGCGCCGAAGGATGGGTGTCGACGCCCAAGCCGATCCGGGCCTCGCTCAAGGCGTCTCCTCGACCTGATGGTTCCCCATCAGCTCGGCTCGGAGGAGATCCTCGGGGGTGGTGATCTTGAAGTTGGAGGTCTCGCCTTCGACGGTGATCACCCTGAACCCCGCAAGCTCCATCAACATGGCGTCATCGGTCGCGTCCGCGTCTCTCCGGGCTTTCGATGATTCATGCGCGCTTCGAAGCTTGGACGCCACGAATGCCTGCGGGGTCTGGACCAGACCGACCTGCGCTCGAGGGATGGTCTCCAGGACTTCGCCGTCACGGATCCGCTTCACGGTATCGGGACTGGGGACCACGGGTACCACGCCGTCCGCTCTGGCGAGCCGGTCGATCACTCTACGGAACAGCTCGGGAGAAGCCAGAGGCCGGGCGGCGTCGTGACAAACCACGACCCCGGCCGCGGGAGGAGCCGCGGCCAGGCCGCACCGGACGGACTCCGAGCGGGACCCCCCACCGGGAACGATCGCCTCCACCCGGATCGACGACGAGGCGGCGCGAACCATTTCTGCCGCCTGGCCCACCATGCTCCGCGGGACGATCATCACCACCGAGTCGATGACAGCGGATGCTGCGATCGCGCCCAGCGAGTGAAGCAGCAGCGGCCGGCCGCACAAGGGGACGAAAGCCTTCGGAACGGATCCGCCCAGGCGGTCGCCGGAGCCTGCCGCAAGAAGCAAGGCGACGATGGTGGCGGGAGGTCCCTCGGTCATGGCGAGGGAAGCGTAACGGGTCCGCGCGACCCGGCGGCCGGCGCCCGAGGTCCGCTTACCACGAGGCGTCGGTGGCGAGCCGGCCGAACACGAGCTGGCCGGTGGGAGTCTGGATCACGTTCGTAACGGAGACCTCCACCGTCTCGCCGATGAGCCGGTCGGCATCCTCCACGATGACCATGGTTCCATCGTCCAGGTACCCGATGCCCTGCCCACTCTCGCGGCCCTGTCGGGTCAGTCGAAGAGGGACATTCTCCCCGGCGAACACCGGCGGCCGCAGCGCGTCGGCGAGGCCGTAGATCGAACGTACAGGCACGTCGAGCGCACCGGCGATCTTCGCCAGGGCCGAGTCGTTCGTCATCAGCACCCCACCCCGACCCTTGGCCAACCGGACGAGCTGGGAATCCGTCGACTCTCCAGCCGGGCCGGCGTCGTCGCGCACCAGGACCACGTCGACAGAGGAATGCCGCTTCATGGCCAGCAGGACGTCCAGAGCCTTCCTGCCTCTCGACCGACGACCGGGGTTGGAGGAATCCGCCACCGCTTGGATCTCCTCCAGGACGCCCCTGGTGATCAGCAGGGTCCCATTGACGAACCCCATCCGGACGAGCCCCATGATGCGCCCGTCCAGGATCGCGCTGGAATCGACCACGGTGACCTGGCCGGGCCGGTGGTCTGCCGGCCATGGCTTCACCCCGAACAGCGCGAACAGGTCCTCGCTCTTGACTCGGCCGACCTTGTAGCCGACCGAGCTGCACAACAGATAGGAGAAGGCGACGGTCGGATAGGCCGCCACCGAGGGCAGGTGAAACAGGGGAACCGAGACCAACGTGGCCACGATGATTCCGAGAAACAGCCCCGTGCCTCCCGCCAGCACGTCCGCGGCGGGGATCCGGGTGAACTGACGCTCCAGCTGTGAGACCGCGGACACCGTGGTTCGGCCGAACACGCCCCCCACGACGTAGCCGATCCCCGACCCCAGGATGATCCCCAGCAGAAGCGGCCCCGTCCGCTCGGCCCCGGTGGCGAGCGCCACCTCCCACCCGCTGGCGGCGCCGAGGGCGACGATGATGAGACGGACGAACTCGACCAGCAGCCCCTGGGCCTTGCTGGACCCGGATTCTCGGCCCTCGAGGCGGGCCATCGCCTCATCGGGAGCCTCCTGTGGCGGCGCGAGGTTCAGGACGAGCGCGCTCGAGCCGAGGGCATCTCCCTCCGGGCCAACCGTTCGCTCGAACCTCTGTCGCCTCATGTCCCGGTCGCCCCGCCGGATCATGCATGGGTAGGGGCCTCCTCCTTCGTACTTCGGGACCGAGCCAGTGATCCTTGAGCGAGGGAAGCAGCCGTGCCGAGGAAGCCGGAAGCCCTGGCAGAGCGATGGAGAGGTGGAACCGGGCCGGGGCTCGCCTAGTGAGCCTCTTCGAGAACCTTGTCCAGCATGGCCTCTGCCTTCTCCTCCGTGGAGTCGAAGGCGAACGTCAGCTCTGAGACCAGGATCTGGCGAGCCTTGGCCAGCATGTGCTTCTCGCCGGCCGACAGCCCCTTTTCCTTCTCACGGGCCGAAAGGTTCCGAACGACTTCCGCGACCTGGTAGATGTCGCCGGAGCTGAGCTTCGCGAGGTTCGTCTTGTACCGGCGGCTCCAGTTGGTGGCGATGAGCTCTTCCTCCTCACGGAGGAGATCGAACACTTTCTTGACCTCTCGCTTGGAGACGACGCCGCGGAGTCCGACCTCTTGGGTGTTGTCGATCGGGACCATCAGGGTGAGGTCCCCGTGGGCCAGCCGGAGCTTGAAATAGGTCCTGGTCTCCCCGAAGATTTCCCGCTCTACCAGATCTTCGATAACGGCTGCCCCATGATGCGGATAGACGACCTTGTCTCCCTTGCCGAACACGACACCCCCAACTGATCGAGATGGTCTGCTGCGAAGAAAGTAAGGATAGCATGGCCGCCCAAGCCGCCGCAAATCGAAAGCGCAGGTCAGAGGGCATATCCGTTCCCTCAGCGGCCCCCGAAGGCCTTGCTCAGGGCCTCACCGACGTGCCGGACCGGGATCACGTCGAGGCTCTGCGGGGGCTTGGGAGGCACCCCCCCCGCGGAGCAGATCAGGCTTTTCAGCCCCGCCGCCGCGGCCGCGGAGACCCTCGACTCCATCGCGGACACCGGCCGGATGGCGCCAGTCAACGAGAGCTCGCCCACGAATCCAGTCCCCGCCCGAACCGCCCGCCCGGACGCTGAGGACGCCAAGGCGGCGGCGACCGCGAGGTCCCCGCCCGGGTCGTCGAGGCGAAGGCCGCCGGAGGAAGCGCCGTAGAGCTCGGACCTGGCCAGGCGGAGGTCCGCGGCCCGGTCCGTAACGGCGGCGACGATCTGGAAGCGCCGAGGGTCGAGGCCGGCGACCTGGCGCTTCGGCGGGCCCTCCGAAGGAACGACCAGCGCTTGGACGTCGACGGCGAACGCCCGCCGTCCGGCCAGGGCGATGGCGGTGGCACATCCCGGCTCATCCCCGGCCTCCCCCACCCGTGGCCCCGCCTCTCGTTCCACCAGACCCGTCGAGGTCATCTCGAACCAGGACACCTCCCCTTCGGGCCCGTACCGGTTCTTCCCTCCGCAAAGGATGCGGAGCCCCGAGCGGGGCTCGCCCTCGAAGCTCAACACCACGTCGACCGCGTGCTCGAGCGTCCGCGGTCCGGCCAGGTCGCCATCTTTGGTCACGTGGCCAACCAGCAGGGTGGTGATCCCTTCGGCCTTGGCCAGGCCGATCAAGGCGTCGGCACATCCGCGGACCTGACCCGGCCCGCCTGGGAGTGAGTCCGTCCGGTCGTCTCGGATGGTCTGGATGGAGTCGACCACCAGCACGGCCGGCCGCACCGCGGAGGCGGTGGCCAGGACGTCGCCGAGATCCCGGCCGGGCGCGAACGCGAGTGCCTCACCGTCGAGTCCGAGCCGCCTGGCCCGAGAGGCGACCTGCCCGCGGGCCTCCTCCCCAGAGGCGAGGAGACAGAGGTGCCCGGCTTCGGTCAAGCGCGAGGCCAACTGGAGGAGAAGGGTCGACTTGCCGATGCCGGGCGCCCCCGCCAGGAGGACCACCGAACCAGGCACGAGGCCCCCGCCCAGCACTCGATCGATGCTGGGGAAGCCGGTGCCGATGCGGTGCTCCTCCGGGTCCGGGACGAGCGTCAGGACGGGCGGAGCGGGGCCGGACGATGACAGGGTCCGACGCGACGACGCCGCCACCGCCTGTTCGGCGACGGTGCCCCATTCGCCGCACGCCGAGCATCTTCCCGACCACTGTGCCGAGGAGTGCTCGCAGCTGGAGCACACGAACAGCCGCTTGACCTTGCCCACCGCAGAACCATAGCGCGAGGGTCTGACACGCCCCGACCTGCGGTTATGGGCCGATCTCTCTCGAGGGGCCGGGCCCCTGCCGACGGCTAGGACTCGGAGCCCGAACCGGCCAGCTCGACGGGCGGGGTGTCGGGTGAGACCGGAGCGGTCTCGAAGACGACCTCCTCGCCCTGGGCGTCGACGATGATCGTCTGTCCGGCCTTGTACTCCTTCCACAGGAGCTTCTCGGACAGAGGATCCTCCACCAGCCGCTGGATGGTCCTGCGGAGCGGCCGCGCACCGAGCGCCGGGTCATAGCCCTTCTCGGCCAGGACGTTCTTGGCGCCGTCGGTGAGCTCGATCTCGACGTCCTTCGCCTTCAACTGCTCCCGAACCCGCTTCATCATCAGATCTACGATGTCCTTCACGTTCTGCCGCGACAGCGAGTGGAACACGATGACCTCGTCGATGCGGTTCAGGAACTCCGGCCGGAAGGACCGCTTGAGCTCCTCCATGACCCGGTCCCTCATCCTCTCGTAGGACATCTTCTCGTCGGCGTGCGCGGCGAACCCGACGCCGGGGCCTTTCTGGATGTCCCGGGTACCCAGGTTCGACGTCATGATGATCACGGTGTTCTTGAAGTCCACCCGGTGGCCCTGCGCGTCCGTGAGGTGCCCGTCCTCCAGGATCTGCAACAGGGTGTTGAACACGTCGGGGTGGGCCTTCTCGATCTCATCGAACAGCACGACGCTGAACGGCTTGCGTCGAACCGCCTCGGTGAGCTGGCCGCCCTCTTCGTACCCGACGTAGCC
>DHWM01000078.1:0-2579 GCA_002413185.1 Actinobacteria bacterium UBA5182
CCGTCCCCTCCGTGATCCGAAGCGCCGTAGCGACTTGGGCCACGTCGAGGTCGAGGTAGTAGCGAAGGACCGTGGCCTCCCGCTGGCGCCGGGGAAGCCCGGCCAGGGCCCGCCGCACGTCGGCGGCCGCGTCGGCCGCCACGGTGGCCGGCCCGTCCCATTCCCCGCCCGATCCCTGAGCCGGCGGCGCGTCGGGCATCCTCGATCGGGCCCGCCGCTCGGCGGCCCGTCTTCGAAACCCGCTTCGAACCACGTTCATCGCCACCGTCGTCACCCACGCCTTCAGCGAGTCGATGGTCTCGCCTCGCTCGGTTCGTTCCCACGCCCTGGCCAGGGCCTCCTGGACGGCGTCCTCGGCCACGACCCGGCTTCCGCACATCAATCCGATCGCTCCCACCGTCGGCCGTAGTCGGAGAGCAGGAACTCCCGGATCTCGTCCTCGTCCAGTCCCGACTCCCTCGCCCGGCACCGCACCCGATAAGACGCTCGGAGCGTGACATGGGTTGACCGCAGAAGCGAGCGATCCGCGGGGCCATGGACGAAGCGGACCGCCGGCCGTCCTAGCAGTCGGAGCGGCGGAGTGCTAAAAGTACATGCATGGAGCGTCAACAGGGCAGTCTCAGCGAACGTAAGGCAGCCCTGCTGCGCGCCCTGGTCCGGCACTACATCAGGACCGGCGAGCCCGTCGGAAGCGAGGCCCTCGCCGCCGCCTCCGGCCTTCACGTCAGCTCGGCGACCATCCGCAACGACCTGGCGGCGCTGGAGGAGCTGGGCTATCTCACCCAGCCGCACACCTCCGCTGGCCGCGCGCCTACCGACCTCGCCTATCGCCTGTACGTCGACATGCTTCCCTCTCGCACCAAGCTCCGCGATGCCGAGCGCCGGGCCATCGTGACGTTCTTCGACGAGGCCCTCGCCGACGTGGACGAGATCCTCCGGGGAACCACCCAGCTCCTCTCCCGGTTGACCCGGTACGCATCGCTGGCTTTCGCTCCGAGCGTCGGGGAGAGCTCCATCGTCCGGTCCGAGCTGATCGGTCTGGGCTCCGCCACGCTCCTGCTGGTTGTCTTCGGCACCGGGCGGGTGGAGAAGCGCGTCATCGAAGCTCCTCCCGGCGCGTCCGAGGACGTCTTGGAGCGGGTCTCCCGGACGATGATGCAGGCGTTCAGGGGCAAGACCCTCGGTGAGGCCAGGGTGGAGGCCGAAGAACGGACGAAGGTCGCCTCCGGCGACGAGCGGGTCCTGCTGGAACGGGCCGGCGAGGCCCTCCGGTCCATGGAGGACGCGCCAGACTCCGAGCACGTCGTGATGGGCGGGGTGTCGAACATCGCCTCCGAGGAGGGGTTCAACCGCCGCGACACGCTCCGGCAGGTGTACGAGGCCCTGGAGCGCGAATCCGCCATGCTCGGGCTGCTCCGGGAGGCGGCCGCCATCTCGCCGGTCAGCGTGAGCATCGGCCACGAGAACCCCATCCCCGGGATGTGGGAGGCCAGCGTGGTGGCGGCGCCGTACGCGGCGGGAGGCGGCACCGTGGGGACGATCGGCGTGGTCGGTCCCATGCGGATGGACTACGCCGCCGCCATCTCGGCCGTCCGGGCCGTGGCCGACCGGCTGTCCGCGGCGGTGGAAGCGCTCCGGACGTGATCGGCCGGACCGCTCCCTCTCGAAGCGCCGCCGGCCTGAGCGGTCCGGACCGGCTCCGCCGCTACACTCGATCGGATGGCCCAGCAGCTCCCTGACCTGTACTCGATCCTCGGCGTCGGCCACGACGCTACCGACGAGGACCTCAGGCGGGCCTACCGCCGCCTGGCCCGGGAGCTCCATCCCGACGTCAACGCCGACCCCACCGCCGAGCGCAGGTTCAAGGAGGTCACCGCGGCGTACCAGACGCTCTCCGACCCCGCCCGCCGCGGGCAGTACGACATGTTCGGGTCCCAGGGGGCTGCTGCCGGTTCGGACTTCTTCCCCTTCGGCGACATGGGGGACCTGTTCGACGTGTTCTTCGGCGGTGGGTTCGGGGGTGGGGGACGGCGCCGGGGAGGACGAAGGAGGACCCGGACCGCCAGGGGAGCGGACCTGCGCGTCCCGATCACGCTGTCGTTCGAGGAGTCGGTGTTCGGCCTGGAGCGCGAGGTCACCGTCGACACCCTGATGCAGTGCTCCCGGTGCGACGGGACGTGCTGCGAGCCGGGGACCTCTGCGGCGAGGTGCCACCGGTGCGGCGGGGCCGGAGAGCTCCAGGACGTCCGACAGAGCGTGTTCGGTACGGTCATGACGGCTCGGCCGTGCACCACATGTGAGGGAACCGGTGAGGAGATCGCGTCGCCGTGCACTCGGTGCGGCGGAGACGGACGGACCCCTGATCAGCGGTCGGTCTCCGTGGAGGTTCCCGCGGGGGTGGCCGACGGGATGGAGCTGCGCCTTTCCGGCCGGGGCCAGGAGGGACGCCTGGGAGGACCGCCCGGGGATCTGTTCGTGTCCCTGCGGGTGCGGCCCCACCGGGTGTTCGAACGGCGCGGCCAGGATCTGGTGTGCGCGCTGCCCGTCCCCATGACCCAGGCCGCGCTGGGCGCCGAGGT
>DHWM01000078.1:2875-4644 GCA_002413185.1 Actinobacteria bacterium UBA5182
TTCGTCACGGTGGTCGTGGAGACGCCCAAGCCGAAGTCGAAGGAGGAGCGGGCACTGCTGGAGCGGCTGGCCGAGCTCCGGGGCGAGCGGCCCGGGAAGGGCGAGGGCCTGGTGGGGAAGCTCCGCAAGCTCCTCGACAGGTGAGCCCGGTGGCAGGCCGGGCATGACGGCCCCGCACTTCTTCGTCGATCCCAGCGATGTCGGGGCGATCGCGGCCGGCGACCGGCTGGCCCTGTCCGAGAGCGACTCCCACCACGCGCTGCGATCCCTTCGCCTTCGCCCCGGAGAGGAGGTGACGGTGGCGAACGACCTCGGCTGGGTCGGGCGGGGGACCCTGGCCGGTGAGCGAGAGGGGCGGGCGGTTATCGACATCCGGGAGGCCGTCGACGTCGGGATCGTTCGACATCCCACCGTCGTCGTGACCCTGGCCCCTCCCAAGGGAGACCGTTTGGGCTGGGCCGTCCAGAAGCTCGCCGAGCTGGGAGTCGATGAGATCGACCTGCTCGAGAGCGAGCGAACGGTCAGATACCCCGGGCCGAAGGTCGTCGCCCGCCTGAAGACGGTGGCTCGGGAGGCCGCCATGCAATCCCGCCAACCACGGATCGCCAGGATCGGAGCGTGGGACGGGCTGCACGAGGCCCTGGTCCCGAGGGACGGGTTCGTCCTGATGCTGCACGGGGAAGCGAGCCGAAGGGTTGCGGACGCGTTGCCACCCGACGTGGCCCGCGTGCACGTCCTGGTGGGTCCGGAGGGCGGATGGTCCACCGAGGAGATCCGGCTGGCGGAGGATGCCGGCGCCGTGGCCGCCTCGCTCGGTCCAGCCATTCTTCGGACCGAGACCGCGGCGGTGGTGGGGGCGGCCCTGGTGTTGGCCCGGTACGGCCGCCTCGGATAGAGTCGGGCCCGCGATGGCGGAGACCTACAGCGAGTGCCTGTTCTGCCAGATCGGGCAGCGCGAGACGCCCGCGGAGATCGTTCACGCGTCGGACGCCGTGGTGGCGTTCCGGGACATCAACCCGCAGGCGCCCACGCACATCCTGATCATCCCCAAGGACCACATCGAATCGGCCGCGGACCTCACCAAGGACCACCGCGGCCTCCTGTGGGACATCTTCGAGACCGCGGCGCACCTGGCGAAGGCGGAAGGGGTGGCCCAGTCGGGGTGGCGCCTGGTGACGAACGTCGGGCCCAACGCCGGGCAGAGCGTCCCCCACCTGCACTTCCACCTGCTGGGAGGACGGACCATGCGATGGCCGCCGGGCTGAGCACGCCCGCCCGTATAATCCCCGGTGCAGGCGAGGGCCCCGCGAGATGGCGGCCCTGTCGCGCACCCCGCGAAGGAAGGGGCCTTTGGCGGAAGCCACCGCACGCGTCACCAAGGTGAAGATCCTCGTCCCGGGCAGCCACTCGATGGTGGCCCTGCTCGGGCAGCGAGACGAGCTTCTGAAGCTCGTCGAGGCCGCCTTCGAATCCGAGGTCCTCGTTCGCGGCAACGAGATCACCATCACCGGGGACAAGGCCGAGGCCGAGAAGGTCGCCCAGCTCTTCGAGGAGCTCCTCCTGATCCTGGGCCAGGGCCAGGACCTCAGCACCGAATCCGTCGGCAAGACCATCGACATGATCAAGGACGAAGAGACCATCCGGCCGTCACAGGTGTTCGGCGACGTCGTGCTGACGTCGCGGGGGAGGTCCCTGGCGGCGAAGACCCTCGGGCAGAAGCGCTACGTCGACGCCATCCGCCGCTCGACGGTGACGTTCGCCATCGGGCC
>DHWM01000174.1 GCA_002413185.1 Actinobacteria bacterium UBA5182
GCGGTCGGTGAACCGTTCAAACATCTCGCACCCTCCGGGCCAGACCCACGGCCCGCTTTGTACCACTCGAGCCTCGGGGATCAAAGGACCCCGTCCTCCCCCCGAGGCGGCCGAAGCGCCCCGGTGGCGCGGTACGCGCCCAGAGCGCCTCGAAAGCGATTATACCCGGGGCGTAGGACGCCATTGCCTGCGGTCGAACCGCCCCCACCATCCCGGCGCGCTCCTTTCCCTCGAGCGCCGTCATTGCCCTCAACAAGTTATTCGGGCGAGGGCTTCCCCGAGATTAGCTCGGGTGCATCCGAAAACTGGCCGTGGGTGACTCCCCGACCGCGGATGCCTGGCCAACACCCCGTGTGACCAGGGCATAGTCCCTTCGTGCCACCTGAAAATGGCCCGATTAGACCTTTTGAAGGCCTGGTCCGGCGGAGATGCTCATTGGCGTGAGGGTCACCGGCGAGACCAACGGCAATGGGTTCGTCCATGCCCATGACCTGCGCCCGCCGGTGCGGGTCCTGGTTGCCGACCACCACCCGGCGTACCGGATGTCGCTGGTCCGGGCGCTCGACTACATCCCAGACGTCGAGGTGGCCGGCGAGGTCGACTCGGGCGACCGGGCATGCGAGGCCGTGGTCCGGCTGGCCCCGGACGTCGTTCTCATCGACATCTCCATGCCCGGGGTGGACGGGTTCGACATCACTCGACGCATCCGCCGGTCGAATCCCGCCACCCACGTGGTCGTCCTGACCGCCTTCGATGGTCCGGTCATGGAGCAGAGCGCGCTCGCCGCCGGCGCCTCAGGCATCGTGACGAAGGGCACTCCGCTCGAGAACGTGGTCGGGGTCATCCTGGACGCCGCCGAGCGCCGGCACTAGGGAGCGAGCCGGGTCCCTGGCCCGGGGCGGCGCCTCAGTGCAAGGGATCCTTCGCCGGCCGAGTCACGATGCCGTATCGCGACTGCCAATAAAAGGGTCCCGGCTTGTCCTTTCCCCAGAAGGGAAAGAAGATCCTTTTGTCCCGGTCCAGGATGTCGTCGCGAAGCCCGTCGTAGGTGAAGGTCCTCATCAATGGCCGCCACGGCTCCGAGGTGCCCCCTTCCCAGGGATCCAGGCGCTCATCCGGGCCGGCGATCGCAAACAGCCCCAGCTCGTCCCGAGGCAGAAACTCGTGGTCGTCGGGGCCGAGATCGATCGGGAAGCTCGAGAACTGGAGATTCCGAGCACCTTCCAGGACGTGCCCGAGGGCCGCGCCGCCCATCCCTTCGTTCCGACGCAGGAAATAGGCCAGGGTCCGGACGGCGTCGTACCCCTCCTGCTCCAGGCCGGCCGGCTCCTGTCCGCGGGTCGCGCCGGCGAGAGCCTGCCGGAACCCCGCGACCCTGGGGATGGGTTCGGCCCAGCCGGCCCACGTGTAGGTGTAGCAGGCGACCGTTCCGGGTGGAAGCTTCGGCGATCCGGACTGCGAGGCGAGCAGCGACGAGGACGCGGCGATCCGGGGTGGCGCGTGGGATGCCTGCTGGATGGCGGCGGCCATGCGCAGCGAGTCGGAGGCCGAGCCGAAGTCGATCACCGCGTCCGCTCCCCTGACCTGTCCGACCATGTGAGCGGGATCGCGACCGGCGGGAATGGTGACGGCGCCGCTGAGGGCGCCCCCCCAGTATTCGAGTTGCGCCTTCGCCGCCGCGGCGGCGCTGCTCGCCTCGGGCCCCGCTCCGGCGAAGACGATGTGCTTGGCGTGCCTGTCGACCACCAGGTATCGAGCCAGGACGTGGGCCTGCCATTCCCAGGGGAGGGTCGTCTGGAAGACCTGCGGAAACAGTCCCCGGCTCGTGTAGAGATCGCCCCCCAGGAGGATCACCGGCGTGCCCGACTGCCCGAACTGAGAGCGGAGCGGTGAGAGGGCCGGGCCCGGTCCGACGAACAGGATCGCCTTCGGTGAGCCTCGCAAGAGGCCGCCCATGACCTCCGTGGCTCGCTCCGGCTCTCCGCCGTCGTCATGGAGGGCCAGGGTCAGAGGATGCCCGCCGATCCCTCCGGCCGCGTTGACCTCCTCGGCGGCGAGCCGCATCCCTTCCAGGTATGGTCGGTCGTCCTGCTGCGCCGCCATGGCTGGAGACGACGGGGCTGGAGACGACGGGGCCGCCGCTCCGGGATCGACCGTGGCGACCACGTCCAAAGTCACCGGAGGTCCAATGAGCGACGAGCTGGCGGAGGGAGAGGCCGAGGGCGGTCCGGAGCGCACGGGCGGAGGAGTCCCTCCCGTGCAGGCGGTCGCAGCCATCACCAGCAGGGTGGCGGTCATCACGATTGGACGACGCATCGGTCGAAAGCGCTAGGAGTCGCGGCCACTTTCGGGGCGAAGGTGTGGGAACGCGATGACCTCCCGCAGCGAGGCGGCGTCGGCAAGTATCGCCAGGAGCCGGTCGATCCCGATGCCGAGCCCACCTGCCGGAGGCATCCCGTGCTCCAGCGCAGTCAGGAAGTCCTCGTCAAGGGGGTGAGCCTCCTCGTCGCCGGCCCGCCTGGCCTCCTGCTGGGCCTCGAATCTGGCCCGCTGATCGTCCGGGTCGGTGAGCTCCGAGTACGCGGTGCCCAGCTCGATCCCTGCCATGTAGGGGTCGACGTGCTCGGTGAGCATGGGGTCCCTCCGGTTGGGCCGAGCCAGTGGAGAAACGTCCCGGGGGAAGTCCATGACGAAGGTCGGCTGGACCAGCGTCGGCCCCACCAGGTGCTCCCACAGGTCCACCACGATCTTCCCCGGCACCCGCCGCGGATCGACGGGCACACCTCGGCGCTCGGCCAGCGTGGCCAAATCCGGCCGGTCCAGGGCGATCTCCTCGCCCAGCACCTTCGAGAGCGAGCCGAGGACGGTGATCCGTGGCCACGGCGGTTCGACGCTCAGCTCCTGGTCCTTGAACGGGAACTGCAGCGATCCATGCAGCGCCCTGGCCGACTCGGCCACGAGGCTCTCGGTGAGCTCCATCATGGTCCCGTAGTCGCCGTACGCCTGATAGACCTCGAGCATCGTGAACTCGGGACTGTGGTTGCGGTCGACACCCTCGTTCCGGAAGGTGCGGCCGATCTCGTAGATGCGCTCGAGCCCGCCCACCAGCAGCCGCTTGAGATACAGCTCGAGGGAGATCCGCAGGTACATGTCCAGTCCGAGGGCCTGGTGATGCGTCACGAACGGCCTGGCCAGCGCGCCGCCGGCGATCGGCTGCAGGACCGGCGTTTCGACCTCCAGGAAGCCCCGTTCGTCGAGGACCTTCCGAAAGGCCTTCAGCAGGGCGGCCCGCGCCATCAGAGGACGCCGGCTCTCCAGGCTGGACGCGAGATCCAGATAGCGGTGACGGACCCGCGCCTCCGGATCGCGCAGCCCCTTCCACTTCTCGGGCAGCGGGCGGAGCGCCTTCGTCAGCAACGTGAGCCCTTCCACCGCCACGGAGAGCTCGCCTCGCCGGGTCTTCATGACGTGCCCGTGCGCCCCGATGATGTCACCGAGGTCGAGGTCGTCGATGAGGTCATAGGCCTGGCCCGAGCCGGCCTCGGTCATGAACAGCTGGATGTCGCCGGTCCGGTCGCGGAGGGTGATGAACGAAAGACGCCCCTGGCGGCGAATGAGCATGATCCGCCCGGCCACCGAGCAGAGCTCGCCGGTGTCCTCGCCGGGGCCCAGCACGTCGAAGCGGGCGTGGAGGCCGGCGGCCTCGGCGGTCTTGGTGAAGGACAGCGCGAACGGCTGCACGCCCTTCGCCCGGAGCCGCTCGAGCTTCTGGCGCCGGGCGGACAGCACCTCCTGGAGCCTGCCGTGCGGCTCCTCTTCGTCCTGGAGAGTCTCGGCCGGGTCCCCTTCCGGGGAGGGGCCGGCGACCGGCTCGTCCTCAGACATCCCGGCCGGTGTTCCGCTCATAGACGAGCCTGAGGCCCTCCAGGGTCAGCCAGGGGTCGTGGTGGTCGATGCTCTGGCACAGGGGAACGACGGTGCCCGCCAGCCCGCCGGTGGCCACGACCGTGGCGTGTCCGCCCAGCTCCTTCTGCATGCGTTCGACCATCCCGTCGACCTCCGCCGCTGCTCCATGAAGCAGCCCGGACTGGAGGCTCTCCACGGTGTTCTTTCCGATGACCGAACGGGGCGGGTTCAGCTCGACGCGGGGAAGCCGGGCCGCAGCGGAGAACAGGCCCGCCGCCGACACCTGGATGCCGGGGGCGATGGCCCCACCCAGGTATTCGCCGCGCTCCGACACCGCGTCGTAGGTGGTGGCCGTGCCGAAGTCGACGACCACGCACGGCCCTCCGAACGCTTCGAACGCTGCCAGGGCGTTGACGATTCGGTCGGCGCCCACCTCCTTGGGGTTGTCCGTGGCGATGGCGATGCCGGTTCGGGTCCCCGGCTCCACCACCACCGGTGGGAAGTGGAAGTAGTTCTCCACCATCTCCCGGAGTGCCTTGGTCTGGTCGGGCACCACGCTGGCGATGGCCACGCCGCTGATCTGGCGAGAGAACGACAGCCCCTTCTGCTCGAGGAACCCTCCGAACAACAGCGCCAGCTCGTCGGCGGTCCGCTCACCGCGCGTGGCCAGGCGCCAGTGCCAAGCGAGCTCCTTCCCCTGGTACACGCCGAGGACGGTGGCGGTGTTTCCGACGTCGATGGCCAGCAACATGCTTCAGCGCTCCTCCGGTGAGCCCTCGGGCTCGCTCGTATTCTGCACGCTCCGGGCGGCGGGCTCTGGGAGGACCAGGTTGTCGATCAGCCGAACGTCCCCGAAGCGAACGGCGGCCAGAGCTCGGGCCCGCCCCTGTACCGACGTCGCATCCTCCCACGTGGCATCGTCGACCACGGCCACGTAGTCGATGCGGGCCAGCGGTTCCGCCCCGATTCCCCTGGCGATCTCGGCCTTCAGCACGTCCGCCCGCCGTTCGCCCCCCCGCGCCAGCGAGGCTGCCGCGGACAGCGCATCGAACAGGGCGGGGGCGGCACGGCGCTCCTGCGGGGACAGCCGGGCATTCCGGGACGACAGGGCCAGGCCGTCGATCTCCCTGACGGTCGGGCAGGACACGATCGTGGCGGGGAAGTCCAAGTCCCGGGCCAGCCGTTCGACCAGTGCGAGCTGTTGGGCGTCCTTCTCGCCGAAGTAGGCCCGGCACGGCCCCGCCATGTGGAGGAGCTTCGACACGACCGTGAGGACGCCTCGGAAGTGGCCCTGGCGTGATGCGCCCTCCAGGCGTTCCCCCAGGGCCCCCGGATCGACCGTCACCTCCGGGCCGCCGCCCGGGTACATCTCGGTTTCGGTCGGGGCGAACAGGAGGTCGGTCCGGAGGGCCCCCGCCACCGCCCGGTCCTTCCCGAGGTCGCGAGGGTACGCGCCCAGATCGGTCTGGGAGTCGAACTGCACGGGATTGACGAAGATCGACAGGGCCACGAACCCGCATTCGTCCCGGGCCTGCTTCAGCAACCGTCCGTGCCCTTGATGAAGCGCGCCCATCGTGGGGACGAATCCGACCACGTCGCCGCGCCGCCTGGCTTCGTCGCACGCCTGGCGGAAGCGATCGGCCGACCCGGTCACGTCCACCGGTCGAGCTCCTCGCGCACCCGCCGCAGTCCTTCCGCATCCAGGCGCCCCGCTCGAGCCGCCACGCCGGCGGCCACCCGTGCAAGCTCCACATACGGAGCGACGGCGTCGGGCACCTGATCCCGAAGGGCCTCCAGGTTCCTGGCGATGGTGCCGACGTCGCCCCGAGCCGCCGGCCCGGTCAGTACTCTCGCGGGGCCGGCCCGGAATGTGGCATCGAGCGTGGCTCGTGCCAGTGGTTCGAACAGGGGGAGTGGCTCCGACACTCCGGCTGCGGCGAACAGCTCCGCGGCCACGGCCTCCACCGCCACCAGGTAGTTCGAGGCGAATACCGCGGCCGCGTGGTACAGCGGCTTGGCCTGGTCCGAGAGGGAGAAGGGCAGTCCACCCACGTCGGTGGCCAGCGCTTCGGCGAAGGCGAACGGGCCCGGTGCGGCTGCGGTCACGGCGATCCCACTGCCGGGAAGGCGGGCAATTCCCGCTTCCACGTCAGGGAACGACTGCAGCGGATGGACCGAGGCGACCGCGGCACCCCCTTGCTCCGCCGGCGCCAGCGCGCCCAGCCCGACCGACCCGGAGAGATGGAGCACGTGCTGGTCCCGGTGGAAGGCGCCATCGACGGCCAGCTCGGCGCAGACCATGGCGATGCGGTCGTCGGGCACCGTGATCAGGACGCCACCCGCTTCACGACAGGCGTCGGCCGCCTCCGTGGAGCTCACGAACCTGGTCAGGGGAAGGTGGTGGCGCACCCGCTCCCTGGTCTGTGCCCGGCCGGTGGCGGCGACGATGGAGTGGCCGGCCCGGGCGAGGAGGACCGCCACCGCCGTCCCGACGCGGCCGGCTCCGATCACCACGAACGCGGTGGGGAAAGCGGCACGAGGTGTGGATTCGATCGTTCCGGGTCCTTCGATGACGGCTACCGGACGGTGGGCGGCGAGTATAGCCGCGGCTCCAAAAGGCACAGCGGCGGGGCGAAGATCCGTATGCCCGCTGGCCCGTCGGCCGGCAGCGCGAGGCTCCCCAGGTGACGCCCGCCGGGGAGGGGCGGATCGGGGTCCAGCTCGGCCAGCGGCACCAGGACGAAGGCCCGTTCGTGCATGCGGGGATGAGGGACGCTCAGGCCCGGTTCCTCCACTCGCTCCCGGCCGTACGTCAGGAGGTCGATGTCGACGGTCCGGGGGCCCCACCGCTCGGCTCGCACCCTTCCCATCTCGTTCTCCACGAAGAGGCACCGCTCCAGGAGCGCCCGCGGCGAGAGCGTCGTGGCGATCTCCAGGACCGCATTCAGGTAGTCGGGCTGGGGCGGACCAACGGGGTCGGTCTGGTAGACCCGGGAGCACCGGACGATCTCGACGCCGTCACCGGCCGCCAGCAGGTCCACCGCCCGCTGAAGCGTGGCCAACCGGTCGCCCAGGTTCGACCCGAGCGCCAGGTAGGCCTTGACGGACAGCCTCCCTTCGCCGTGGCCGGACACTGTGTCAACCCACGCCGACGGTGGCCGTCGCCGAGACGTCGTCCACTCCGAGGGACGCCGCGGCGGCGGGCTTGTGGACCACCACGGAGACCTGGGTCGCTCCCAGCGCCATCATCGAGTCGGCAACCACCTCCGCCAGCGTCTCCAGCAGGACGAAGGAGTTCGTCCCAACCGCTTCCTTGACCGTTGAGACGATGTCGCGGTAGTCGATGGTCTGCTCGAGCGTGTCCTCGCCTGCCTCGATCCACACGTCGACGTCGACCACGAATTCCTGGGCCTCGAGCTGCTCGCCGGGGTTGGCGCCGTGGCGCCCGGACGCGGGGATGCCCTCGATGCTGACCAGCGTTGGGAGTGATTCGTCCTTCTTCACGATCCCTCGCCTTCCGCCGCGCCTTCTGCCAGCGCGGCGCGAGCCTTCGCCTCCGGGATCTTCCGGAAGTCCCAGGAGGTGATGGATGTGGGGTCCAGCCGAAGCCATACACGGTTCCTCCACCGGTCGTACGGGACCGGGGTTCCGCCCATGTACTTCTCGGACCACGTCCGGCGGACGTTGTCGATCCGGTGATCGCCGTCTGCCGGAACGGCCCTGCCTCGGAGCAGGACCCCTCTGAGCTGGTCGTAGGACTCACCGTCGTCGACCACCGCGGTGACCTCTGAATTCCTCTGGACGTTGCGAACGGTGACGTTTCCGAGCGTCGAATTCAGGAACATCGCGCGGTCCGCCCACACGAACCACAGGGGGACGACCTGGGGCCGGCCCTGGGCGTCGACGGTGGCCAGGCGCGCGGTGCGCTGCGACGCGAGGAAGTCCTCCAGCTCTTCTTCGCCGAGCGAGAGGTCGAGCTTCGTCATGGCCGCTTCAGTCCTCGTCGCCGGGCGGGTCGAAGGCGGCCACCCCGCCGTTGGACGGGCGATGCAGGAACACCGGCACCGGGCCTTCCTCGTGGTGCGTGTGGCTCTGGTGGAGATAGCGCGAGCGAAGGTATTCGTACACGATCGGCCCCACCGTGGAAGGCGCGTCCTCGTTGACGAAGTGCGAGCAGCCGGGGAGAAGCGCCACCGTCGCCCCGAGCAGCTCGCCCAGTCGCTCGCCCAGCTCGGGTGGCAGGAAGGGGTCCTGCTCTCCCCAGATCACCATGGCGGCGCCCTCGAACGCCCCGAGCTCGGCCTCCCGTCCGGCCAGACCGCTCCCGGTGATCCCGCGGACGGCCCGGAAGAAGGCCGCGGGATCCGCCCGCCAGGGTTCGAGGTACGCATCCAGGTCGCTGTCGCTGAGCCGGCCCGGGTGAGCGATCCCGAGGTCGAAGGTCAGCCGGATGATGCTGTCCACGAACTCCGGCTGCTGCTGATCGGGAGTCGCGGCCTGGAGCATCTTCACGCCCTCGATGGGCCAGGCGTCGAAGCACGCGCTGTCCAGGAGGACGAGCGCGGCGACGCCGATGGGGGAGTCGAGGGCCAGCAGCTGGGCCACGGCGCCGCCGATGTCGTGGGCGACCACGGCCGTCTCCGTCACGCCGAGCGATTCCAGGAGTTCGCCCACATATCTCGCCTGGGCCGGCTCCGACAGATCACCCTCCTCCGGCTTGTCGCTCGTCCCATAGCCGAGGAGGTCGGGGGCAATGACCCGCATCCTGGAGGCCAGAAGCGGGATCTCCCGGCGCCACAGGTACGACGAGGTGGGGAACCCGTGCAACAGGACCACCGGTGGTCCCTCCCCGAGGTCCACGTACGCGAGCCCGCCCCCGGACACCTCGCTTCGCCTCACCTCGAACGGCATCATCGGGCCGGCTCCTCCACCGCCGCCCGTCGGATGGCGTCGACCACCCGAACTACTCGCACCATCTCCTTGACGTCGTGCACCCGGATGACGTGCGCGCCATGGGCGGCCAGCCACGCCACCGCTCCTGCCGTCCCCTCCAGCCGGTCGGGAACATCCGCGTCGAGGACGCGACCCACGAACGACTTCCTGGACGGACCCACCACCACGGGCCGTCCGAGCTCGGTGAATGCCTCGACCTCCCGCATGAGCACGAGGCTCTGGTCGGTGGTCTTGGCGAACCCCAGTCCCGGGTCCACCGCCAGCCGCTCCTGATCGATGCCGGCCTCCCCGGCGGCCCGCACGCGGTCACCGAGAAACGAACGCACCTCCGCCACGACGTCGTCGTACTCCGTGAGCTCTCGCATCGTGCCGGGGTCGCCCCGCATGTGCATCAGGACCATCCCCGCCCCGCCTTCGCGCACCGCTTCGAACATCCCGGCGTCGAAGGAGCCGGCGGTGACGTCGTTGACGATCGTTGCCCCCACGTCGAGCGCGGCCCTGGCCACCGCGGCCTTCCGGGTGTCGATGGAGATGGGGATCGACTCCTCGGCGGCCAACCGCTTTATGACCGGCACCACCCGGTCGCACTCTTCATTCTCCGGGACCGCCGCGGCGCCGGGCCGGGTGGACTCCCCGCCGACATCCAGGATGTCGGCGCCGTCGGCGGCCAGTCGCTGGCCATGCTCGATCGCCGCCCTCGGATCGAGGAACCGCCCCCCATCGGAGAACGAGTCGGGCGTCACGTTCACCACGCCCATCACCAGGGTGCGGGCACCGCACTCGATGTCATGCGATCCTGCCCGCCACACCAGCCGGGGGTCGGTCATGGCCGGCTGCGCCGAAGCAGCTCGAAGGCCTCCGTCCGGGTCCGGGCGTCTGTTCGAAACACCCCCCGCACGGCGGAGGTGGACGTGACCGACCCTGGCTTCTTCACGCCCCGCATGGTCATGCACAGGTGCTCGGCCTCGATCATCACGAACACCCCCCTGGGTTCCAGCGCCGCATCGAGAGCGTCGGCGATCTCAGTGGTCAGGCGTTCCTGCACCTGCGGCTTCTTCGACAGCAGGTCCACCAGGCGGGCGATCTTCGACAGGCCGGTGATGCGCCCGTCGCGGTTCGGGACGTAGGCCACGTGGGCCTTGCCGACGAACGGAAGCAGGTGATGCTCGCACACGCTGTACAGGGGGATGTCGTGGACCATGATCATCTCGTCGTGCCCAGCGCCCGGGATGACCGTCACCACCTCCGCGGGCGAGCGCCCGATCCCGGCGAACAGCTCCTGGTACATCCGAGCGACCCGGTCGGGCGTGTCCGTGATTCCGGCCCGGGCCGGATCCTCGCCGATGCCCTGGAGGATCAAACGGACGCCTTCGGCCACCGTGGCGTGATCGAACCCTGAAGCCGCGGCGGGCTCCGGGGCGGCGTCCTCCGCCATCAGGAGAGCGGTCCCGGGCGCCCCGGATCCGGAGCGCTGACCGACCGGCGGGCCACGGCCAAGCCGGCCCCCCACAACCCATGGGTTCGCTGGGGCCGCTTCATCAGCCCCTCCAGGAGCGTCACCAGCTCGTCCTTCTCGATGGTCTCGCGCTCCATCAACGCGGCCGCCAGGATTTCGAGCTTGTCCCGCTGCTCGGTCAGGATCTCGAGCGCCTCGTCGTGGGCGCGGTCGATCAGGGAACGGATCTCGGAGTCGATCTCGAAGGCCACCTGCTCCGAGTAGTCGGGATGGGAGGCGAAGTCCCGGCCCAGGAACACCTGCTCCTGCTTCTGTCCCAACGTGAGCGGGCCCAGCCGGTCGGACATCCCGAACTCCGTGACCATCTGCCGGGCGATCTTGGTGGCCCGGTCGAGGTCGTTCTGGGCGCCGGTGGTCATGTCGCCGAACTGGATCTCCTCGGCAACGCGCCCGCCGAGCAGCATGGCCAGCTCGTCGATAAGCTCCTCCCTGGTCACCAGGAACTTGTCCTCCATGGGAAGGGTCATGGTGTATCCGAGGGCCTGGCCCCTCGGGATGATCGTGATCTTGTGGACGGGGTC
>DHWM01000134.1:0-4441 GCA_002413185.1 Actinobacteria bacterium UBA5182
GCCCGCCCGTACTGGACCAGGCGCTTGGTGACCCACTCCTCGCGGCGTTCCTCGGCATTGGCGGAAACCGCCATCGGCCCGGCTCGCCCATGCTCCGCGCGAGCCTTCGCCACGAAGCGGTCGAGGACCTCCGGCTTGCGGGAGGCGTTCTCCGTGATGGTGCGGGCGGCTAGGGCGGCGTCGGTCTCCACCCGCCAGTCCACGCGGTGATCGAGGGGCGCCTCCGGGATGACGCCCTTCTTCATCCCGGCAACGTACGCCGTGGAGACGTGGACCAGATGCGGCCGGCTGCCCCCGGCGATGACGGCTTCGTACAACTTGAGCGCTCCCAGCACGTTCGTCTGGAACGCCTGGTCGATTGGGGGGTCGAACGCGACGGACGCCGCACAGTGCACGACCACGTCGAGGTCGCCCGGGAGCTCGGGGAGGGTGCCGGAGACGTCTCCTTCCAGCACTGTCACCTGCTCCTGGAGCATCTGGAGGATCCCGTCCCCGCCCACCCGGCCCCGGAGCGAGTTGAAGGCGGGCCGGCCGACAAGCTCGGCCAGACGATCGGAGGCGGCTGTTTCGTATCGGCCCCGCACCAACAGGGCCACGCGGGTGTCGGGGAAGTCGGACAGCAGACGCTCGAACAGCGCCGCGCCCAGGAATCCGGTCACCCCTGTGACCAGCACGTGGGTACCACTGAGGCCGGCTCGGATGACGGAGGGAGGCTGGGAGGACGGCTCGGAAGGGGGAGGGCTCTCTACCACGCGGCAGATTATGCGGAATGGCGCCGGTGGCGGGCAAGTCGGGGGTGGCGGAGGCCGAAAAAGAGCCCCCCATAGAACGGAACTGCCGGAGTCCGAAGACTCCAGCAGTTCCAGCGCGGAAGTTACGCGATGTCGCCCCCGCCGTCAAGTCCGAGGAGTCGGTTTTGTCACTCTTGTTGGCGCGGGAGGATCCTCCCAGCGTGTCGCCCGGCCGCCCGGTCCATCTGTCCCCACGCGGACGCGGCCCGTTGGATCACGGTCACCGCTCCCAGTGCGGCCAGGACCAGCAGGACCCAGACCAGGCTCCCGGGCAGCATCAGGCCGACCATCAAGAGCACGTACCGCTCCAGGCGCTGCATCAGCCCTTCGGTCAGCGACAGCCCCAGTGCCTCGCCCTCCGCCCTGATGTGGCTCACCAGCAGCGACACGATCAGCGTGGTCAGGGCCAAGGCGGCGGAGACTCTGTGGCCCTGCCCCGCCAACGACCAGAACAGCGCGCCGAACAGGATGACGTCGGAGACCCTGTCGAGCACCGAGTCGAGGAAGGCCCCCGCGCGGCTGGCTTCGCCGCGGAGCCTGGCCACGCCTCCGTCGAAGATGTCCAGCAGCCCTGCCACGATGAGCAGAAGGCCCGCGACGAAGTAGTGGCCGGCCACCATCAGCCATCCGCTCACGATGTTCGCGGCGAGGGACAGCACGGTGAGGTGCCAGGGGAGGAACCCCGCGCGGTACAGCCCGGTGAGCGCCATGCGGTACGGCCAGGCGAAGACGTTTCGAAACGCCGGTGCCAGGATGCTCTCCGTCCGGCGGGGGCCGGGGGCGTCGCGGATCCTCGGCGCATCGCCTTCGGGCGGGTCCAGCCCGGCCCGCCGGCTCAGATCAGACCTCGGTGCCATTGCACCCGGAAGCCTACGCCGCGAGCCCACCCCCCGTATTGTTGTCACCGACGACGTGAGCAACGACGACAGGGGAGGGAGCCATGAGCAAGCGCACGAGGGATCTGGCGGAGGTCGCCGCGGCGGCGCTGTCCTCGGTTGCAGCCAGGGCCCCGGGGGTCGCCCGGAAGGCCGCCGAGGTCGGGCCGAAGGTCGCCAAGCAGGTGGCGGACAGGGCGCCGGAGGTGGCCAGGCGGGCCGCCGCTGCCACCCCCGCCGTTCGCAAGGCTGCCCAGGCGGTGGCGGCGAGAGCCCCGGGCGTGGCCCGAAAGATCGCCGAGAAGGCTCCGGGCTATGCGCTGAAGGCGGGGGCCGCGGCCGCCGCCGCCAGCGGTGCATTGAGGGCACGAGCACAGCGAGCGGCGGTCTCGCCCACGAAGACGACCGCGGCGAAGGCCTCCGTGGCGACGGCGAAGGCAGCGAAAGCGACGCAGAAGGCCGCCGTGACCGCCCGGAAGGCCGCCAGGAAGAAATGAGGGGGGCGCTCGGTCCGGGCCGGTCAGGCCTGGTCCGGGCCGGCGGGACTTGGGTCCGGACGGGACAACACGTACGACACGCCGAGCAGGGGGACCCACGCCACGAACAGGGGCGCCACCACGTGGGTCAGGACCGAGAGCGCCACGCACACCACGGCCGCGGCAAACAGCGCGACGGCCAACACGAGCTTCCGGGTTCCGTTCACGGCGACATGCTACGGCGGGGCGTTACGGTTGGCAGCGCTGGCAGAAATAGGTGGTCCGCCCGGCGGCCACCATCCGGGACAGCGGTCCTCGGCAGCGCGGGCAGGACGCGCCGGGGCGTCCTCGCACGTGCAGCAGCCACCCCGGCCTGTCCTCGGCATAGTCCTCAGTGGCCACGGCCTGTCGAAGGATGCGCCGGAGCGCCGAATGGAGCTGGAGCCGCTCCTCCGCGGTGAGGCTCTCGACGCGGTGTGTCGGATGCAGGCGAGCCTGCCACAGGATCTCGTCGGCCATCAGGTTGCCCACACCGGCCAGCAGGGTCTGATCCATCAGCGCGGCCTTCAGTCCTCCCCGCCGCCGAGCGAGCAGACGAAGGAACTCGGCTCGCCCCACCGAAAGGGCATCCGGGCCCAGCGTTCCGAGGAGCCCCGAGACCTCGTCGGGATCGTGGGCCAGCCACAGCCCACCCAGCTTGCGCATGTTTCGATACCGGAGCTCTCCGCCTTCGTCGAACCGGATCACCAAGCGGTCGTGCCGATGCGGCTCGGTGCGAGTCGAACCTTCGTCATCCGCCCACAACAGATAGCCGGTCATCCCGAAGTGCATCAGCAGCGCCGGTCCATCGGTCCACGCGATGAGCCATTTTCCGTGACGGGCGGGTTCGTCGAACCGCCGTCCCCGCAGCGCCGCCGAGAGGGTTCGAGGAGTGCAGTTCCGCAGGATCGTGGGGTCCGCGCGGAGGGCCCCGACCGTGCGGCCGGCGGCGTTCGCGCGGAAGAACCGGCGGAAGCGCTCGACGTCGGGAAGCTCCGGCATGACGGTCCCAGTGTGTCGGATGCGGGAACACGGAGTGGGGCGGAGGGTTGAATATCTCCGGAAGAGCCCGGGCGAGTCCGAACGGGCCGGGCCGATGGCTGGAGGCGAGGTCGAGAGATGGTCCATCCTCGGAACGTCGTGATCGTGGGGGCGAACCTCACCGGGGGCGCCGCCGCCACCACGCTCCGGACCGAGGCCTTCGACGGCCCCGTGACGTTGATCGGCGCGGAGCCGCACCCGCCGTACGAGCGGCCGCCTCTCTCCAAGGAGTACCTCCGGGGAGAGGTGACGGCGGAGTCGACCTTGCTCCATCCGGCGTCGTGGTATGGGGAGAACGACGTCGAGCTGCGGCTGGGGCAGCGTGCCCGGCGGATCGACCCCCAGGGTCGCTTCGTCGAACTGGACGGCGGTGAGCGGGTTCCGTTCGACGCCGCGCTCGTGGCGACGGGCGGGGAGAACCGCCGCCTGAGCATCCCGGGCCATGAGCTTGAAGGAGTCTTCGAGCTTCGAACCCTCGAGGATGGGGACCGGATCCGCGACGCCGCCCGTCGTGGGGGGAAGGCGGTCATCATCGGGGCGGGCTTCATCGGATGCGAGGTTGCCGCGTCCATCCGGACCCTCGGCGTGGAGGTGGAGGTCGTCGAGCCCCTGGCGGGCCCCATGGTTCGGGCATTGGGCGGCGAGCTCAGCCGGGTCTACGAGGGGATCCACCGTGACCACGGTGTCCGGTTCCACTTCGGCGACGCGCCCGAACGGTTCGAAGGCACGGAGCGGGTGGAGCGGGTCGTTACGAGCCAGGGCGCGCGCATCGAATGCGACCTTGTGGTCGTCGGCGTGGGCATTCAACCGGCCACGGCGGTGGTCGAGGGCACCGGCGTCCTGGTGGAGAACGGCGTGGTGGTCGACGAGCTCTGCCGGACGAACGTCGGCGGCATCTACGCGGCCGGGGACGTCGCCAACCACTTCCATCCGCTGTTCGGCCGGAGGATCCGCGTGGAGCATTGGGACAACGCCCTGAAGCAGGGCGCCGCCGCGGCCGCGAGCATCATGGGGGGAACGGTCCCGTTCGACCATCCCCACTGGTTCTGGTCGGATCAGTACGAGTACAACCTCCAGTACATGGGGCATGCGGCTGAGTGGGACGAGCTGGTGGTCCGAGGGAGCCTGGAAGCCCGCGACTTCATCGCGTTCTACGTGAAGGACGGCGTGGTGCTGGCGGCGGTCGGGTTGAACCGAGGGAAGGACGTCAGGCGCTCCG
>DHWM01000134.1:4637-5203 GCA_002413185.1 Actinobacteria bacterium UBA5182
GCGGAGCTGGAGCGGGCGAGGGGAGCGTGAGGCGATGAAGATCGGGATGGTGGGCCTGGGCCGGATGGGCGGCAACATGACGGTCCGGCTGATCCGGGCGGGACACCAGGTGGTGGCGTTCGACCCCAGTCAGGAGGCCCGGGACCGGGTGGTCCAGGCCGGCGCCGAGGACGCAACCTCGCTGAGCGACCTGGTGGCCAAGCTGGAAGCGCCACGTGTGGTCTGGATCATGGTGCCGGCGGGCCCCATCACCGACTCCACGCTCGAGGCGCTGATGGGATCGATGTCAGAGGGGGACGTCATCATCGACGGCGGGAACTCGAACTGGAAGGAGTCGGCCAGGAGCGCCGAAGCACTGAAGAAGAAGGGCATCCGGTTCCTGGACTGCGGGACGTCCGGAGGGGTCTGGGGCCTCGACAACGGCTACTGCCTGATGGTGGGGGGCGAACGCGAAGCCTTCGACCATGCCGACCCGATCTTCAAGGCCCTGGCTCCGGAGAACGGCTACGCCTACGTGGGACGGTCCGGGGCTGGCCACTTCGTGAAGATGGTCCACAACGGGATCG
>DHWM01000134.1:5326-9456 GCA_002413185.1 Actinobacteria bacterium UBA5182
ACAACGGGATCGAGTACGGGCTGCTCGCCGCGTACGGCGAGGGGTTCGAGATCATGAAGGGGTCTGACTTCGACCTGAACCTGGCCGAGATCGCCGGCATCTGGCGGTACGGCAGCGTGGTCCGGTCGTGGCTGCTGGAACTCCTGGTCGACGCGTATCAGCGCGACGAGGGCCTGAACCACGTCCGGGGCTGGGTGATGGATTCCGGCGAGGGGCGGTGGACCGTTCAGGCCGCCATCGACGAGGACGTCCCCGCGCCCATCACGGCGCTCGCCCTGTTCGCCCGGTTCGCCTCGCGCCAAGAGGAGTCCTACGCGGCGAAGGTGATCGCGGCGCTCCGCAACGAGTTCGGCGGCCACGCCATCAAGACCGAGGAGTCGCTCGAGGCCCGGCCGGGAGGGGAGCTCTGATGGCGAGCGTCAAGCCGGCCGACCCGCAGGCGGTCGTCATCTTCGGCGCATCGGGAGATCTGACGAGGCGCAAGCTCCTGCCGGCGTTCTACCACCTGTTCGTGGAGGGGCTTCTGCCCGAGGGGTTCGCCGTCATCGGCTATGCGCGGAGCGAGATGTCCGACCAGGAGTTCCAGGAGGAGGCGCGCTCCGCGGTGGGGGAGTTCGGTCGGTGCGACGCGTCCGGTGAGCAGTGGGAGGAGTTCAGGCGGCGGCTCTCCTACATCCCGGGGGAATTCGAGAACGAGAACGCCATGGAGAACCTTCGGGAGCACCTCGAGTCCACCGACAGGGAGCAGGGGACGAACGGCGGGCGGTTCTTCTACTGCGCCACGCCCCCGGCGGCCTATCCGGCGATCGTGCAGCGGATCGGGGAGAGCGCGATGCACCCCGACGCGAAGATCGTCATCGAGAAGCCGTTCGGGCGTGACCTTGAAAGCGCCAAGGAGCTCAACGACCAGCTCCACGAGGTCTTCGAGGAGTCGCAGATCTACCGGATCGACCACTACCTGGGGAAGGAGACCGTCCAGAACATCCTGGCCCTGCGGTTCTCCAACGGGATGTTCGAACCGATCTGGAACCGCCGGTACGTCGACAACGTCCAGATCACCGTGGCAGAGGAGATCGGCATCGAGGGACGGGCGTCGTTCTACGAGGAGACCGGCACCATCCGCGACATGATGCAGACCCACCTGTTCCAGGTCATGACCATCCTGGCGATGGAGCCGCCGGTGTCCTTCGATCCCGATCGCCTCCGGGACGAGAAGGTGCGGGTCCTCCGGTCGATGAAGCCCGTCGATCCGTCGAAGGTCGTCCGGGGCCAGTACGTCGGTTACCGCGACGAGGAGGATGTGGCCAAGGACTCGCAGGCGGAAACCTACGCGGCCATCCAGGTGGAGATGGACAACTGGCGGTGGGCCGGGGTGCCGTTCAACCTCCGCACGGGCAAGAAGCTCAAGCGCAAGGCAACGGAGGTCTCGCTGTCGTTCCGTTCGGTCCCGTACAACGTGTTCAAGGGCACCGACGCCACGCCACTGGGGCGCGACGCGCTGGTCATCCGGGTCCAGCCGGATGAGGGCATCTCACTGAACCTCAACATCAAGAAGCCCGGCGTGGGGATGGAGCTGGACCGGGCCGTCCTCGACTTCGACTACGAGAAGACCTACCACACTCCGCTGCTGGAGGCCTACGAGCTCCTGATCCTGGAGGCCATGAAAGGCGACCACACGCTGTTCACCCGGGAGGACGAAGTCGAACGGGCATGGGACGTGCTGGCGCCGATCCTGGAGGACCCACCGCCGGTGAAGCTCTACCAGCCGGGGTCGTGGGGTCCGGAGGAAGCGGAAGAGCTGGTCCTGCCGCGCCACTGGCACGTGACCGAGCCGCGCGAGGACTGATCGGGGCTGCCGGATCAGTCCCGGGCCACGGGCCTGGCCGGGTCTCGGCCCCATTCCTCCCACGACGCGTCGTACAGCGCGGCGTCTTCGATGCCGGCCCGGCGGAGCGCGAAGAGAAGGGCGGACGCGGAGATGCCCACCCCGCAGTAGGTGATCGCCCTGGAGCCCCGGTGAACGCCGGCCGCGGCGAGCAGCTTTCGAAGCTGGTCCGGGCTCTTCATGGTGCCGTCCGGGCGGTAGAGCTCCGAGGAGGGGACGTTGCGAGCTCCGGGGACGTGGCCGGCACGCAGGTCACCTCGGGGTGTCCGGGCGATGCCGTCGGCGCCAGCCGGGACGGGCCCGGTCTCGAACCAGACGGCGGCTCCCCGGAACTGTTCGGCAGGCCGGGAATCGAGCACCGTGCAGGCCGGGTCGGTGACTGCGGCGGCCACGTCCTCGGGCCCCGCCACTCCCGCGCCAGACGGCTCCAGGCTTTCTCGGGGCGTCCACGAGACGACTCGTCGCCTCGGGCGATCGACCGTCACGGGCCTCCCTTCGGCCGTCCACTTCTCCCACCCGCCGTCGAGCGGACGGACGTTGTCGTGGCCGTATACGTGGCTGGCCCACCACAGGCGGAAGGGTCCCGATCCGCCTTCGTCGGCGTACGGGACGACCAGGCTGTCGTCGCCGATGCCCGCCCGTTCCATGGCCGCGGCGAAGCGCTTCGGCGGAGCCAGCATGAACGCGACGGGATGGTGGGGATCGACGATGTCCCTCGACCAATCGAGGTGGGGGGCTCCGGGGACATGGCCGCGCTCGTACAGCGTCAACCCCGACCCGTTGCCCCGCCACCGCATGTCCACCACCACCACGCTGGGGTCTTCGAGGTGCGCGGCGAGCCACTCCGTGTCGACCAGCACCACCTCACCCTACCGGCCGGCTCCCCGCGGCGTCGGGTAGCCTTGAGCCTGGCGCCGGCCGACCACGAACGAAGACGAGGACGAGCTCGAAGGAGGAACCGACGTTGGCAGGAGACATCGACCGGACCCTGTTCGACAAGGCCATCGACATCACGGCAACCGCCCTGCGAGGGGCCATGGGCGGCCAGGGCAGCCAGCCCCCCTCCTACGCCGCCGAGCTGTTCCGGGAGGTCTGGGGTGCCCTGAAGGAAGGAGCGAAGGATCTGCCGGAGCGCTCCAAGCCCGGGTTCTAAAGCGGCGGCGCCCCGGCCTAGCTTCCCTTGAGCGCTGGGAGGACCTTCTCCCCGAACAGCTCCACCGCGTGGGAGGCCGTGGCGAAGTCCATGCCCGGGTAGTGCAGACGAACCACAAGATGGAACTCCTTGCGGTTCCCGAAGGCTTCGACGATGGGCCGGAGGGCCCGAACGACCTCCTGCGGTGAGCCGGCCGGCGTGATGTGGCGAAGGGTCTCCTCGTCCGGGGAGGCGATGAAGAAGTCCTTCCCGGGCGTGTCGCTCCCGGCCGCCCATCCGCCGTACACACCGATGTGATGGGCGGCCCCCTCCCGGACCACCTCCCAGGCGTCCGCGCCGTCCCACACGAAGGCATTCTGGAGCTGGGCGAAGCCCAGGCCGGAGGGATCCTTCCCGGCGTCGCGGGCGCTCTTCTCGGCTCGAGCCAGATCCTCCCGCATCTGTTCGACCCCTCCGCCTCGCGTTCGGATGTACCCGTCGCCGAGGCGTCCAGCCCTGGCGATGGCCGTCTCCGCCATCCCCCCGAGGTAGATGGGGACTCCTCCAGCCCTGGCGGGGGCCGGCGTCACCTTCACCTGGTCGTACAAGAAGGCCTTGCCTTCGAAGGAGAACCGCTGGCCGGTCCATGCGAGCCGGAGGATCTCGACCGTCTCGATGGTTCGCCGGACCCGCTCGGCCATCGGGACGCCGAACATCCGGAACTCCTCCTCCCGCCATCCCAGCCCGAGCCCGAGGATCAGGCGGCCCCCGGAGATGACGTCGACCGTGGCGGCGTCCTCGGCCAGGCGAAGGGGGTCGTAGAAGGGCGCCAGCATCACGCCGGTGCCGAGCTTGATGCGCTCGGTGGCCGCCGCGAAGGCCCCCAGCGTCGGAAGCAGGCCCGACATGTAGCCGTCGCCGGCGCCGTGGTGCTCACTCACCCACGCCGAGTCGAACCCCAGGGCTTCGGCCAGCCTGACCAGGTCCAGCGTCTCCCGGTACTCTTGGGTGAAGGTGCGGGTCGATCCCGGCGGCACCTGCGCCGTGAACAGTCCGATCCCGACCTGGACGGCCATCGGCAGGAACCCTACTCGCTGTCTCTTATACACATCT
>DHWM01000181.1:0-183 GCA_002413185.1 Actinobacteria bacterium UBA5182
CCGCGGGAGGTTCACCCACAGCTGGATGCCGTGGAACAGGCCGCCGCTGGTGACCAGATATTCGGGAGGCTTCTCGATGTGCAGGATGCCCGCCCCGGCGGTCATCCACTGGGTGTCGCCGTTGGTGATGACGCCGCCCCCGCCGTTCGAGTCCTGGTGCTCGAAGACCCCGTCCATGATGTA
>DHWM01000181.1:431-3276 GCA_002413185.1 Actinobacteria bacterium UBA5182
GTGACGGTCTCGAAGCCGCGGTGCGGGTGCCAGGGCGTTCCCTTCGGCTCTCCCGGGGCGTACTCCACTTCCCCCATCTGATCCATGTGGACGAAGGGATCCAGGTCGGCCAAGTCGACCCCGTGGAAGGCGCGCCGGACCGGGAAGCCCTCGCCTTCGAGGCCGCTGGGAGCGGTGCTGACGGCGCGCACCCTTCGGAGCCGGCTCGCCGGATCCAGGGCGGGCACACGCTCGAGGGCGGTGAGGTCCTCGACGGTGATGGCAGGCATGTCGAAGAAGGTAACGCCCGGCCGCCTGACCGTATTTCCGCCGCTGCGCGCGGGGCTCGACATGGGTAGGCTCCGGTGGTGATCCAGCCGGGTGATATCCGCCGCATGCTGGTTGGGCACTTCACGATGCCCGCGGGCAGTACCCTCCCCGGCCACGTCATCGTGGTATGCGCCTATGTCATTCGCCACCCCAAGGGCTACGTCCTGTTCGACACCGGGATCGGCCGGCACGAGGAAGCCGAACGGATCTTCCGTCCCGTGCGCCGGGACGTCCGCGACGCGCTGGCCGAGGTCGGGGTCGTGCCCGAGGACATCCGGGCCATCGCCAACTGCCATTTCCACATCGATCACGCCGGGGGAAACCCCTCGTTTCCAAACCGGCCGATCTTCGCCCAGCGGGCCGAGTTCGAGGCCGTCGCCGAGCAGGACTACACCAATCCCGAGGTGGTGGAGTTCGATGGCGCCACATTCGAGCTCCACGAAGGAGACGCGGTGATCGATGACGGCATCACCGTGATCCCGACCCCGGGTCACACGCCGGGCCATCAGTCGCTGGTGGTCGAGACCACCGAGGGGCGGATCGTCCTGGCGGGGCAGGCCTTCAACGACGCCTCCGACTACGGGCGGGCTCACTACGAATGGCACCTCCGAAAGCAGGGCGCACCGAGCGGTGAGGTCGAGGTCTACAACTGGGTCGGCACCATCCAGGAGCGGTACGACCCTCGACGGGTGCTGTTCGCGCACGATCTGGCGGTGTGGGAGCGGCCGGACGTCCTCACCTGAGCCCCTGGTTCCCAGAAGGCCTAACCGTTCTTTCCATCCGTTCTGGCGGAGAGGCCGAGGGCCGAACGGAGGCGTTCGTAGACCTCGTCCTGCGAGCCCTCGCCGTCGACGGGGATCAGCCGCTCGCCGTAGTGCTGCCGGATGGAAGGCGCCTGGCGCTCGTAGTCGTCGAGCCTTCGCAGGAACACGTCGAGCCGGTCGTCGGAGCGCTTCTCCGCTCCCGCCCGGCCCCTCATCCGGGCCACCAGGGCGTCCCCGTCGACCGCGACCTCGATCACCCGGTCGAGTGGTCGTCCCATCTGATCCCCCGTCTCGTCGAGCCACCCGGCCTGGGCGGCCGTCCTCGGGTAGCCGTCGAGGATGAAGCCGTCCTCCAGCGAGCTCGCCAGCAGCTTCTCCACGATCCGGTCGGGGACCATGAGCCCGCGCTCGACCATGATTCGAAGCCCCTCAGGGTCTCCTTCCCTGATGGACGTCCTGATCAGGTAGCCGGACGAGACGTGGGGCACTCCAAGCTCGGACGCAAGTCGGCGTCCCTGGGTGCCCTTCCCAGATGCCGGCGGACCCAAGAGCACGATCCGCATCGAACCCCTCGCTCCTCTCCTCCAAAGGAGGAGTGTTTCGCTCCGAGAGGTCGAGCGCAACCGGGCACCGCGGGGAGCTCAGTCCTTCGGTGGGCGACGGATCCTGGCCGCCATGAGGTCCCGGATGCTCACCACACCTCGGACCTCCTGCCCCTCCACGACCGGGAGGTGGCGGAAGCCGTTCAGCAGCATGATCTGGGCCGCCTCGTCCGGCGACATGTCCGGAGCCGCCGACATGGGATCGCGCGTCATCCATTTCGACACGAGCGACTCGTTGAGGTCTTCGCCGGACGCAGCGGCGCGCATCACATCGCGCTCCGTGAGGATGCCGCTCAGCCAGGACCCTTGCATCACCACGGCCGAGCCCACCTTCGACTCGACCATGGACCGGGCCGCAGCGGCCACCGGCGTCTCAGCGGTGGTCGACACCACGTTCGGGTTCATCAAATCCTGGAGCGAGGTCATGACGATCACATTCCCCAGATTTTCGCCTCAGCCCGCCCCGCCGACCTCGTCGAGATCGGGGTCCTGCGGTGGCGTGGCTGGCTCGGCCAGCTCGTCGGAGAGCGATCGCCACAGGGACCCTGCCCACGCGGCGAGGTCCGGCCACTTCTTCCAGAACACCTGAAGGGTGGCCTCGTCGAACTCGCGATGGGCCCGGTCGGGGGCCGTGGCGTCGGTGACCTCCTCCAGATTGGAGATCGCGTCGAGGAATCGATCGGAGATGTCGTCCATATGAGGTCTCCCGGGCAGTCTATGCCGGGAAGGGTGGCCGACGCGAAACAGGGGCCGCCGACGAGCATTGTGAGACTACACTTCGGCGCATGCACCGCTTGACGGACCGCCGCGCCACCTCCGGCCTCCGTTGATGCAAGCCTCCCCGAACGCCTCGGCCTACCGGCCGATGACGCCGGGGATGCGGCGGATCTTCTACGTCGCCAGCGGGCTGGTGGTCCTGGCGGGGATCCAGCTCTACATCCTCACGGACCACACCGATCGGTATTTCGCCTGGACCATCCATCCCGGGCTGACGGCCGCCTTCCTCGGAGCCGGCTACTTCGCCGCCTTCTTCGTCGAGTTCCTGGCCGCCAGGCGAAAGGAGTGGTCGCGCAGCAGGATCGCGGTCTATGCCGTGCTGGTGTTCACGGTGATGACCTTCGTCGCCACCATCCTGCATCGCGACAAGTTTCATTTCTCCAGCTCGCAGCC
>DHWM01000123.1 GCA_002413185.1 Actinobacteria bacterium UBA5182
CAGTTGCCGACGCCCACGATGGCCACTCGGATCTTGTCGTTCGTCATCACGCACGCTCCCTCTGAGGTAGGCGGGCGGGGGAGGCGGGGCGCTGGCGGGGGGCGCGGCTCTTGTGAGGCCGCGCGGGCAGCACCTGCCGCTGTTCCGCCTGGATCAGATCGTCGAGCCACCGGATGTCGGTCTCGGTGGCGGCGAGCTGATGGTCCATGAGCGACAGCGTGTAGCTGTCGATGCGCTCCTTGTAGGAGAGGAGCGCATCCCGAAGGTTCGACCCACGTCCTTCCAGGAAGGCCCTGCGGCGCTCCAGGAGACGGATCCTGGTCTCGGGCTTGAGATACCGGAAGAAGGCGAACCGCACCGAGAACGCGTTGTCTTCCGTGGCGTCCTGGCTCACCCGCTCCAGGAGATCGGCGAACAGGCCCTCCCCCTTCTCGGTGATCCGATAGACGTTCTTGCGCCGGCCGATCTGATCCTTCGGGAAGATCATCTCTACGGCTTCCTCACGCTGGAGGCGCCTCAGGGCGGGGTACAACGACCCGTACGACACCTGCCAGAAGCTTCCCAGCGTCTCCGCCAGGCGCTTCTTGAGCTGGTAGCCGTGCATGGCCCGCTCCTTCAGGAGCCCCAAGATGGCCAGTTCGAGCATTCGTTCAGTCCCTCCGTCGTATCGCTTCGATATATCGAGAAACTATATCAGATGGATATATCGAAGCGATATATCTCGGAGGCCCGTCAGACGAGGAGGCGAGTTCGCATCAGCCGCGGGACGGCAGGACCGAGGACTGTGGCGAGCCGTTGGATTCCAGGGGGGTGTCATCGGCCGTTTCGGGCCGGGCCCTTTGGCCGCCAAGCACGAGGAGGGCCGCGGCCAGGCCGAGGGTGCCGCACAGCGCCCAGAAGCCGGCCTCGCCCCGCTGGAACAGGAAGGTCCCCATGGCGGGACCGAAGATGGCTCCAGAGCTGAACACCAGTCCGTACAGGCCCTGGTAGCGGCCCCGCATGTGCTCGGGAGCGATGTCGGCCACGTAGGCGTAGCTCACCGGCGCGGCGATCATCTCCCCGATCGTCCAGATCGCCACCGTCATCGCCAGAAGAGCCATCGAATGCGCCACCGCGGTCAGCCCGAACCCCAGGCCGACCAGGAGGAATCCGATCGCGATGACCTTTCGGCCCGCGTGCCGCATGGTGACGGACGAGAGCGGCAACTCGAACAGCACCACCAGCAGCCCGTTCAGCGAGAGCAGGAGCCCGAAGTCCGCGTTGGTCAGGCCGCTCCTCCGGACGTGCAGCGGCAGCGTGGCCTGCTGCTGGAAATACACGAACGCCAGGAGGACGGTCGCCCCGAGGAACAGCACGAAGTTCCGGTCTTTCAGGAGGATGCGATAGCCGCCCCGTTCCGCTTCGTCCCGGCGGCTGGTGCGGCGGCCCTCGGGGAGCGCCAGCACGGCGACGGCCCCGAACACCACCGAGGAGGCGGCGTCCCCGAAGAACAGCCACAGGAAGGAGCTGTTCGCGAGGAACCCGCCCAGGGCGATGCCGCCGGCGAACGCCACGTTCTCCACGAGCCGAAGGACGGCGAAGGCCGTGACCCGCTGATCCCGCGGGACCATGTCGGTGAGGAGCGCCAGGCTTGCCGGACGCCGAGCCTCAGAGACCAGTCCGGCCAGGAAGGCCAGCGCCATGATCCCGGCGTAGACGTGCACCTGAGAGAGGGAGATCATGGCCGCGGCGCTTCCGAACATGGAGACGGCGATGGTGTTCTTGCGGCCGAAACGGTCGGCCAGATAGCCACCCAGGGCGCCGGCCACCATGTCGCCGCCTCCATAGGCGGCCACAGCCGCACCCGACTCGGCGATGGAGAAGCCGCGACTGCGCAAGTACAGCACCAGGAACGGCACCACGAAGGAGCCGAAGCGGTTGACGAACGATCCGCCCATCAGGAACCAGGCCTGTGGCGGAAGGTCTTTGATGTTGCGTCGAAGCGTGCGCCGCTCCGTGTGGTCTTCCCCGCTCATTCGATGCACCGCCGAATTGGGTCGGCTACATGAGGCTACACCGGTACGCGCCGACGCGGGAAGGGCCCAAAGGTCCGAAAGGCCACGGCGTTGCAACGTCAGCCGAGCGAGAGTGGCGAAGGGCGCCACGTAGACTACCCCGAGCGCGACACGTGGCTCTCCAGGCGAGGCGTTGACATGACTCGAGTGCTTCTGATCGGCTGGGATGGCGCCGACTGGCGCATCCTCGATCCTCTGCTGGAGGAGGGCCTCCTCCCGAACCTCTCCGCCCTCATCTCGAAGGGAGGGAGAGCCGTGCTCAAGTCCACCCTTCCCACGCACTCGTGGGCGGCGTGGCCTTCCTTCCTGACCGGCGTCGACCCGGCTGACCACGGGGTCTACGACATCCTGGAGTCCCGGGGAGGGTCGAAGCGGCAGTTCCCCGTGTCGTTCCGTTCGATCAAGGAGCGCACGTTCCTGGCCGACCTCACCTCGGCGGGTGTGGAGACCGTCATGGTCAACGTTCCGCTGACCTTCGCTCCTCCTCGGATCAAGGGCAAGCTCATCGCGGGAGGGGTGCTCCCGAAGGGACGGCCGTTCACCCATCCGGAGACGCTGGCCGTCGAGCTCAAGGAGACCGGCGCGCCGTGGCCGATCAACGGGATCTCCTGGGTGACGTTCCGGAACCGGCCCGAGGCGCTGCTGGAGGAGGCCACTGGATTCGTTCGGGCCCGGCGGCGCTCCATGGAGCACCTCCTCGACACCACCGACTGGCAGGTGGCCTGCCTGGCCTTCATGGCCACCGACCGGATCCAGCACTGTCTTTCGAAGTACCTGTCGAACGACCATCCCGAGTACGGCGAGCTCCGCCAGACTCCCCTGGCCGCGAAGATCCGCGATCTGTACCGGGTGCTCGACGAGGCTCTGGGAGCGCTGGTGAGCCGGGCCCGACACGACGACCTGGTGATGTTCATGAGCGATCACGGGATGCAGTCCTGTACCGGCGCGGTGAACATGGACCGACTGCTCGAGCGGTTGGGCTATCTGGAGTTCTCGGCGTCGAACGCGGTGTTCGGCCCGATGCAGTGGGGGCCGGCCCGGACGGTCGCCCGCAAGGTGTACGACGCGCTGGGGTTGCATGGGAGGGTTGCGTTGCCCCAGTCGGTGAACTGGTCGAAGACCCGTGCGTACACCAGTGTCCGTTCGACCGGGGAGGGCATCTCCGTGAACCTGGAGGGGCGGGAGAGCGACGGCACGGTCGATCCGGCCGACTTCGAGCGGGTCCGGGACGAGGTGGCCGAACGGGTCGGCTCGTTCGTCGATCCTCACACCGGACGGCGCCCCGTTGGACGGGTGTGGCGCCGGGAGGAACTGTTCAAGGGCAAGTTCGAGGACGAAGCCCCCGACCTCCTCCTCGAGCCCGCGCCCCTGTACAGCCTGACCCACGCGCGCTCGGCGGTTGAGCCGGCCGACTGGCTGTCCGGGGATCACCGGGTCGACGGGGTGTTCGTGGCGGCGGGGCCGGACGTGGACCGGTCCCTGTTCCCGGTTCCGGCGTTCCACCTTGTCGACCTGGCCCCGACGATCCTGGCCGCGGTGGGTGCGCCATCCTCTGTTCGACACTCCGGCGCCGTGCTCACCGCCGTGGTGGGCGCGGACGCAGCCGCCGCCGTAGGCAAAGGCCCGGCTCCCGAGCCTGGGGAGGGCGACGGCGGCCTCGGTCTCGACGTCGGCGAGGCCGACGAGGTGGAGGACCACCTCCGCGGCCTGGGCTACCTGGAGTGAGCTCCGGCCCGCCGGGCGAGGAGAGCGCGGTCGGTCCCGCTGGTTCGGCCGCCCCGCCGAAGGGACTCCGTAAGCTCATCGGCTCGGCGTTCCCCGGTGAGCGGTTCGGCGATCACCTGACGATCCTCTCCGGGACGGGCCAGAACATCGCGGGCCTCGGCGTCTACGTGGTGGCGACCCTCGGGACGAACGTCCTCATCTCCCGGGCATTCGGGATCTCGGGTCCTTCGGCGCTCGGGACGATCACGCTGGCGACGCAGTTCGCCTTCGTCCTGGGGGCGGCGACCCGGTTCGGGATGGACATGGCCTCCGTCCGGCGCGTCGCCATCGACGTCGGGAAGGGTGAGCCCGGTCGGCTCCGTCCGGTGATGGTTCGGGCCGTCGCCATCGCCGCCGTGGTGTCCGCGGTGGTCGGGTTGATGGCCTTCCTGGGCGCGGGTGGCCTGGCCCGGGTGTTCTCTCAGCCTGGCCAGCGTGGGGCGTTTCGGGCGGCGGCGTTGGCGCTTCCGTTCGTCGCCCTGTGCCAGGTGTACCTGGGCGGGACGCGAGGTTTGAAGATCATGCGCCACACGCTGTTCATCTACTGGGCGGGACAGCCCCTTCTGTGGATCGTGTTGATGGTCGCGGGCTGGGCCGTGTCGAAGTCGGCGGGGATGAGCGTCCTTGCATACGCCGGTTCGTGGCTCCTGGCCACGGTGGCCGCGTGGTTCGTGTGGCAGCGGGAGACCGCCCGGTTCGAGCCGCTGCCGGCCTCCCCCGGTGAGACCCGAGACCTTGTTCGGTACGGCGCTCCCCGTGCGCCCGCGGCGCTGCTCTCCCAGTTGTTGTTCTGGACGGACTACTTCGTGCTGGCCCGCTACGTGACGACGGCGCAGCTCGGCGTGTACGCCGCGGCCGTTCGAGTGGCCCAGGCGTTGGTGCTGTTCCTTACGGCCGTCAACTACATGTTCAGCCCGTTCGTGGCCGACCTCCATGCCCGCGGAGAACGTGACCGGCTGGACGGTTTGTACAAGGCGCTGACCCGGTGGACGGTGGCCGGGACGGTCCCGCTGCTCCTGCTGTTCCTGGTGGTGCCGGGACCGGTGCTGCTGATCTTCGGCGGGAAGTTCCAGACGGGAACCACGGCGCTGCGGATCCTGCTGATCGGCCAGACGGTGAACGTCGCTGTGGGGAGCGTGGGCTTCATCCTGATCATGGTGGGCCGGACAGGCTGGGACCTCTCGGTGTACGCGACGTCGTTCGCCCTGGACCTGGCGGTGGCGTTCCTGCTGGCCCCGCACCTCGGAGCGAAGGGAGCGGCCACGGCCCAGGCGATCACGCTGGTCGTGTCGAATGCCGCCCGCCTGTACCTGGTATGGCGATTCGTCCACATCCAGCCGTTCAACCGGCACTACTTCCGGCTGGCCATCCCCACCGCGGCCGGCGGCCTGGTCATGGTGGGGGTGCACGTGGCGCTCCGGCACGCCGCGTGGCCGGTTGACCTGCTGGGGAGCGGCGTGGTCGGGTCCGCCGTCTACGTCGCGGTGCTGGTGGCCGCCGGCCTCACGCCGACCGAACGCCGAACGCTCTCCACGCTGGTCCACGGTATGCGGTTCCGCCGCGTGACGTCATAGCGCTCAGGACCGCTTGGGCTGCATGAACCATTCGGTGAACTCGGTACAGCGGCCGTCAGCGCTCAGCCGAAGGATGAACACGTTCCCGTACTCCTCCGTCACCGAACCCCCGGCGTCCGTGTACTTCGTCCTGCCCTCGGCCACGCCGAGGTCGCCGTTGACCGCGATGGCGTCGTAGCGGCATTCGAAGTCGCCCTCGTCCTCCGTGCGCTTCGTCCAGCCCCGGACGATCTGGTCCCACCCTCGCCATGGATCCCGAAACGGCGACGTGAAGTATTCGGCGTCCTCCGTGAACAGCGCCCGGATGTCGGCAGGCTCGTTCGACCTCCACGCGGCGACATAGGCATCGAGCCATGCCTGCAACTGTGCCAGTTCCATGTCGTCTCCCCCCCCGGTCGGCTCGAGGGATTCTCTCCTACCCGGCTCCGCGTTGCTCGGCCAGGCGCACGGCCTCCCGGACGGCCTCCTCCGGCGTGGCCATCACAGGGAAGGCATCGACGGGGCGGCCCTGTTTCCCTAGCTCCCATGTGCCCAGGCCCACCACGGGGACGCCGGTCTTCAGGGCGAACGCGATCTCCGAGAGGGTCCCGAACTCTCCGCCCACCGCGATCAGGGCGTCGGCGGAGCGCACGATCAGGGCGTTGCGCATCTCCCCCATGCCCGTGGGGATGGACACCGTGAGGTGCTCGTTCGGGGCGAGGCGATCGGCCCCGGGGAGGATGCCCACCGCGAGGCCTCCTTCGGCCGAAGCGCCCCGCGTTGCCGCGGCCATCACGCCGCCCCCACCGCCGCACACCAGGACGGCGCCCGCCCGGGCAACCAGCCTGCCGATCTCTTCGGCTGCCGCGACGGCGTCTGGGGGCGCGGGATCGTCCGCCCCGCACACCGCGACGTACAGCGTCACCGGCTTATCCCCACGCTCGCCCGAGCATCGCCGCCAGCAGCGCCACCGCTGCCGGCTTGTCGAGCGGCTCGTTGCCGTTCCCGCACTTCGGCGACTGGACGCAGGAGGGACATCCCCTGGCGCAGGGACACTGCCGGACGGCGTCGAAGGTGGCTTCGAGTAGACGCTCCTCGGACCGATAGCCGCGCTCGGCGATCCCGGCGCCCCCTGGGTAGCCGTCGTAGATGAAGATGGTGGCTATGCCGGTGTCTGGATGAAGGGGCGTGGACAGCCCGCCGACGTCCCACCGGTCGCACGTGGCCACCAGGGGGAGGAGGCCGATGGCGGCGTGCTCGGCGGCGTGGGCCGCGCCCGGGAGCACCGTCGGGCCGATGCGGGCCCGCCCCAGCACCCCAGGGGGCAGCAGCCACCACACCGCTTTCGTGGTGAGGACCTGTGGCGGGAGGTTCAGGTCCACCACGTCGATGATCTCCAGGGTCTGTGTCGACTTCCGTTGGAACCCGACCACCTGTGAAGTCACCCTGACCTCGCCGAAGAACGCCGGGACCGCCCCGACCGAGCCCTCCTCGAGCGAGCGCAGGACCTCCAGATCGGTGGTCGTCCTGGGCTGCGTGTAGTAGTCCGCGTCGCTCCGCGCGACCAGGGCGATGTTTCGAACGAGGTCCAGCTCGCTCACTTCGTACTGCTCCCCCTGGTGGAGGTACACCGCGCCAGGATGGACGTGATGGAACGCCCGGGCCTCGTCCACGGTCCCGAGCAGAGCTCCGGTCGACTCGTCCACGATGGCGAACAGATGGCCCGAGGCCGAGCGGATGTCCACCTTGGCGTGCGGTGACTCTCGCCCCCGGTGGTACAGGAGCCCTCGTCGCCAGAACAGCTCGCCGGACGCGATGAGGGCCTCGGCGGCTTCGCTCGCGGGTGGGCCGAACGCCTCCAGCTCCTGTTCGGTCATGGGCTGCTCGCGGGCGGCGCATGCGACGTGCGGACCGACCACGTACGGGTTGGTGGGGTCGATCACGGCGGCCTCCGGCGGCTTGCTGAACAGGTCGGCGGGATGCTGGACGAGGTACTGGTCGAGCGGGTCGTCCTGTGCCACCAGCACCGCCAGCGAGGAGCCGGACCGCCGCCCGGCCCGCCCGGCCTGCTGCCACATCGAGGCTCGCGTTCCCGGGTAGCCGGCCAGGAGCGCCGCGTCGAGGGACCCCACGTCGATCCCGAGCTCCAGCGCGTTGGTTGCTGCCATCCCCAGAAGCTCGCCGGAGGAGAGCTGGCGCTCCAGCTCCCGGCGCTCTTCGGCCAGATATCCCGCGCGGTACGCCTTGACCTTTCGCTTCAGCGAGCCTGGAAGCTCCCGCCGCGCGAACTCCGCCACCAGCTCGGCGGACCGGCGGGTCCGGCAGAACGCCAGCGTCCGCGTCTCCGATTCGACCAGCCGCCGCAGCAGCCACGAGGTCTCCGAGATGGCGCTTCGCCGAAGCCCCAGCTCCTCGTCCACGAACGGCGGGTTCCACAGCACGAACAGCTTCTCCCCTCGCGGCGAGGCGTCGGTGGTGATCTCCGAAAAGGGCTGCCCCACAAGGCGTTCGGCCAGCTCCGCCGGGTTGCCGATGGTGGCCGAGGCCAGGACGAACTGCGGCTGCCCTCCGTAGTGCGCGATCAGGCGGCGGAGCCTCCGAAGCACCATGGCCACGTGCGAGCCGAACACACCACGAGCCACATGAGCTTCGTCGACCACCACCAGCGACAGGCGGAGGAAGAAGTCGGCCCACCTGGCGTGTCCGGGCAGGATCGAGCGGTGGAGCATGTCCGGATTGCTCATCACCAGGTTGGCGTTCCTGCGGATGAGGGGACGCTCCGCCTGGGGGGTGTCGCCGTCGAACACCGCTGCCCGGACCTGGGGAAGGCGGAGGTCCCGGACCTGGCGGAGCTGGTCGCGGGCCAAGGCCTTCGTCGGGAAGAGGTAGAGGGCCGTGCGCTTCTCGTCGGACAGGACCGTTCGGGCGAACGCCAGGTTGTACACGAGGGTCTTCCCCGATGCGGTGCCGGTGGCGATGACGACGTTCGCCCCGCTCTCCAGGAGGTCCAGGGCGTCGCGCTGGTGCGGGTAGAGCCCGTCGATCCCCAGGAAGGAGAGCCGGCTCCGAAGGAGCTCCGGCATCTCCGGAAAGGGCTCGAGGACCGTCGGGCGAGCCTCCAGGAGCTCGACGTGGGCCAGCGAGCCCTCGCTCCCTTCGAGCTTCGCCAGCTCGTCGACGAAGGCCCTTGCATCCACCGGGTCGATGCTAGCGGCCTGATGCGACAATGGCCGTTCGTCTGTCGGAGCGTCCCTTCCGGTCGCCATGCCCTTGGTCGAAGGAGCCTCGTTGGAATGGGTCGAGCTGGTCGCCGCGTTGCTCGTGATCCTGGCGGGCGCGTGGTTCTTCACCAACGGGGTCGAATGGATCGGCGAGAGCCTGGGGCTGTCCGAAGGTGCCGTGGGGAGCGTCCTGGCAGCCGTGGGCACGGCGCTCCCGGAGACGGTCCTCCCGGTGGTCGCCATCCTCACCGGCCACAAGGGGGGCCACGACATCGGGATCGGGGCCATCCTGGGGGGCCCCTTCATGCTGGCCACCCTGGCCATGTTCCTGCTGGGCGCCTCCGTGGTCGCCTTCGCCCGGACCGGCCGGCGTCCCCGCGAGCTCCGGGCCCAGCCGAAGGTGATGCAGCAGGACCTGGGGTACTTCGCCGTGGCCTACGCCCTGGCGGTCCTGGCGGGCCTCTTGCACGTCGCGGCGTTCCGGTGGGTGGTGGCCGGAGGCCTTCTGGTCGGCTACGCGTTCTACGTGCGGCGCCATTTCAAGGCGCCGGAGGAGAAGGAGATCGAGACCGAAGCCGAAGGTGAGGTCAGGCCCCTGTACTTCCGGGCCTGGGTCCGCCTCGTCCTGCGGCGCGGCCGGGAGGAGCCGCCCCGGCCGCCGGTGTGGGCGAGCATCGCCCAGACGCTCGTGGCGCTGGCGCTGATCGTGGGCGGGGCGAAGTTCTTCGTGTCGGCCATCGGAACCATCGCCCACAACCTCCACGTGCCGAGCCTGCCCTTCGCCCTCCTGGTTGCTCCGGTCGCCACCGAGCTCCCCGAGCTCTCCAACAGCGTGTTGTGGATCCGCCGGAAGAAGGACACGCTGGCCGCCGGGAACGTGACCGGAGCGATGGTGTTCCAGTCCACGTTCCCGGTGGCGATCGGACTGGTGTTCACGCAATGGAGGCTGACCGGCGACGCCCTGATCGCGGCCGTCGTCGCGCTCGGCTCGGCCGTGGCGTTGTGGGCGACTTCGCGTGTCAGGGGGAGCCTCAACCCTGGACATCTCATGCTGTTGGGGGTTGCCTTCGTCGGGTATTCGGCCTTCGTCATCACCACGCTGTAGCCGGGCGCCTTCCGGCGGACATCAGGACCCGATCAGGCCATCCTTGCGCAGGTCGGTATAGATTGAGGACGCCGAGGCCGAGATGAACACCACGTCGGCCGGTCCGACCACGCCGGAGCGCGCAGGCACCACAAGGTTCCTGACGCCGGACAGCGGTATCTGCGTCGCGGTCAGGGCGAGGTTGAGGATCGTCTGGACGTCGAGGTCGGTTCGGAGCCGCTGCCACCCCACGGCGATCCAGTCGAAGACGGTGGCGGGATCCTGTCCGAAGCGCCCGTGGAGCCGTGACAGCGCCGCCAGGAACAGCCGTCCCTGGTTGGCGGACCGGGTCAGGTCGCCCTGCAGGAAGTCGTGGCGGTCCCGGGCGAACGCGAGGGCCTGGGCGCCCCAGAAGTGGTGCGTGCCCCGTTTGAAGCTCGCTCCCGAGTACCGGTCGTGCATGGCCGTGGGCACGTTGACGGTGAGCCCGCCGATCCCGTTGACCATCCCGATCAGCCCGGAGAAGGAGGTGAGCAACCAGAAGTCGATGTGGATGCCGGTGAGGCGCTCCAGGGTTCGCACCATCAGGGACGGGCCTCCAACGACCATCGCAGTGTTGATCTTCGTCGTGCCGACACCTGGGATGTACACCCAGGAGTCGCGAGGGAACCCGAGGATCGTGGCGCGGTGCATGGCCGGGTTGATCCCGATGATGTGGATGGAGTCGGCCCGCTGGCGCTCGATGTCCTGACCGGGACGGGCGTCGCTTCCCAGGGCCAGGATGAAGATCGGCTTGTTCCCCTGGAGGGCCGGGACGAACGACGCGCCGTGAGCCGAATGGATCTCGACCACGTCAGAGGCCGCCGCCGACGCGGTACGGGCACGGGCCAGGACGAGCGCCGTCACCGAGGTTGCCGCGAGGGCCACCGCGACCAGTACCGAGACGAGGGCGGACCGGGCCCTCGGCCTCACGGCGTCGCTCCTGAAGCCGTCGGGCCGGGAACCGGCGAGGGGCCCGGGATTGGGATGGGGGGAGGGGACGTCACCTGGGTGTTCGCGGCGGGGTACCCGGAGATGAGCCAGGTGGAGGAGACCCGCCGGAGGATGAACGTGGCTGCGTTCGTCACCTCGATGGGCTGGCCGTTGGCAAGACGTCCAGCCGCCTGGAACATCACCGCAGCCTGGGCGCTTTGGGGATGCCCCGAGGCGTTGAACAGAACCTGGATGGTCAGCGCGGCCTGGGTGACCTGGAGCGTCGCGATCGGCGCGTCAGCCTTCCCCAGGCCCAAGGAGGCCGCGTCCGCCTGGGCCCTAGCTCTTACCGCGGGGTCGAACGCCTCCCAGGCCCCGGCCGGTACCCCCGCCCGCCACGTTCGTGGGTCCATGAAGGCCAGGTCGTAGAAGCGGTTGAGGGTGCCCTGGACCGTGCTGGCCACCGCTTGGGCCGCGTCTTTGGCCCCGGACGTCTTCGCCACCGTCACCGCGATCACCGTCGGTGCCGGGAAGACGAAGGGCTGCCGGGGAGGAGACGGGGTGGGCCGCGAGGGGAGGACACCGGTGCTCGATGTCGGGGCCCGGGCAGACAGACCCCACATCGAGACGAGGGCGACCAGTGTGGCCACCGCCAGCGTCAGCGAGACGACCACCCATCGCGTCCGGGCGCGGGCACGTCCCATGCGCTCGGCCCGTCCGCCGAGGGCCCCGGGCGTGGCTGGTTCCATCTCCAGCACGCCTGGGCCGGCCTCGCTTCCGGCGGGTGGCACGGGGGGCATCCGGCCGCAGGTTATCGGTCGGCCCGGCCCTTTTCAACGCTCGAAGGCGGCGGAAGGCTCGATGCTAGACTCCCCGTCCGTGGATCTGGACCTCGAAACCACCCAGCGGGAGGGCTTCAGCATCGTTTCGCTCCGCGGCGAGATCGACGTGTACACCGCCCCGCTCCTTCGTCAAACCTTGGTCGACGCCATCGAGCAGGGCGCCGTCAACGTGATCGTCGACATGGAGAGGGTCGACTTCCTCGACTCCACCGGCCTGGGCGTTCTGGTGGAGGGCCTGAAGCGAGTCAAGACGCGGGAAGGGCACTTCGCCATCGTGGCCACCCAGGACAAGATCCTGAAGATCTTCGACATCACCGGGTTGAACAAGGCGTTCCCCATCCACAGCTCGGTGGACGACGCGCTGTCCGAGGCGACCGCCGGGTCATGACCGAGCCCAAAGCCGTGCCCGACCTCGAGCTGGAATTCCCGGCCAGGCCGGAGTTCGTTCGGGCCGCTCGTCATGCCGTGTCCGCCCTGGCGAGACTGAGCGGCGCGTCCGAAGAGGTGGTCGAGGACATCAAGCTCGCCGTGTCTGAGGCGTGCAACACTGCGGTTGCGGCGAACGCGGAGGCGGGGAGCGAGGCCGTGGAGCTTCGTGCCTTCGACAGTCCGGCCCGCCTGGTGATCGAGGTGATGGACCGCGGGGCCAACCCCGAGCGGACGGTGTCCGGCCCGCCCGAGGAGCTCGACACGGGTGACCTTCCGTTCGAGCGAGCGCTGTCGCTTCCGATCATCCGGGGACTGGTGGACGAGCTCGCCATCGCGCCGCGAGGGGACCGGGGAGCCGTGGTCCGGATGACCGTCTCGCTGGAAGGGCAAGGCCGCTAGCAGGAGCACGGCCGAGGCAGAGCCGTGGACGTCATCCTCCAGGTGTTCGTCATCTTCGTGGCGGCCAAGGTCGCTGCGGAGCTGT
>DHWM01000189.1:0-821 GCA_002413185.1 Actinobacteria bacterium UBA5182
GCGTCGAAGCGCTTCCGGACGCCTGCGGGAGGTTCGGGGAGTTCGGAGGCCGATACGTTCCGGAGATCCTCATCCCTGCCCTCGACGAGCTGGACAGGGCGTGGCACGGCTTGAAGGGCGACCGAGCCTTCCAGGACGAGCTGGGGGCGATCCTCCGGGACTTCGTCGCCGGCCCACTCCATTGACCTTCGCCGGGAGGTTGTCCGAGGAGCTCGGCTACCGGGCCTGGCTGAAGGGCGAGGACCTCGCCCACACCGGCGCGCACAAGATCAACAACGCCGTCGGGCAGGTGCTTCTGGCGAAGCGCCTGGGGAAGCGACGGGTCATCGCCGAGACGGGCGCGGGGCTGCATGGGGTGGCCACGGCCACGGCGTGCAGCCCTGTTCGGTCTGCCGTGCGTCGTGTACATGGGGGAGGAAGACACGGTTCGTCAGGCCGTCAACGTGGACCGGATGCGCCTGCTCGGAGCCGAGGTCGTCTCGGTGAGCTCGGGGTCCCGAACCCTGAAGGACGCCATCAGCGAGGCGCTCCGGGACTGGGCGGCGAACGTGGCCGACACGCATTACGTGATCGGCTCCGTGGTCGGGCCGCATCCCTTCCCCGCGCTGGTGCGGGACTTCCAGCGCGTCATGGGCGACGAGTCCCGCCGGCAGTTCCACGATCTGGAGGGGCGCGTGGGTGGCGGTGTGCCGTCGGCGCGCCCTCGCCACGGTGTTCCTGGCCGCGCCGAATTCCTCGCCCGACCGCCTGAGACGGATCGCGACGGCCTCGCGAGGGTTCGTGTATTGCGTCTCTACGTTCGGGGTGACCGGGGCCCGCGG
>DHWM01000189.1:1046-4973 GCA_002413185.1 Actinobacteria bacterium UBA5182
CGTTCACCGAGGCGCCTCTCCTGGTCGGGGTGGGCATCACCACCCCCGAGCAGGCCGCCGACGCCGCTCGCTTCGCGGATGGGGTGGTGGGGACTGCCCTGGTCCGCCCGCTGCTCGAGGGCGACGTGGAGGAGGCCCTCCGGCTGGCCCGGGATTTTCGGGAATCGCTTTCGGGCGCTTGAGCTCACTCCTGCGCGGAGACGATCCAGGAGACGAATCGCCACGCGCCCCATGCGTCGGCGAGGTTCCCGAACAGGGGGGTCCCCCTTCCGGGAGGGTTCACATGCTGGAAATATCGAAGGACGATCAGCCGTGCCCCCGGCACGGAGTCGCGCAGCCGGAGGGCTTCGGTAGGGGGCGTGGCGGGGTCGTCCTTCGACTGCATGACGAACAGCGGGGCCCGGAGGCGGGCGATGTCGGTGGCGGGCGAGAACCTGGCCAGCTCGGAACGAAACGAGGGGGGCAGCCGCGCCGCCAGCGCGTCGGTCCGGGTTGGATCCCTATTCTCGAGCAGGTCGAAGATGGCTGCCGCCGAAGGAGAGAGCCCGGTTCGATCTCCTGATGAAAGTGCAGAGGCCAGCGCGGCCCGGTCTTCCGGGTCGGCCAGCTGGACGGCCCCGCGATCCAGGATTGTCCGCGCCTCCGGCACGGTTGCCCACGGGACCACCCGCCCTCGGAACGTGGTGGCGCCGGTGGTGATCCCCTGCACCACCCCGAGGAGGTCGTCGAAGGACCCGAACACGGCAACGAAGGCGAGATCCCCGGCCACGCGAGGGTCCTCTGCCGCCACGAGTCCGAGCGAGCCTCCGTAGGAGAACCCGACCACACCCACGGGGACGCCACCCTCCATCGCTCGAAGGGCCAGCACCGACCGAACGATCCGTTCGACGTCCGCCCACTGGAACGTCTCGTGGCGGAGCTCGAGTTGCGGAGTGAACACGACCCGCCGGGCGCCCGCCAGCGACGAGGCCACCCGAACCACCCGGGGGTCGTCCTTCCCCTGGGCCGTGGCGCCGGAAAGGAGCACGATCGGTGGCGCTCGCCCGGGCGTGTAGAGGTCCCCCTCCACACCGGGAGCGAGGCGAACGTTTCGACGCACCGTGACTCGGTGGGCGAACGGGCGAGGGAAGGCGATCCCGATGGATCTGGCCAGGACCGCCGCGGCCTTGGCCCGTGCCCGGACGGGAGGCACGGCCACGCCGGCCGCGACGAGCAGAACCGCTGCGGAGACCATGCCGGCGGCGACCCGGCGAGGCCACCTCCGGCGGGCTCGGTCGTTGGCGGCGCGCGGTGTCCCGGTGGAGGTCAGCGGCCCTGGCACTTCACCAGGCGGACCCTCGTCCCCGGGTGACGGAGCGTTCCCTCCTGGATCGTGACTTCGTCCACCAGCGCCATCATCAAGGGGATCCCGTGACCCCCTCGGCCGCCGACCTCGGGCAGGGGGGCCCGCCGCCGGAATACGCCGTCGTCGAGCACCTCCACCTCAACGCAGCCGTCGACGACCGTCCAGCTCAGGCGGATCTCCGGGCTGGTCGTGTGCAGCATCGAGTTCGCGCACGCCTCCGTCACCGCCACCAGCAGATCGCTCACCAGGTCGGGCGAGAGGGAGGCGTCATTGGCGTGCTCCCGGACGAACTGGCGGATCTGGTAGAGGACCGAGGGGTGCGACCTGAACGAACGCATCATCGTGGGCGCCTTCACTCCGCCTGCTCCGGGGAGGACTCCTCGTCGAAGATCTCGACGTTCGCCATTCGCCCCAATTGCACGCGCTCGAGGGTCCGGCGAACCAGCGCGCCGGGACCGACCAGGCGGAGCCGTCCCCTTCCCTCCAGTCCCCGGGCGGCCTTGATGATCACCTGGATGCCGGTCGAATCCATGAAGGCGAGCCCGGCCAGGTCCAGGGTGACGTCGCCGCCCTCGCCGATGGCGTCCTGCAGCGCCGCGAGAAGGGCGTCGGCGTTGGAGATATCGACCTCGCCGACGAGACGGAAGCCTCTCGGCGCTTCGGTCCTGGCTACCTGGAGCAGCATCGCGGTGTGGGCACGGTCGGTCCGCTTACCGTAGGCGCCACCGGGGAGGCCTGCAAACCGGACCTGAGGGCGCCCCGTTTCGACCTTCAAAGCCGCACCGGCCTGCGCTGCCGTATATACGGGAGAGCTGGGGCTCCAGGGGGTCGAGACTGGCCCTCCGTCAACGAATGTGGTAAGTCACGGGGCGCAACCAGAGCGCAAAGCGAAAGGGGGAAGAAAGTTGATCGGAAGGAAGACCGCGATGCGGGCGGCCGCGTTGATGGCGCTGCTGGCCCTGGTGGGAGCGGCGTGCAGCAAGAAGTCCACGACGACCGGCCAGAAGACCGTGAAGCTGGCGTTCGTGGGCGCGTTGACGGGGGCGAACGCGCAGCTCGTCCTCCCCGGACAGAACGGTGCCAAGCTGGCCATCGACCAGGCGAACTCGGGCAAGTTCGGCACACTGCCCGTGAAGATCCAGCTGGTGGGCGAAGACACACAGGGGAGCGGCACGGTCATTCCCCCCATTGCCACGAAGGTCGCCCAGGACCAGTCGTTCGTGGGCGTGATCGGGCCGAACTTCTCCGGTGAGTCCCTGGCCGGTGGCCCCACCTTCGACCAGGGCGGCATTCCCTTCGTGACAGCCTCGGCCACCAAGACGGCGATCAACCAGAACCACTGGACCCACTGGTTCCGGGCCAACGCCAACGACGACGAGCAGGGGCCGGCCGGGGGCGACTACATCGCCAAGATCCTGAAGCCGAACTGCGCCTTCGTGACGAGTGACGACTCACCGTACGGGACGGCTCTGGCCGGCATCGTACAGACGACGATCACGAACGACGGCGGACAGGTCACGGCCCAGATCAACGCGGTGCAGACCCAGGGCGGCAACGTCCACCCCACGAACTTCGACCTCATCGTGGGCAAGATCTCGGACTCCGGCTGCAAGGCCGTGTTCTACGGGGGGTACGATGCGGAGGCGGGGCTGCTCCGGACCGCCATGACGGCGGCCGGACTCTCGGACGTCACGCTGGTGGGGGGCGACGGGATCGAGGACACCACCTACGCCAGCGAGGCCAAGGCCGACGGCGAGGGGACCGTCGCCACGTGCCCCTGCGTCGACATCACGAAGTCGACCAGCTCCGGCGCGTCGACGTTCGTCTCCGATTACAAAGCGAAGTACGGGCAGGGCCCGGGCATCTACTCCGCCGAGTACTACGACGTCGCACGGCTGTACATCAACGCGTTCAAGGCTGGCAAGACGACGCGGGCCGCGATCACGTCGTACCTGGCCTCGGTGCACTACGACGGGCTGACCAAGTCCTACTCCTTCCAGTCCAACCACGAGCTCGAGACGAGCGACGTGAAGATCTACTACTGGAAGGACCAGAGCTCGAACTTCGCGTTCCTCGGTCTGTCCACAGACGTGCTGGGAAGCGCCTAGGGGACCAGCTCGACGAGGGGAAGGGGGCGGGTCGCGGACACGGCCCGCCCCCTTCCGATAATCCGGCCCCGACCGGGAGGCGCCCATGGCCAGCGTGACCCAGAGACCGACGCTCGCACGCCCCCGGCTCCCGGTGTGGGCCGTCGGGTGGGGGCTGGCCCTCGCCCTCCTCGCTTTCGGAGTGACGTACGGGATCCATCACGGGGCGTGCCCCAGCCGGGCGGCGACGTGGATCAGCCTGGCCGTCACGGGATTCCGATTGGGCGTCCTCTACGCGATGATCGCCCTCGGCTACACGATGGTGTACGGGGTCCTGCAACTCCTGAACTTCGCGCACTCGGAGATCTTCATGGTCGGATCGTTCGCCGGCCTCTACACGTTCAAGAGCCTGTTCGGGATCACCAACGCGAATCACCCCGGCGGGGTCGGGGGGCTGTATCTGATGGTGGTGATCGCGGCGGGCCTGATCCTGGC
>DHWM01000189.1:5282-7792 GCA_002413185.1 Actinobacteria bacterium UBA5182
CGCACCTCGGGCTGCCCTTCAACTGGCCCCGGATCGGCGGGGCTTCACCGGTCGACTATCCGCAGGCCATGAAAAAGGTCACGGTGTTCCGCATCGGGAAGGTCCCGGTCGACAGCCAGACCGTCCTCATCGTGCTCGTGGCGATCGCGATGCTGATCGTGCTCGATCTGTTCGTCCGAAGGACCAGGGCCGGGAAGGGCATCCGGGCGGTGGCGGAGGACCCGGAGACCGCATCGCTCATGGGCGTGAACATCGACCGGATCATCGTGCTCACGTTCTTCCTGGGTGGCCTGATGGCCGGCGCCGCCGGCCTCCTCTACGGCATGTTCTATTCGCAGGCGCTGTTCAGCATGGGCTTCCTCCCCGGCATCAAGGCGTTCACCGCGGCGGTCCTGGGGGGCATCGGCAACATCCGGGGTGCGGTCCTGGGTGGCATTCTCCTGGGGCTGGTGGAGAACCTCGGGGCGGCCTGCACCGGAGCCCAGTGGCAGTCCGTGATCGCCTTCGTGGTGCTGGTGGGTGTCCTGATGTTCAGGCCGACCGGGCTGCTCGGCGAGCAGGTGAGTTCGTAGGTCATGAGCAGCGACGCCGAAGACCGCACCCGAAGCCAGGCTGAGGTGACGCAGGAGGCCACGCCGGGAAGCACTCGGCAGGAAGGTCGCCCCATCCAGGGTAGTGCGTGGAAACGGCTGACCTGGCCCGCCCGCCGGGTCCTGCGGACCGCGGGAGACCGGTACGATCGCATGGCCAAGCCGGCCCGTCTGGGCGTCTCGGCCGGAATGGTCGTGCTGGCCGCGGCGGTCCCCGTCCTGCTTCCATACGTGACGGCTGACTCCGGGTACTGGACCAGCGTGGCCACCAAGATCGGGATCGCCGCGCTTCTGGCCCTGGGCCTGAACGTGGTGGTGGGATTCGCCGGACTCCTGGACTTGGGCTACGTGGCGTTCTTCGCCGTGGGCGCGTACACGTTCGCACTGCTCTCGGGGGCCGGCCGCTACGCCATCGCGATCAGCAGGAGCCAGCCGAACGCATTCAAGCTCCTCCCCACGTGGCACATGTACTTCTGGCTGCTGTTGTTCGTGGCCCTGCTGGTAGCGCTGATCGCCGGAGTGGTGCTGGGGACGCCGACCCTTCGTCTGCGTGGTGACTACCTGGCCATCGTGACCCTCGGGTTCGGGGAGATCGTCAGGATCACCGCGACGAATCTCAACTCCCTCACCGATGGGTCCCAGGGGGTCAACCAGATCCCGCACCCCGCCATCAACGTCGGCTCCGTGCACTACAACTTCGGGCTCAACAACGAGGCCTATTACTGGCTGCTCCTGGCGGTGATCGTCATCTGGATCTTCCTGCTGCGCCGCGTCAACGATTCACGGATCGGCCGGGCCTGGGCCGCCATCCGGGAGGACGAGCTGGCCGCCGCTTCCATGGGCATCCCGACGATCCAGATGAAGCTCCTCGCGTTCGCCATGGGCGCGGCGGTGGCTTCCCTCGGCGGCGTGATCTACGCGAGCCAGATCGGATTCATCAGCCCCGACTCGTTCCAGCTGTTCAGCTCGGACTTCGGGTCGGTGATCATCCTGGCCATGGTGGTGCTGGGCGGGATGGGGGGGATCGCCGGGCCCATCGTCGGCGCAGCGTTGATCATCTTCCTGCCGGAGCGGTTCCGGTTCGTCGGCGACGCCCGGTTCCTGATCTTCGGGGGCGTCCTGGTCCTGGTCATGGTGCTTCGTCCGCAAGGCATCCTGCCCAGCCGGCGCAGGGCCGCCGAGCTGGAGGGCGGCGAGGTCAGGGAGACCTCGGTGTTCGAGGCTCGTCAGGCCGGCTCGTAGATGACCGCCGTCCTCGAAGCAGAGCAGCTCACCAAGGACTTCGGTGGCCTCCGCGCACTGTCGCAGGTGGATCTGGCCATCGAACAGGGCCAGATCTTCAGCCTGATCGGCCCGAACGGCGCCGGGAAGACCACCTTCTTCAATCTGATCACGGGGATCTATCTTCCGACGCTCGGCTCCGTCCGGTTCCTGGGGAGGAACCTCCTTCGCCACGCCCCGATCCCGATCCTGCCGTCGGTCCAGCGCCCTCGCCGTCCGTTCCAGATCACCCGCCTCGGGATCGGGCGGACCTTCCAGAACATCCGTCTGTTCGCCAACATGACGGCTCTCGAGAACGTGATGGTGGGGGTCGACGCACACAACCGCGCTGGCGTGGGGGGCGCGATGCTCCGTCTCCGAGGCCAGCGGTCCGAAGAGCGAGTGACCCTCGATCGCGCTCGGGAGCTCCTGACGTTCGTGGGGATCGGGCGGTATGGAAACGAACTGGCCAAGAACCTCGCCTACGGCGACCAGCGGCGGCTGGAGATCGCTCGAGCCATGGGAACGGATCCCAAGCTGCTGATGCTGGACGAGCCGGCGGCCGGGATGAACCCCGCGGAGAAGGCGGCCCTCATGGGGTTGATCCAGCGGGTCCGGGCCCAGGGCATCACCGTGTTGCTCATCGAGCACGACATGAAG
>DHWM01000189.1:7960-8619 GCA_002413185.1 Actinobacteria bacterium UBA5182
TGATGGGCATCTCCGACCGCATCGCCGTTCTGGACTTCGGCGAGAAGATCGCCGAGGGAAAGCCGCAGGAGGTTCAAAGAGACCCCCGGGTCATCGAGGCCTACCTGGGGCGGGGGGTCGCCGAGGGGACTGCGGAGGGAGAGAGCGATGTCGCTCCTTGAGCTCTCCGACATCCACATCCACTACGGCGGGATCGAGGCCGTCAAGGGGATCGAGCTGCGAGTGGACGAAGGGGAGATCGTCACGCTGATCGGCGGCAACGGGGCCGGTAAGACCACCACCCTCAAGACGATCTCCGGCCTGAAGCGGCCTACGGCGGGCACGATCACGTTCCAGGGTGAGCGGATCGACGGCCTGCCGGCCCACAGGATCGTCTCGCTCGGGATCGGCCACGCGCCCGAGGGTCGGCGCATCTTTGCCCGCATGACGGTCCGGGAGAACCTGGAGATGGGCCTCTATGCCGCCGCGGCGAGCGGGAAGAGCCGAGAGGCCAGCCGGAAGCCCCAGCACGAAGCGGTGGATCGCGTCCACGCCTTGTTCCCCGTCCTCAAGGAGCGCTCCCGACAGCCCGGGGGGACGCTGTCGGGAGGAGAACAGCAGATGCTCGCCATCGGCCGAGCCCTCATGACGCGGCCGGTGCTGCTGATGCTGGACGAGCC
>DHWM01000189.1:8843-10868 GCA_002413185.1 Actinobacteria bacterium UBA5182
TCGATGGGCCTGGCCCCGATGCTCGTCGAGCGGATCTTCGACATCATCCGCGCCATCAAGGAACAGGGCACCACGATCCTGCTGATCGAACAGAACGCCCACATGGCGCTGGGGGTGGCCGATCGCGGCTACGTCATCGAGTCCGGGGCCATCGTCCTGGAGGACCAGGCGGCAGCCCTCCTTCGCAACGACCAGGTTCGAAAGGCGTACCTGGGCGAGGAGTAGGCGAACGCAGGACGACGGGGCCGAGGCGCAGTACCCGGCGTCGCCCCGGCCGTAGGATTCCACGGACATGGGCCGGGCAGAAGTCGTCGTGGTCGGGACCGGCGTCATGGGTGCCTCGGCCGCCCGGGCGCTCGCTCGCAGGGACCACGACGTCCTGCTCCTGGAGCAGTTCGAGGTCGGGCACTCCAGGGGCTCGAGCCACGGCGCCGGTCGCATCTTCCGGTTCTCCTATGCCGAACCGATGTACGTGCGGATGGCCATGGAGGCGCTGCCCCTGTGGCGGCATCTGGAGGCCGAATCCGGCGAGTCCCTTCTGATCACCACGGGCGGCCTGGACATCGGGCCCGAGGCACCTCGTCACATGGCGGCACTGAAGGAGTGTGGGGCCCGCTTCGAAGTGCTCGATGCCGAAGGAGTCCGGGGACGCTTCCCTCTCTCACTCCCCGCCGGCACCACCGCTCTCTTCCAGCCGGACGCCGGCGTGGTGGCGGCCGAGCGGGCGTGGAAGGCTCTCGTCCTCTCCGCCGTGGAGCATGGCGCGGAGCTTCGAGAGCACACCACGGCTCTCTCCGTGGCGATGGATGGAGGGCGTGCCGCCATCAGGCTGGACGACGGTGAGGTGGTTCGTGCCGATGTCGTCGTGGTCACCGCCGGGGCGTGGGCGCGAGACCTGCTCGCTGGAGCGGACATCGCTCTTCCGACCCGGCCCACTCGCGAGACGGTGGCCCACTTCGCCAGGCCGGGAGGGGAAGAAGCGTCCCTTCCCACGTTGGTCGAATGGGGCTCGCCCTCCGTGTACGCGTTGCCGGTTCCGGGCATGGGGATCAAAGCGGGGGAGCACCAGGCCGGGCCCACCGTCGACCCGGCCGGAAGCGGTCCGCCGGATGAGTCCTCGATCAGGCGACTCTCCGCCTGGGTGCAGGAGCATTTCCCGTCCGTCGATCCACGGCCCCACCACGTCGAGACGTGCCTCTACACGAACACCGCCGACGAGCACTTCGTCCTGGAGCGGTTCGGGCCGGTTGTGGTGGGCTCGCCGTGCAGCGGGCACGGGTTCAAGTTCGCCCCGCTCATCGGCGAGCGGTTGGCCGATCTCGCCCTGGGGGACGCCCCGGCGTAGGGGGTGGAAGCCCTCACATTCCTTGCCGGGGCATAGGCCGCATGCTACGCTCGCGGCCGTTTCCGCCAGCGGCTCGAAAGCCGGGAAGTGCAAGGAGGTACAGGTTGACGCAGGGCACGGTGAAGTGGTTCAGCAACGAGAAGGGCTATGGCTTCCTCGCCCGTCCCGACGGGGAAGACGTCTTCGTTCACTTCTCGGCGATCTCTGGTGAGGGCTACCGCACGCTGACCGAAGGTCAGGAAGTGGAGTTCGACATCGTCGAAGGCCCCAAGGGAAAGCAGGCGGCGAACGTCAAGCCGGTCTGAGCTCATCGGGGCGCCAGTCCAATGGAGCGGGCCCCTCGGTGGGCCCCCTCCGCCTTTCCCAGAGCCTCATGCCTCGACGGGTGTCGTACCCCCCTCATATACTTGCGGGACGAATGAGCAGCGCGTGCACCCGATCCCACCCGTGAGCGCCGATCACTGGCGCTCTCTTTTCGTGCCGGGGGTGATGCGGGGTCTCCATTGATCCACGAGTGAACGACAGGATCCGGGCTCCGGAGGTTCGTCTGGTCGGCTCCGACGGCGCCCAGATCGGGATCGTCTCCATCCAGGATGCCCTTCGCCGGGCCCAGGACCTCGACCTCGACCTGGTGGAGGTGGCTCCGCAGGCCGAGCCGCCGGTGTGCCGGATCATGGACT
>DHWM01000189.1:11037-14018 GCA_002413185.1 Actinobacteria bacterium UBA5182
AAGATCGACCCGCACGACTACGCCACCAAGAAGGGCCACATCGTGCGGTTCCTCAACCAGGGCGCCAGGGTCAAGGTGACGATCATGTTCCGGGGCCGAGAGATGACCCACACCGAGCTGGGACGGAAATTGCTCGACCGGTTGACCGAAGACCTTCGAGAACTTGCTACCGTAGAGACGTTCCCGAAGCTCGACGGCAGGAACATGACGATGGTCGTGGCGCCCGTGAAGCGTCAGCCGGTCAAGGAACCTCAGGAAGGTGAAGCTTCGGACAGCGTGCCCCAGCCCGCCACGAGCGGCCCGGGTGTTCGAGAGGAAGGCTAGACGTGCCGAAGATGAAGTCACACCGGGGAGCGGCCAAGCGGTTTCGCCTCACCGCCAACGGGAAGCTGATGCGGCGCAAGGCCACCGGGAACCACTTCTTGATGAAGAAGTCCGGCGGGCGGAAGCGCCGGATCTCCGGCATGTCCGAGGTCGGTCCCGAGAAGCGCGTCATGAAGCGCCTCCTCGGCCAGTAGTCGAGCGGATCAGGAGCAAACATGCCACGCGTCAAGCGAAGCGTGCACGGCCACAAGAAGCGCCGCGAGGTCATGGAGGCGGCCAAGGGGTACTACGGTGCCCGGTCCCGCCGGTATCGGGTGGCGAAGGAGCAGCTCATGCACTCCGGCGCGTACGCCTACCGCGACCGCCGCGATCGCAAGGGCCAGTTCCGCCGGTTGTGGATCACCCGGATCGGGGCGGCCGCCCGGGCCGAGGACATGACGTACTCGACGTTCATCCATGGGCTCGGCGCCGCCGGCATCGAACTGGACCGGAAGATCCTAGCCGACCTCGCCGTGAACGACCCGGGAGCGTTCGCCGGTCTGGCCGCCGCGGCGAAGGAGGGCCTCCAGGCCGAGGCCAAGCCGAAGCGGTCACGAGCGGCCCGGTCCCGGGCTTCGGCCTAGCCGGCCGCCCGGGCGGCCGCAGTCCGAAAGGGGCCGGCCGGGCATGATCACCTCGCTGCACAACCAGCGGATCGCCGCGGCCGTCCGGCTGAAGAAGCGGGCCATGCGCCAGAGCGACCGGCGGTTCCTGGTGGAGGGCATCCAGGGCGTCCTCGAGGCCCTCACTTCGGGGGCACAGGTCCACGAGGTCTTCCACTCCGAGCTCCCGGCCGAACGGCTCGAGCCCGTGGCCTCGGCTGCGAACGCCGCCGGCGTGCCTGTTCGATCGGTGTCCGAAGACGTCATGGCCCACCTGACCTCGACGGTGACGCCTCAGGGCGTCGTCGCGGTGGTCGGGTTCGTGGACGTCCCGCTGGAGAGCTTGGGGCCGGAGGCGGGCTCCGTCGCGATCCTGCACCAGGTTCGCGATCCGGGCAACGCGGGGACGATCCTTCGGTCCGCCGACGCCGCCGGCGCGGGCGGCGTGGTGTTCACCCGGTCCTCCGTGGACGTGTACAACTCGAAGGCGGTCCGGGCGACGGCCGGATCGCTGTTCCACGTCCCCGTCGTTCGGGAAGTCGATATCGGGGAGACGGTGGAGTCGTTCCGCCGACGCGGCTTCACCGTCCTGGCCGCCTCGGCAGACGCCCCTTCGTCGGTCTACGACGAGGACCTTCGACGCCCCACAGCGGTGATCCTGGGAAACGAGGCCCACGGTTTGCCGGGGGACGTCGAGGCGTTGGCCGATCGAGCCGTCCGGGTGCCCATCGTCGGCCGGGCGGAATCCCTGAACCTGGCGGCGGCGGCCACGCTCATCCTGTTCGAGACGGCCAGGCAACAGCAGGGAGGTGGAGGGCTCGCGTCGATCGTCGCCGGGGCCGCCCACGACATCCGCTCGCCCCTCACCGCCGTTCGTGGGTTCGCGTCCACGCTCGTTTCGAAGTGGGATCGCCTGAACGACGAACAGCGTCTGATGATGCTCGAAGGCGTGGTCCACGACGGCGCCCGGATGGAGATCATCGTCACCCAGCTGGTCGACGCGGCTCGTGCCATGTCGGGCCATCTGGAGCTGGCCCGCCTCCCCGTCGACCTTCTGGCAGCCGTCCGCGAGGTGGAGGAGGATATGGCCCGGTGGAGCCTGGGGGAGCTCGAAGTGGGCGGGAAGCCGGCCGCCGTCCTGGCCGACCCGGCCAGGCTTCGGACCATGCTGATCGCCCTGGCGGAGTCCGCCCAATGGTGGGGAGAGGAGGGCCCCGTCCGGATGGAGGTTCGGGCGGGGCCACCCCCCACCGTGCGGGTGTGGCGGCAGGGAACGGCTCTCGGCCCCGAAGTGATCGGCGAGCTTCTGCGGCCCCGCACGCCGGGGACCGGCGGGGGCAGCAAGGTGGGCCTGTTCGTGGCGAAGGCCCTGGCGGACGCCCACGGAGGCAGCCTCACCCTGGACGGATCCGAAGGGATCGCCTTCGTGCTGACGCTGCCTCCGACCGGCGGTGCCCACGCCCGAGACGCGAGCTCGCAGGACTAGCCTGTCCTGTCCCGCAGATCTGGCGACGTATCGGGTCTAGCGTGGCCCACATCTTTACCTTCCTCAGAACCTCCTCCGGGGTCCGCCCCTTGGTCCACCGACCGGGGTGAGCCCGGTCGGTGTTGTAGTAAGCGGACGCAGCGGTTCAGGTCTAGGCTGAGGCCCGTGTACTTGGGGATCAGGTACCGGGCGAAGGCTGGCTTCCAGCACTCATCCAGGATCGTTTGCTGGACCCGTTCGACGCACCCGTTGGTCTGGGACCGCCCCGCCCGGATGAACAAGTGGCGGGCGCCCATTCGCTCCACGGATCGCTCGAACTCCGCAGAGCTGAACTCCGAAGCGTCGTCGGTCAAGGCGCGCCGCACCGACTGCGCGGTCACCCGCGCTGGGTTCGACCGATGACGGAGTCCCGTGGATGATGACCGCGGAGCTTCCATCCCTGGTCCTGAATGAGTCGGCGTTGTCAGGAGCGAGCTGCTCCCTTGGTCGCCGACCTGAAAGGAGGAATGACCTTCCCCCGGTTCTCCGGA
>DHWM01000176.1:0-421 GCA_002413185.1 Actinobacteria bacterium UBA5182
GGAAGGGACTTACGACCGAGCCCTATTGGAAGGTCGAGATCTCCAAGACGGGGAAAGCCGCGTGCCACTTCACTGGGTCCACTGGCATCGTTGACTTCCCAGGCAACGGCCCGCTGCTTAACGACAACGTGTGGCACACCATCCTCTGTTGGAAGACGACCGGCCAGCTCCGGCTGTTCGTGGACGGCGCTCTCGTGGCATACTCGTTGATCGCAATCGGAACGGTTGTGAATTCGAACATCGTCACGTTGGGCTTCAAGCACGACCCGAACGTTCCCGATTCAGACTTCTACAAGGGCACCATGGACGAGGTGTCCATCGTGGCCTTCACCTAGATCCCCAGGCTCGTGATTTCCACCAACGAATCCGGCGGGTCACACGGCGGCAGGGCAGCCCTCCTCATGCAGCGGCTGCATGAGGA
>DHWM01000176.1:627-1165 GCA_002413185.1 Actinobacteria bacterium UBA5182
GCGCTCGACGTCGTTTGTGGTGAGGACCTTGCGCTTGGAGGAAGGAAGAGTAGGTCTCCGCTGGATGAGCCAGGTGGAATGCGCCGGAATATAGGCTTCGCGAGCCCTCAAAATCACGTTCGTGCAATCACGAAGTCCTCCAAGAGACAAACAAACATCTATTCACGCATTCCAACGGGCGGCCGTTGGCGTCCAGCGATCATGCTTTCGGTTACGCCAGCAGCAACATGTCAGGCCTTCGCCTTATCCTTGTCGTGATGTCGAACACGCGGCCCCCCTCTCGTCGTGGCGCGAGCCGTCGTTGGTTCGCTAGTGCAACCCTTGGCGTGACGCTGGCGCTGGTTGCTTCGTCATGCGGACTCGGGGTCGATTCGGCCGGCCCTCCGTCCCCGTCACCCGCCCGCACTGTGCATGGGACCTCGGTGAGCGTGTCGGGATCAGCCATCGATTCGTTCTCCGCTCGCCTCTCCTGGCGGCAGCCGCCCACCGCAAGCACCGTGCAGATCTGGCGGGATTCTCGGCTCATCGACAGGGTGGC
>DHWM01000176.1:1362-3806 GCA_002413185.1 Actinobacteria bacterium UBA5182
GCGAACCTACACCGATCGCCTGCTGTGGGAACGGTCGTCCTACAGCTATGCCGTCGTTTTCCTGGACCACCGGGGGAGGACCGTGGGCTCCTACCGTGTGCAGGTGAGCACGCCGACCCGGACCACTCCGTTCCCCAGGCTCTACGCTGACAGCAGCTTCTGGAACGCTCCGATCGCGCCTGACGCCAGAGCGGAAGCGGGCTCGGCGACCATCATCTCGAACTCACTGGTGCGCTTTGCCTCGACTGCCAACCTGGTCAACTCGCCCGAGCACGGTTACCCCATCGCGTACGCGGACCCGGCGACCGCCAGCTTCCCCATCGGATGCACCCAGTACGACTGCCAGACGAAGGTTTCGTTTCGGATCCCCGCGTATGCCCGCCCTAACATCGGGTCGGACGGTCACCTGGTCGTGCTGAACCCCTCGACCGGCCAGGAGCTGGACATGTTCGCCGCGACGTGCTGCTGGACAGCCGGCTCACGATACGTAACGTCCATGGGCGGCTCCGGAGCCATCTGTCCCCCCGGGGCCCGGTGCAACGGAGCGGTGGCGGCGGGTTTCGCGGAGGCCGGGGGCATCATACGGCCCGAGGAGATCGCTCAAGGGCACATCGATCACGCGCTGTCCGTGGCGACACCGTACACACGGGCCGACTACATCGCATGCCCAGCGACCCACACGGACGGCCGGTACAGCGCGACGGCCATCCCGGAGGGCGCGAGAATCCAGCTGGATCCGAGCTTCGACGTCCAAGCGCAAGGGTGGCCTCGCTGGGAAAAGATCATCGCCACGGCCTTCCAAGTGTACGGTGGCTACATTGCCGATACGAGTGGATCGCTCGCGGTGCGAGCGGAAGCGAACGCGAGCCGCGGCTACGACGCCTGGAAGAAGGCCGGCGTACCGACCGAAGCCCCATCCCTGACCCAGCTTCCGTGGTCCCGGTTCCGTCTCCTCGCGGTTACACCTTGTTGATCTGGTAGGCCCGGCGCCGTTCAGTGGCCACGAGCGCGGGAGCGTCGCTGGCGCGACGGGGCCCGATCGCCGCCGTGCGGTGCGGTCATCGGTGCGGGGTGGAGGGAATCCGGAAGCTCGTGACTTCTAGTCAGCGGCTCCGAGTAGCGTCCCGATGTAGGTCCCTGAGGCTCACCTCGGGTTGAGGGTGATGATGTGCCCTCCTGTTCCTTCCGTCCAGGTCCCTCGCGCCTGAGCACGCCGGTGGAAGGAACTGGGCAGGGGACTCGATCAGCGGGCGGCGATCACCTCCAGTCGGATGGCCAGGAGGTTGCGGGCACCCCGCCTGGACCACCGCATCCCCCGGCGCTTGAAGCGCCGGTTCACGGTCAGCTCGATGTGCTTCTCCGCTGGGCCCGAGCCGTGCATCCAGTGGCCCGGGCCCATGGTCCGGTGGGTGTGCAGGTGGTCCCCGTTGTTGGCCAGGTAGACCGCGAGCTCCCGGGCCTTGTCCGGGTCGCCCCGGTACCGGCCGGCGAGAAGGTCCTTGGCCAGGCGATGGGGATGTTCGAAGGCCCGGCGGAGCATCGTGCGGAACCGGGCTTCCTCGCGGAGGCAGAACTCCCGGACCTTCACCGCCAGGTGCCAGTGGTCGCACTGGTAGCGGGCCCCGGGCAGCCAGTCGTCCGCCAGGTGCTTGATCCAGGTCTCCCCGTCCGCCAGCAGCATCAGGGCGGGGATGCGGTGGGCCCCGTAGGTCCGTTCCATCTCATGGGCCAGAGCCATGCCGAAGTGATCGGGATCGCCGATGTCGGCGAAGACCATCCGCTCGGCCAGGGCCCGTCTCCCCGGTCTGACCTGCTCGGTTCCGGTGAACGCCACGGCCAGCTTCACCGAGCCTCCCTCCCCGTCGATGAGCCGGATCCCCGTGGCATCGACCGCCACGGTGAGGCGCTCGGGGACCGGGCGTCCCGGTGCCGGCGGGGCCTCTCCGTCGCCGAACATCGCGTTCACCTTGCCCACCCGGACGTGCAGCGCTCGGTCGCCGTCGGCTTGGACCCATCGCCAGATGGCCCGGTGATCGACGTGGGCGCCGACCTCCGAGCCGAGCAGCCGGGCCGCCTCCCGGTAGGGATGCTCCGCGGCCAGCTCGCATCCTCGCCGGCGGACCCATGCAGAGGCCTCATGGTGAGGGGCCAGCCCGAGGTGCTCGTCGGTCGGGAAGTACCGGGAGCCGTCGGGCCTCCGGGACCGGCCCCTGGTGATGGTGAGGTAGCCGCACCGGGTCAGGATGGTGCGGCGCCGACCGAACCGCGCCTTGCGGGACCGGGGTCCGCGAGCGGCCTCGATCCGGTGCACCGCCTGGACCATCGCCTCTTTCGCCGCCGCCCTTGCCGCCCGAAGGCAGGCCTCCTCCATGTCGGAGAGCGTGGTTGAGCGGATCTCCACCGTGACGCAAACTGTGAGCTGCACTGGGCTCGCCTCCTTTGTG
>DHWM01000120.1 GCA_002413185.1 Actinobacteria bacterium UBA5182
CCGATCCGCTTGTGGTCGGTGGTGGTGAGCCAGCCCATGAGGCCGCCCTTGGGCTGTGGCCCCGGAGGGAGGGTTCGGGACGGAACCTCGGTCACCGCCATGGACGACGTCCCTCCTTTCGATCATGAAGTCGAGTCACGAGCACGCTGGGCTCCTCACGGGTTGACGATGTAGACGCCGGACATGGCGGGTCCGTGGACGTCACACTGGAAGTAGTAATGGTCCGGTGGCAGCTGCGGGATCGTATCCGTCCTGGTGGTCACTCCGGGGAACTTCCCCGTCATGAAGAGTTCCTGTCCCTGAGGACCGCCCTTGTAGATCGCGAAGTTGTGGTTGATCCCGGCATCCTGGTTCGAGACGGTCAAGCCGATGGGAGAACCGGCCTTGACCGAGATGCACGCGGTGCTCCAGGTGATGTCCTTGGCCGAGATGCTCACGGTGTTCCCTCGCGACGGACAGGTCACGTTGAGGGCGGCCTGCCGCTGCTGCTTGATCCAGGCCTCGTACGTCGGTTCGTCGACCACCTTGACCACGAACCTCATCTTGTTGTGATACAGGCCGCAGAACTCCGCGCACTGGCCGGGGAACGTGCCCAGCTTGTCGGCTGTGAACGTGAAGTTGTTGTGCCGGCCAGGGATCACGTCGCGCTTGAACAGGAAGGCGGGGACGAAGAAGGAGTGGATCACGTCACGCGACTCGAGCTCGATGTGGATCGGCTGGTCGACCGGGATCTCCATCACCGCGTCCTTTTTCAGCGTCACGCCGGTGTTGAAGGTGCCCTCGTTCACATAGAAGAAGGTCCATTCCCACTGAAAGCCCTCGACCCGGATGGTCACGCTGGGGTTCGGGTCCTGCTTGTCCACCTGCGCCAGGGTCCGTTCGCCGAACCCGTAGTCGACGGCGACGATGACCGTCGGGATGAGGAAGAAGATCAGCAGCGCCCGGCGGGAGCCGAACGACTGGGGCGGCTCACCGCCGGTCGGAGCCCGGCGACCCCGGATGACGAACCAGATGAGCAATGCCTCCACCACAACGAACACCGGCAAGGCCAGGGCGAAGATCACGTTGTAGAGCGTGTGGACCTTTTGCGCCTGCACCGTGGCCGGTGCCTCGGTACACCCGGTCAGTGCCAGCAGCAGACCGGAGCCGGCCACGAGCCGCAATCGCCGGCCACGCGGGCTTCGGACGGCGTCTGGCCGCATCGGTTAGGGCGTGACCGTGAAGGTGTAGACCATCCCGATGGAGGCGTGGGGCGGCCCGTTGTCCGCGCCCTGCGGTGTGCCCTGCTGCCAGCACGCCAGGAAATAGTGGCCGGGAGGCAGGTCGAACACGCCCGAGATGGTGGAGCCCGTGTCGACATCGTCGACTTCGCCGAAGTGCAGGTATTGCGATTCGCACGGCCCCCCACCGGTGCAGCCGGCCACCTTCGCGCTGGTGCTGATGTCCTGGGCGGTCTTCCCGGAGGGAAGCTGGGCCACGATCATCTCGTGGGTGATGGGGAAGGACTCCTTGTTGGAGAAGTTGAACTGGACGTTCCCGGTCTTGATGCTCGCGGGCATCCCGTGGTACCGGAACTTCTGGGCGAAGATGTCGTAGGAGACGCCGCCGCTCCCGGTGCGGCCCTTGCTGCACGCCGAACCCACCAGGGCCAGCACCGCGGCAAGCGCAACCAGCGTGATGGAACGGATCCCCTTAATCGGACGTCTCTCCGAACCGTTCAGCATCGCGACCTCCTCAGGTGAGGGCAAGGGCCGTGGCCACGACCCGGCCGAGGCGCACGGTAGGACTCGGGGCGGGGCGCGGCAAGCGGATGACGGATCTGTCATGAAGGGCACGCTGGACACACCCGCCTGACGTGCATGGTTGTCCGCCACGACCCCCCTTCATTACAGATCTGTCATCCAGCCGTCCCGTCTTGTTGGAAATGGGGCGCCTCGATAAGCTCGCGTTCGAACCGAAGGGAGCCATGGCCACGCAAGCAACCCTCAGCCATGCCACGCCGTCCTCGGGACCGAGGATCCTCCTCGTCGACGACGAGCCCCGGATCCTCAACTTCCTGTCGCGGGGCCTTCGAGCCGAGGGCTTCCAGGTGGAGGTGGCCGCGGAGGGTCGGGACGGGCTGCAACGAGCCCTCACCGAGAGCTACGACCTCGTCGTGCTCGACCTCCTGATGCCGGGGATGGACGGTACCGCCGTGCTCCGGGGGATCCTCGCCCGCAAGCCCCGGCAGCAGGTCATCGTCCTCTCGGCGCTCACGGACATCCAGTCGAAGGTGGAGTGCCTGGAGCTGGGCGCCGAGGATTACGTGGCCAAGCCGTTCTCCTTCGACGAGCTCCTGGCCCGCGTGCACGCCAGGCTTCGGGGAGCGGCCCGGGACGGGGCGACGCGGCTGACGGTGGGAAGGCTCACCCTGGACATGCTTCGGCGGCAAGCCGATGCCGGCGGGGGTCCGATCCCGCTGGCCGACCGGGAGTTCCTCCTGCTGCAAGAGCTCATGCGGAGCCCCGGCCGGACCGTTTCGAAGGAACGACTCCTCTCCGCCGTGTGGGGCTACCACTTCGACCCGGAGTCGAACGTGGTCGACGTGTACGTGCGACGTCTCCGGGCGAAGCTGGGGGCAGGGGTCATCGCCACCGCCCGAGGGGAGGGGTACCGCCTCGATGCGGGCTGACCGAGTGGAGTGGCCGTTCCGGCAGTACTGGATCGACCTGGCCTGGATGGCCTTCGCCGCCGCCAACCTCGCCGCGATGCTGCTGTTCGCGTCGTGGGAGACGGTTCCGTTCCACTTCATCTGGGTCAGCCTGACGATCCTGTACGGCTTCCGCGTGTGGAGGTTGAAGCCGACCGCCCTGACGCTTGCCGTGGTGATGATAGCCTCGGGCGCGTTCATCGGGATCGACGTGGCAAGGGGGAAGCAGCCCCTGGACGAGCTGACGGAGGTCCCCCTCATGGCCGCCATGTTCGTGGCGATGGTGTGGCACGCTCGACGCCGCTTGGCGGCCATGGAGCAGATCCGGCGCGTCTCCGAGGCGAACGTGAAGCTGCTGGACCGGGAGCGGCGGTTCCTCCAGGACGCCTCCCACGAGCTTCGAACGCCCATCACCGTCGCGCTCGGGCAGATCGAGCTGATCCAGCGCACCACCCCGGACCCCCTGGTCCGGGAGGACGCCGGCATCGCCGTCGATGAGCTGATGCGACTGCGGCGGCTGGCGGAGCGGCTGCTCCTCATCGCGTCCGCCGGCCACCCGGACTTCCTTCGGACCGGCACCGTCCCCTTGGACGAGCTGGTCACCGATGCCAGGCGACGGTGGGCGGCCACACCCAGGCGATGGGTCCTGGGCGAGCTCCCGGCCGCGCTGGTGGAGGTGGACCGGGAGCGGATCGGTCTCGCCATCGACTCCCTCATCGAGAACGCCCTGGAGCACACGTCCGAGGACGGACGTATCGAGATCGGGGCCCGGGTCGATGGCCGGATGGCTTCGATCGTCGTCGCGGACTCGGGATGCGGGATCCCTCCGGAGAACCTCGAGCATGTCTTCGACCGCTTCTTCCGGGTCGATGCCGGCAGGAGCCGGGAGGGGGGAGGAGTGGGGGTCGGCCTGTCGATGGTGAAGGCCATCTCGGAGGCGCATGGGGGCTCGGTGGCAGCGCGGAGCCGGCCGGGACATGGGTCCGCCTTCGAGATCCTCCTGCCACTGGCCCGGTCGCCCTCCCATCGCGGCGAGGTCGCACCGGTCGAGCGCTCTTCGGTGGCCGGCCTGCCGGCGTCGCCCCCGGGGTGATGGGAGGCATTCGGGGCCTGCTTGGGGCGATCTCCCCCGACGCCAGATCCCTCCCGGTGATCTTGCGGTCGTGGACGTTCCAACCGGCTGTCCTGGCGTCGCTGACGCTGGCGGTGCTCTGGTACCTGGCCGCCATGCGGCGGTTCAGGTCCAGGACCGGCCGGTCCATCGGCGTCGCCCGGTGGGGCTGCTACATGGGCGGGGTGGCGGCCGTGGCCGTGGCGCTGGTTTCGCCGATCGCCCGATACTCCGAGCTCCTGCTCTCGGTCCACATGGTCCAGCACCTCCTGTTGATCATGGTGGCGCCGCCGCTGCTGCTCCTGGGGGCCCCGGTCACGCTCCTCCTCCAGGCGAGCTCAGGGGAGGCCAGGAGGCGCTGGATCCTGCCCGCGCTGCACGGCAGGATCATGAGGGTTGTCGCTCACCCGCTTGTCGGGTGGAGCCTTCTGGCCATCCTGCTGTGGGCCTCGCACTTCAGTCCGCTGTACGAGCGGGCCCTGGAGAACGAGACGGTCCACGCGCTGGAGCACGGGGCGTACCTGATGGCGGCACTGCTGTTCTGGCGGCCCGTGGTGGGACTCGACCCGGCGGGGCCGCGGCTCTCCGAACCGGGACGGTTGCTGTACCTCTTCCTGGCGATGCCCCAGAGCGCGCTCCTGGGAGTGGCCATCTACGGATCCGGACACGTCCTCTATCCGCACTACGTCGCTGCCACCTCGGCCCTCGGCCTCTCGGCGCTCGCCGATCAACACCTGGCGGGAGCGATCATGTGGGAGGGTGGTCTGCTGGTCATGGTCCCCGCGATGAGCTTCGTGCTATACGACTGGCTCGGCCGGGAGGAGCGGGCTGCCGCCAGGGCCGACCGTCACGCGCTTCCGATCTCACCGCCAGGGGCCTGAGCACCGGCATCGCTTCGCGCTTGGAGGGCTCCGTTCTCGCCCGGTGAAGCATTCGATCGTGTCGGTGCCTCGATGTAGGGTTTGATCGTCCTCCCCCGGACGACCCGTCGGGTCTGTGCGTCCCGGAGGGAGGAGATCGCCCTGAAGGTCAACGCGGGTATAGCCGCGTCGTCGGCCGGAGCCGCCGGGATCGCGGTGGCTGCCTCGGCGGTGGCCGTGGTGCTCTGTTACCTCGGACTCATCGTTGTGGGGCTGCGGTCGTGGGCCCGGACCGGACTCCTCCGTCGCGGCCGGCCCCCGCCGGAGGCGCTCGCCACGGCCGTCACCCGAACCTCCCGGACCACCTACCTGGCCGCGCTGGCCGGCGTCTCCGTCGTGGCGTGGGGAGTCTCCGCGGTGGCCGAAGGCTCGAGCCGTGGACCGCCCACTGTGGTCGCTGTCGTCGTCGCGATGGTGGGAGCCGGCTCGGCGGCGGCCGCCGTCCAGGCTCGCGTCGCCGCCCTCGAGTGGTCGTCGCGCGGCTTGGTGGTGCGGTACGGCCGGCGAGCCCCCTTCGTCCTGGCCTGGGCGGATTGCTCCGCGCTGTCGCCTCCCCGGACTCCCGTGGGAGGGTGGCGAGTGGCGGGAAGGCATGGCCGTCGAACCCTCATGCCCTCCGACCTTCTGGGGCACGAACAGTTGCTGGCGGTCGTGATCCGGGAGAGCGGGCTGCGGTTCGACGGGCGGGTGTGGCGTCGGGTCAGGTGATGACGAGCGTGCCCGTCATCGTGGTGGGGTGGAACTCACAATGGAAGAAGTACGTCCCCGCCGGCAGAGCCGTCACCGAGTAGTCGGCGCTGCCCGGGCCGGTGACCGGTGTCCCCCGGAAGGCCTGTGGCGCGGAGGCGTCGGACCCCCTGAACACCACCACGTTGTGGGGCGTCTGCGGGTCCTGGTTCACGAAGTGGATCGTGGTCGGCGCGCCCGCCGTTCCCTTCAACCGGTTGGGCTGGAACTTCAGGCCCCGGGCCGTCAGCTGTTGCCCGCCCGCCGTCCCGTTCCCCGCCGACGCGGTGACGGTGACCGTGCCGGTCATGGTGGTTGGGTGGAACTCGCAATGGAAGAAGTAGCTCCCCGGACCGGGAGCCTTGAACGAATAGTTCGCCGATCCCGGACCCGTGACGGGCGTCCCTCGAAACAGCATGGCGGCGCTGGCGTCCTTCCCACCGAACAGGACGAAGTTGTGCGGCCTGCCGGCGTCCTTGTTCGAGAACGTCATGGAGACCTCCCCGCCGGAGGTGAGCGTCAGGTTCGTCTGGAGGTACTTGATGCCCTGCACCGTCAAGGCCACCGCTTGGATTGCGGGCGCCCCCTGGGGCCCGCCCTCCTGGGGACGATCGCCCAGGGACACCATGGCCACGGCGCCGGCCACGACGACCGCCACACCGGCTCCCACCAGCAGCGGGAAGGAAGCGGGACGACGCCGGACCCGTCCTCCGTAGGCGACCATGGCCGCTCCGACCAGGATGTTGAGCGCCATCAACAGGGCGATGGCGGCGGCGTCACGCTTGTTGACCGCCAGCAGGATCCGGGAGAACCCCCACACCAGGGCGCCGCCGAACAGGATCGCCACCACCGGGTATGCGATGGGCGGCAGGACCGGGCGGCGTCCCGTCGGCATGGGCTCGGTCGCGCCGACCACTCCCGGGACGGGCTCCAGGCCCGGATCGGTTGGCGACGGCTCCGCCTTCGTGTCGCGCCGCTCCGTGACCGCCGGTTCGTCGCTCATCGCTTGGCCATCTCGGAGCGGATGTCATGTTCGACGTCCCGCCACTTCAGGGCGTCCCAGCCATCGGAGTCGCGTTCCAATACGTACCACCGGAAGAACACCACGGCGATCACGGTCCACAGCAACGCTCCGCCGAGGAGCTTCATGGCCAGCCCGGCGATGCGCTGGTCGGAGAGGACGGATATCCCCCAGATCCGCGGGACCGTCGTGTAGAAGTGGTACAGGGGCGTGCTTCCGAAGGTGAGGAACGACGCCGGCACCGTCGGCACGATCGACTGCAGGAACAGGTACAGCATCCGGCCCGGGTAGGACAGCCCCGGCATCTCCGGCAACGGGCTGATCACCGGCCACCACATCAGCGTGGCCGACCCGAACAGGACCACGTGGCCGGCGAAGTGCAGCGGGTGGTGCTCGAGCATCGCGTTCACCACCGGCGGCCAGTGCGTGACCACGATGACCGCGTTGAAGATGACCAGGGCGATGAGGGGCCGGGCCAGATTGCGAACCAGCCAGTTCAACGGACGGGGCCGGAGCATCAGGCGCAGGAGCCACGTCGGGAGGCCCAGCAACAGCAGGGGCGGAGCCACCAGTGAGATCAGCAGGTGCTGGAACATGTGCACGCTGAACAGGTACCGCTCGCTGAGGTCGTGGATGGGCCACTCCGATGCGATCAGGAGCGTGGCAACGCCGAAGGTGTACCAGAGCATCTGCCGGCGGCTCGCGGGCGGCTCGCCTTCCGGGGCGTGCCGTGGCCCCAGCCGGCGCAGCGCCCACAGGTAGGACCCCTCCAGCACGAGCATCAACAGCAGGACTTCGGGGTGGAGGTGGAAGGGCGGCAATGGCATCGGATCCCTAGAAGTGGAAGACCCCGAAGATGAACAGCACGATCAGATACACGGTGAGGGCCAGCGAGATCCCGAGCAGGAAGAGGCGCCGGAAGACCGGAGCGTCGAACCGCAGGTGCATGAACCACAGCGCGACCAGGCTGAACTTGAAGAACGCGAACGCCAGCAGCAGCGCGACGAAGAGCGTGTGGGGGATGCTCGTGTAATACAGCCCCACCTCCAGCGCCGTGGCGATGGCCAGGGCGACGGCCACCCGGATGTACTCCTTCGGCCCCGGGTGCTCGGCCAGCTCGGGCTCCTCCCGAAGCGCGGCGGCCTTCGTGGCGGCCCGTTGCTCCGGCGTGTCCATCTCGAGGGCCATGTTCGCTTCCCTACTTCCCGGTCGGGATCAGGTAGACCACCGTGAAGATCACGATCCACACCACGTCGACGAAGTGCCAGTACAGCCCGACCAGCTCGACCACCTCGGCCCGCTCGGTCGGTAACCGCCCGTCCAGCGACATCCCGTACAGCGACAGCAACATCAGGATGCCGCCCGTCACGTGGGCCCCGTGGAAGCCGGTGAGGACGAAGAAGCTCGTGCCGAACAGGTTCGTCTTGAGCGTCAGCCCCTCCTGGACGAACCGGGTGAACTCATAGACCTGGCCCGCGATGAAGGTCATGCCGAGGAGCGCCGTCGCCATCAGCCACACCCGCAGCTTCTCCTGGTCGCCGCGTTGGATCGCCGCCAGCGCCAGGACCATGGTGAGGCTGCTCATCAGCAGGACGAACGAGCTTACCGAGGTGTACGGGATGTCGTAAACCTGCCTGGGGGTCGGTGTCCCCGGGAGCGTCCGGTCGTGGTACAGCAGGTAGGTCGAGATCAGCGCGCCGAACAGAAGGCACTCGGAAGCCAGGAACGCCCACACCCCGAGCTTCGCGTTCGAGATGCCGGTGCTGGTCCCGACGCCGTGCTGCTCGGCCGTGGCTGGGTTGACGGCCACCTCAGCCCTCCGTGCTCTCGGCCGCCGAGGGCTCCAGGGCCCACCCGTACAGCCCTGCCAGCAGGATCAGCGCCCCGTCGATGACGAGGATGGGGGAATAGATCAGCCCGTATCCGAGGACCGGGAGGCCCAGCGCCGCCACCACGGGGAAGTAGGAGGGCGACGGCATGTGGATGCCTCCGGGCCCGCCGCCGTGCCCCTCATGGTGACCGGGGCCGTCGGCATGCTCGATCGCCCCCCCGGCCACCACCGGAACCAGCTTCCCTTCGCGGTCCTCGGCGTATTTGCGGTGCCAGAAGTCGTCGAGCGCGTGCACCACCGGGACCTCGTCGAAGTTGTGGGCCGGGGGCGGTGAGGGGATGGACCACTCGAGCGTGCGGGCGTCCCATGGGTCGGCCACGGCGATGGCACCCCGCCGCGTGGAATACAGGACGTTGATGATGAACAGCAGGATCGACGCCGCGATCATGAACGCGCCGATGGAGGACACGAAGTTCCAGAAGTTCCACCCGGCGGTGGCCGGATACCGGTAGATCCGGCGCGGCATCCCTTCCAGGCCCAGGATGTGGAACGGCCCGAACGTGACGTTGAACCCGATCAGCATCAGCCAGAAGTGGAGCTTGCCCATGGTCTCGTTCAGCATCCGGCCGAACACCTTGGGCCACCAGTAGTAGATGCCGGAGAACAGGCCGAAGATGCTGCCCCCGAAGAGCACGTAGTGGAAGTGGGCCACGATGTAGTACGTGTCGGTCTGCTGGTAGTCGGCCGGCACCACGGCGTGGGTGACCCCCGACAGGCCACCGATGGTGAACATGGCGATGAACCCCAGCGAGAACAGCAAGGGGCTGTGGAACCGGAGGTCGCCCCGCCACAGCGTGGCCAGCCAGTTGAAGATCTTCACCCCGGTGGGCACGGCGATGAGCATGGTGGAGACGGCGAAGGCGGCGTTGGCGGCCGGGCCCAGCCCCACGGCGAACATGTGGTGGGCCCACACGCCCCACCCCATGATCCCGATGGCGATCCCCGAGAACACCACCACGGGGTAGCCGAACAGCGGCTTCC
>DHWM01000050.1 GCA_002413185.1 Actinobacteria bacterium UBA5182
TCCGAGCGGTCGATCGTCTGGCTCTTCAACGACCCGGCGGGGGGCGTGTTCTGGGTCGCCGAGGGTCTGACGCAGGTGTCCCAGAGTCAACTGGAGAAGGAGGCGACCGGGTGCGACCATAGCTCCGGTTGCGAGGGCGAATGGTCCGTGACCCACATTCGGAACGGAGTTACGGCACTCCTCATCTCGGGGCCCACGGCTACCTCGGTCACGCGGTTGGACGACGGAGTTCGCTACGACGTGTTGGGCCCAGCCCAGACCTTCTCTCCAGACGATGCTGTGGCGGAGGCGAACGATGTCTAGAGCCCTCGCCACGACGCGCTGAAGCCGCGCCGGCGAACGGCCGTCACCTACGGAGCCGTGCTGTGTTCGGCCTCCCGGCGGCGAGTCCGGTACCGCCGGAACATCCACAGGCCGATCAGGCCGACCAGGATGATGGCCAGGGCGATGCCGGCCAGGGCGATGTAGCGTTGGATCCGGGTCCAGCTCCCCCCGACCGCGTAGCCGACGCCCGCCAGGGCGAACGTCCACGGCAGGCAGCCGGCCACCGTGTAAATCGTGAACGTTCCGAGCGGCATCTCGGCCACGCCGGCCGGCAGGCTGATGAAGGTCCGAATCACGGGAAGCAGACGGGAGACGAAAACGGCGCGCTCGCCATGCTTCGCGAACCACGCTTCGGCCCGGTCGATGTCGTGGGGCTTGAGCAGGACCAGCCGTCCCCACCGCTCCACCAGTGGCCGCCCGCCGGCCTTGCCGGCCGCGTAGGCGATCCATGATCCCACCAGGTTCCCGACGGTCCCGAGCAGCCCGACCAGGATGAAGTTGAGGTGATGGGGATGCCCCGGCAGCGTCGCCGTGAAGGTCGCGTTGGCCAGGGCCCCGCCGAACAGCATGGTGGCCTCGCTGGGGATGGGGATGCAGGCGGACTCGGCCAGCATCAGCAGGAACACGGCCACATAGCCGAAGTCCTGAACGGTGCTGGTGACGAAGTGGGTCATCGCGCTCCCTGGAAGAGGGCTGCGAGCGTAGCAGCGGGGCAGTACCCAGAGCGCTCGGGAATATGAGGATTCGGTTGCCCGTTCAACAGGGCTACCGGCGCTTCACCTGCAGTGGCACGCCACCGCGACGGTTCTGGGACCTGTCGCCCGCATGCCGTACAGTGAGCCGGACTGGACATCCCCCCGGGCGAGGAGTAGAGAACCCCACCATGCCCGCCGAAAGCAAAGGGAACTGAGGAACGGACCGTGGCAAAGCAACTGGTGATCGTGGAGTCGCCGACGAAGGCGAAGACGTTGGAGCGCTATCTGGGCTCCGACTACTCCGTCGCGGCCAGCCGCGGCCACGTCCGTGATCTCCCCGAGGACCGAATGGGCGTGGACCCGGAGCACGACTTCCGGCCCGAGTATCAGGTCAAGGCCGACTCCGAAGAGACGATCCGCCGGCTCAGGGCAGCGTACCGGAACGCCGGGGGACTATGGCTCGCCACCGACTTCGACCGCGAGGGCGAGGCCATCGCGTGGCACGTCGCCGAGTCCATCGGCGCCGATCCCCGCACGGCCAACCGGGTCACGTTCACGGAGATCACCAAGGACGCCGTGCAGGGCGCGTTCCGGGAACCGCGGCACATCGACTTCCACCTGGTCGACGCGCAGCAGGCTCGGCGGATCCTGGACAGGATCGTCGGCTACGAGCTTTCCCCACTGCTCTCCAAGCGCCTCCGCCGGGCGCTCTCTGCCGGGCGGGTCCAATCGGTGGCGCTCCGGCTGATCGTGGACCGGGAGCGGGAAATCCGGGCATTCGTCGCGGTGGAGTACTGGAGCGTCGACGCCCGGCTCAGCCCGGCGGAGGGGCAGACCTCGTTCCTGGCCCGCCTCATCCAGGTCGGCGAGGACAAGCTGCCCGCCTCTCCCGACAAGAGGGGCCTGGTGCTCTCGACCCAGGAGGAAGCCCAGGCGCACGTCGACCGGTTGTGGAACGCCGCCTACCGGGTCCAGGAGGTTCGCCAGCGCGAGATCAAGCGGACCCCCGCCCCTCCCTTCACCACCTCGACTTTGCAGCAGGAAGCGGCCCGCAAGCTCGGGTTCTCGTCGCGCCGGACCATGCAGATCGCCCAGCGCCTGTACGAGGGCGTGAACCTCCCCGGCGAGGGCCAGGTGGGCCTGATCACCTACATGCGAACGGACTCGGTCAACATCGCCGAGCAGGCCCTGGCCGAGCTGACCCGCGTGGTGACCGACCTGTACGGTCCGGAGTACGCGCTGGCCGAGCCTCGCCGGTATCGAAAGAAGCAGCGGGGAGCCCAGGAGGCCCACGAGGCCATCCGGCCCACCAACGCGGCTCGCCACCCCGACCAGCTCGAGCAGGTGCTGGACCCCGGGCAGTTCCGGCTGTACCGGCTGATCTGGCAGCGGACCGTCGCTTCGCAGATGGCCGAAGCCCGGTTCGACCAGGTCTCGGTGGACATCTCGGCGACCATGCCCGACCAGGACCCGGGGCAGCAGCCGGCCTACCTCCTGCGCGCCACCGGACAGACGCTCAAGTTCGACGGCTTCCGCCGGGTGTACTTCGAAGGACGCGACGACACCGCCGACGAAGACGCCGAGGCCACGCTCCCGGCCCTGACGGCCGAGCAGGCGCTCCGGCTCCTGGAGCTGCTGCCCGAGCAGCACTTCACCCAGCCGCCCCCGCGGTACACGGAGGCCAGCCTGGTGAAGGCTTTGGAGGAGAACGGCATCGGGCGGCCTTCGACCTATGCCCCGACCATCTCCACGCTGCTCGACCGGAAGTACGTCAGGTTGGAGGACAAGCGGTTCTACCCGGAGGACATCGGCGAGGTGGTCACCGACACCCTGGTCGACTACTTCCCCGACATCGTCGACGTCGGGTTCACCGTGCGGCTGGAGGAGGAGCTCGACGACATCGCCGAGGGCAAGGCCGGGTGGGTCCAGGTGCTTCGGGAGTTCTACGACCCCTTCAAGGAGACCGTCGACATCGTCGGGCCGAAGATCCAGCCCCCGGAGAAGCGCCTCGACGAGCTGTGCCCGCGGTGCCCGGAGGAAGGGCGCACGCCGGGGCACCTCGTGGAGAAGCTCGGCCGGTACGGCAAGTTCATCGCCTGCGAGAACTACCCGGAGTGCAAGTACACGCGGGAGCTCTCCGGCGAGGCCCGTCCGGAGCCGGAGCTTCTGGACGAGCTGTGCCCCGAGTCCGGTCACCCCTTGATGCGCCGGGTCGGCCGGTACGGGCCGTTCATCGGCTGCTCCGCGTACCCCGAGTGCAAGTACATCAAGAAGGAGCCGCCCAAGGGCACCGGCATCACGTGTCCACAGTGCAAGCAGGGCGAGCTGGTCGAACGGAAGGGCCGGTTCGGGTCGTTCTATTCGTGCAGCCGCTATCCCGAGTGCACGTTCTCGGTCAACCAGCAGCCGTTCCCGGAGCCCTGCCCCAACTGCCAGGGCCTGGTGGTCGCGGCTCGGGGCGGCGCGCGCCGGTGCATCGCCTGCGGCAAAGCGTGGAGCGAGGGGGGCGAGGAGCTCCCCGAGGACGAAGCCAAGGCGCTGGTGCCGAAGAGCCGGGGCGGGGGAGGGGGCCGGGGCGGCCGCTCGGCGCGACCGGCGGCTCGGGGCGGTGGCAAGAAGAAGGCCCCGTCCGCCAGGGCGAGCAGGGCGAGCAAGGCGAGCTAGGCTCGATGGCCACAGCCGCCGAACAGATCCCCGAGCTTCCCCACAGCCCGCCCGCCGGCCTCCGGCCCCTCCTCACCGACCCGTCGTTCTCACGACTGTGGCGGGCCATGCTCGTTTCCTCGCTGGGGGACTGGGTGGGGTTCGTGGCTGTGACGGCCCTGGTGGCCCGGCTGGGCGGCGGCGCCGCCAAGGGCGGCCTGGCGGTGGCGGCGGTCATGCTGGCCCGGCTCCTGCCGTCCGTCCTGTTCGGTCCATTCGCCGGAGTGTTCGCCGATCGTCTGGACCGCCGCAGGGTCATGATCATCGCCGACATCTCCCGCGGCGTGCTGTACGCGTCGATGCCCTTCATGCCGGGCCTGTGGGCGATCTTCCTGCTGTCCTTCGTGATCGAGTGCCTGTCGCTCCTGTGGACACCCGCCAAGGACGCCAGCATCCCGAACCTGGTCCCCCGGCGGCAGTTGGCCAACGCGAACTCGATCGGGCTCATCACGACCTACGGGACGCTCCCACTGGGCGGCGCGATCTACACCTTGCTGGCGGGGGTGGCCGCGGCCATCGGCACGAGGGTCGCGTACTTCCACCACAGCCCGGAGTTCCTGGCCCTGTGGCTGGACGCTGCCACGTTCGGGTTCTCCGCGTACATGGTGTGGGGCCTGAACCTCCGCCGGAACGCGGTGTCGCGGGTCCGCGCCGCGAACGTTCCCAAGCTCAACCTGCGGAGCGCGTTCGACGAGGCGAAGGAGGGCTACCGGTTCCTCCGCGAGCAGCCCCTGGTCCGGGCGATGACGATCGGGGTGGTGATGGCGTTCGCCGGCGTCGGCGCGGTGATCTCGCTCGGCCCGATCTTCGCCCGCTATTCGGTCAACGCCGGGTCGACCGGGTTCGGATACCTCATCATCGCGTTCGGCCTGGGCATGGGAGCGGGGATGGGGCTGATGGGGTTCGCGTCGCGCCGCGTGGAGAAGGAGAAACTGTTCTACGTCTCGATGCTCGGGGCGGCGGGGTGTCTCTTTCTGCTCGCGGCGATGCCCTCGATCGCGCTGGCCGCGCTGTTCACGGTGCCGATGGGCGTCGGCGTGGGGCTGACGTGGGTGACCGGCTACACGATGCTGCAGGAGAACGTGGCCGACGAATACCGGGGACGGACCTTCGCCACCCTCACCATCTCGGCCCGGATGACGCTGTTCCTGGCCCTGGTGGCCTTCCCGGCGATGGCCGCGGTGATCGGGACGCACATCGTGCACGTCGGGGGGCGGACCCTGGACTTCTCGGGCACGCGCGACGCGATGTGGCTGGGTGGTGTGGTCGTAGTGGCTGCGGGGTTCCTGTCGCGGGCAGGCTTGAAGCGCCTCCGTCTGGCTCGGCCCCGTCCACTGGCGTTGGTGGGCCGGTTCCATCACGAAGCGCGGCCGGGGGTGTTCATCACGTTCGAGGGCGTGGAGGGTTCGGGCAAGGGGACCCAGGTCCAGATGGCCGCGGCGTACGTGCGGTCGTTGGGCCGTGACGTCGTGGTGACCCGCGAGCCCGGAGGGACGGGGTTCGGGGACCGTCTCCGGGACACCATCCTGAACCCGGCCACCGGGACGGTCGACCCCCGGGCCGAAGCGCTGTTGTTCGCCGCGGCCCGGGCCCAGCTGGTCACGGCCGTGATCCGTCCCGCGCTGTCCGAGGGGAAGGTGGTGCTGTGCGACCGGTTCGTCGATTCGTCACTGGCCTACCAGGGGGCGGGGCGAGGCCTGGGTGAGCAGGACGTGTCGGCGCTCAACGACTGGGCCACCCAGGGGCTCCTGCCGGACCTGGTGGTGCTGCTCCACGTTGAGCCGGAGGAGGGGCTGTCCCGGGCCGGCAGCGATCCCGATCGCATCGAGTCCGAGGACATCTCGTTCCACGCCAGGGTCTCCGACGCCTACCTCCACATCGCCGAGGAGAACCCCGAGCGGGTCTCGGTGGTCGACGGCACCGGCCCGCCGGTGGAGGTCCACCAGCGCGTCCAGGCGGCGCTGCTGCGCGTGCTGCGACGCGATGCCGAAGGAAGGACGGAGCCGACCTCGTGACCGCCGTCGAGTCGTCGATGGAGGGACTGCCGCCGGTGATCGCGGACGTTCCCGGCCAGGAGCACGCCTCCGCGTTCCTGGCGCGGGCCGTTCAACACCCTCGCCATGCCTACCTGTTCACCGGGCCGGAGGGCTCGGGGAAGCGCCTCGCCATGCGGGCGGTGGCGGCGGCCCTGCTGTGCCCGGACGGCGGCTGCGGCGACTGCCGGGCGTGCCGCCTGGCGCTGGGCGAGCGCCATTCGAACATGCTGGTGCTCGAGCCGACGGGCCCCGACATCCTGGTGGGCCGGGACGCCGGCGATCCCAACACCGCCCGGTGGCTGGCGGGGCAGGCCTACCTCACGCCGATGGAGCCGGGTCGAAAGGTGCTGGTGGTGCTCCAGGCCGACCGGCTGCGAATCGAGGCGGCGGACGTCCTGCTGAAGGTGTTGGAGGAACCGCCCTTGGACACGGTGTTCGTCCTGCTGTCGGCGCGACCCGACGACCTGCCCGACACGATCCGGTCGCGCTGCCAGGAGATCTCGTTCCCGCCGCTGTCCGAGGAGTTCGTGGTGGAGTCGCTGGTGCGCGAGGGGCTGGATCCCGGGCGGGCCAGGCTGGCGTGCCGGCTGGCCGGGGGGAACATGGGCCGGGCCAGGCGCCTGGCTCGCGACGACGACGCGCTGGCGTTCCGGGACGTGGCGCTGGAGGCGGCGGCGACGGCCGGGCAGGGCCCACCGGGGGCGCTGGCCGCCGCCGAGCAGCTCACCGCGGCGGCCAAGGACTTTCGGGGGCGGCTCGGTGAGGAGCTCGCCGCGGAGCTTCGGCCCTTCCTCGACGAACGTGGAAAGCCCGAGGAGGCGTTCCGCGGCGTGGTCCGGCGGCTGGAGGAGCAGCACGAGCGCCGGGTTCGCCGGGCCGAGCGGGAGTTCCTGGACTGGTCGCTCCTGGCGCTGGCGGCCTACTGGCGGGACCTGGTGGCGGCCTCGTCCGGCGGTGGGGACGACGTGCTGATCAACCTGGACCGGCCTGGCGCGCTCGGCGCCGAGCGGGGCGCGGTGTCGGCGGTGACGGCGGCCATCGCCATGGGGGCCGTCGAGCAGGCTCGTGCCGATCTCGCCGACGAGACGAACCTCAACGCGCGCCTGATCCTGGAGCGGTTGTTCCTTCGGCTCAGCTCGCTGGCAGGGCACGCGGTGTAGGCGCCGGCCGATGCGGCCCCGGAGACGGGTCAGCGCGGTGGGCGTCGGTACAATGCCTGGGCCGCCGGAGTAGCTCAGTTGGCAGAGCGACGCACTCGTAATGCGTAGGTCCGCGGTTCGATTCCGCGCTCCGGCTCCA
>DHWM01000072.1:0-10309 GCA_002413185.1 Actinobacteria bacterium UBA5182
AGATGTGTATAAGAGACAGGGCCGATCGGCTCCACAACATGCGCACGCTCTCGGTGTTCTCCCGCCAGAAGCAGCAGGAGAAGGCCACCGAGACCCTCGAGATCTACTCGCCTCTGGCCCACCGCCTGGGGGTACATCGCATCAAGTGGGAGCTGGAGGATCTCGCTTTCCAGGCGCTGTATCCGCGCCGGTTCGAGGAGATCCAGAGCCTGGTGGAGAAAAAGGAGGGCGAGCGCCAGGCGTACGTCGAGGCGGTGTGCGACCAGATCGCCGCCAAGATCCGGGAGATGAAGGTGAAGGCCGAAGTTGAGGGCCGGCCGAAGCACCTCTACAGCGTGTACGAGAAGATGGTGCTCCGGGGCAAGGAGTTCAACGAGATCTATGACCTCGTTGGGATCCGGATCCTGGTGGACTCGGTCCGCGACTGCTATGCGGCGTTGGGCGCGCTGCACGCCCTGTGGAAGCCGGTCCCGGGCCGGTTCAAGGACTACGTCGCGATGCCCAAGTTCAACATGTACCAGTCCCTGCACACCACCGTGATCGGGCTGGAGGGGCGCCCGCTGGAAGTGCAGATCCGGACGCAGCAGATGCACCGCACCGCTGAGTACGGGATCGCCGCGCACTGGCGGTACAAGGACCGGGGGTCGGCGAAGAAGGCCGCCGACGAACAGGCCGAGATCGCGTGGCTGGCCCAGATGCTCGAGTGGCAGAAGGACATGGCCGACCCCAAGGAGTTCATGGACGGCCTGAAGGTCGACCTCTACGCGGGCCGGGTCTTCGTGTTCACGCCGAAGGGCGACGTCATGGATCTCCCGGCGGGCTCGACTCCCATCGACTTCGCCTACGCCATCCACACCGACGTGGGCCACCGGTGCATGGGCGCGCGCGTGGCGGGGCGCCTGGTTCCGCTGGACTACGAGCTCCAGACCGGAGAGACCGTCGAGGTCCTCACGTCGAAGGCGGCCGACGCCGGGCCGAAGCAGGACTGGCTGGCGCTGGTGAAGTCCCCCCGGGCCCGCAACAAGATCCGGCAGTGGTTCTCCCGGGAGCGACGGGAGGACGCGCTGGAGATGGGAAGGGATCTGCTCCAGCGGACCCTTCGCCGCCACTCGCTCCCGGCGGTACGCCTGACCTCGGATGCGTTCATGTCCCAGGTGGCGGCGGACCTCAAGTACCCGAGCCTGGAAGCGCTGTACGTGGCCATCGGAGAGGGCCACGTGTCGCCCCAGTCGATCGTGTCGCGGCTGACCCGGCTGGTCTCGGAGGAGGCCGACGAGGAAGCCGAAGAGATCCCGGCGGCCCGGCCGGTCCGGCTGGCCAGACCACCGACCCAGGCGGTGGTCGTACAGGGCCGGAGCGACGTGTGGGTGAAGCTGGCCCGGTGCTGCACGCCGGTGCCGGGCGACCAGATCATGGGGTTCATCACCCGGGGCCAGGGCGTGTCGGTCCACCGGACGGACTGCCCCAACGTGAAGGAGCTGGTCAAAGAGCCCGACCGGCTGATCGAGGTGTCGTGGACTCCGGGACGCCAGACGTCCTTCGCCGTCTCCATCCAGGTGGAGGCGCTGGACCGGCGAAAGCTCCTCCAGGACGTTGCCACGGTGCTGGGAGACCAGCACGTCAACATCATCGCGGCGTCGTCGAACACCGGTCGGGACCGAGTGGCCACGCTGCGGTTCACGTTCGAGCTGGCGGACATCGCGCATCTGTCGAGCATCCTGTCCGCCGTGAAGCGGGTGGACGGGGTGTTCGACGCCAACCGCGTGGTACCGGGATAGGCCCGGGCCGTTCGGTCGAGGACGGGCTCCCCTCGTGCGACTGGTGATCCAACGAGTGTCCCGCGCCTCGGTCCGCGTCTCCCGCATCACCGTTGCGGAGATCGGGCCGGGACTGCTGATCCTGGTGGGCTGTGGGGTGGACGACGGCCCGGCCGAAGCGGGCCGGCTGGCCCGCAAGGTTCACGAGCTTCGGATCTTCGAAGACGAGAACGGCAAGATGAACCGCTCGCTGGCGGACGTTCGCGGCGAGGCGCTGGTGGTCCCGCAGTTCACGCTGTACGGGGACGTTTCGAAGGGGCGACGTCCCTCGTGGGCGAAGGCAGCCCCACCTGAGGTGGCGAAGGAGCGCCTGGAGGCATTCGCCGTCGCCCTGGAGGCTCGGGGCGCAAGGGTGAAGCGCGGGGCGTTCCGCGAGCACATGGAGGTGGAGCTGGTGAACGACGGGCCGGTGACCATCCTGCTCGACGGCGCCGAATGACGAAGGGATCCCGAGCCGCCATCGGGAGGGGGCTGGAGGAGTCGTACCTGGCGGCCGAGGATCCTCGGGGCCAGTCCGGGTTCCGGGGCGATGCTGCCCGGTGGGAACGGGCTCGGCGCGTCCTCGCCCTGGCCATCGACCGAGATGGCATCTTTCTGGACATCGGATGCGCCAACGGACACCTCATGGAGACGCTCCAGGCGTGGTGTCGGGAGGACGGGCGGGAGACGGAACCGTACGGCCTGGACGCCTCGCGGAAGCTGGCCGGGCTGGCCCGACGGAGGTTGCCCCGATGGGCCGATCGGTTCTTCGTGGGCGACGCCATGGCGTGGGACCCGCCCATGCGGTTCGACTTCGTCCGCACGGAGCTGGACTACGTCGAGGAGGGTGATCGGCCGCGCTACATCGGAAGGCTGCTGGAGGGTTTCGTCAAGCCCGGGGGCCGGCTGGTGGTGTGCTCCTACGGAACGGTGAGCACGAACAGGGAGCCGTGCGAACCGGTTGGGGACCTGTTGCGGTGGTGGGGATTCGGAGTGGCCGGGGAGGCGGACGCAGCGGACTCCGGCGGTGTGGTGTTCACCCGCATCGCCTGGGTGGACGTTCCCTGAGCGTCCTTCAACGAAGCCGGAACTTTTCCGCCAGCTCGATCTGGACGACCTTGCGATCCTGCACCACCAGCAGGACCGTCCCGAACTCGATCCGCCGGAGGACCTCGGCCACCCGTAGCAGGAGCCGGAGCTCCTCCCCGGGCAGCTGGGCGAGCTCTGCCAGCATCGGGTCGGTCGCCGCCACATCCTGACCATAGCACGAAGTCTACTTGCTTGACTAACTCAGTGAGGTCAGTGTAGTATGCCGTTTCGAAAGCGACCAAGCTGACCGGACGACCGGAGGCCGCGCCGAACCCGTAGAGGGGGCGCGGCTTCCTTTCATTCCGGGGAGGAGGACGAATTGTTGAAACGAGCCTGTATGGGCCTTGCAGTGATCGCCCTGGTGGGAACGGGCTGCGCCAGCTCTGCCGCGAAGTCGGCCGGCAGCAGCACAACCCTGAGGCTGGGCGTCTTTTTGAACCTCACCCACGCCCCCGGCCTGGTGGGCATCGCTCAGGGGATCCTGGCCAAGGATCTCGCCCCGACCAAGCTGAAGGTGGTCCCGTTCAACTCCGGGAGCGACGCCAGCAACGCCATGCTGGCCGGCTCCATCGACGCGACCTACATCGGTCCCGGTCCGACCGTCTCCCTGTTCATCAAGTCCGGGAAGGTGGCCGTGGTCTCTGGAGCCACCCAGGGTGGGGCCTCGCTGGTGGTGCGGACCGGCGCGGGCATCTCCTCGCCGGCCGACCTCAAGGGCAAGCGCATCGCCGACCCGGGCATCGGCAACACCCAGGACGTCGCCCTCCGGACTTACCTGCACCGGAACGGCTTGAAGGCGAAGGACGAAGGCGGCGACGTCACCGTGGTGCCGCTCGAGAAGAACTCCGATTCGGTCCAGCTCATGCAAGCCAAGCAGATCGACGGGGCCTGGCTGCCCGAGCCCTACCCGAGCCTCCTGACGTCCATGAACCTGGCCACGCAGCTCCTCGATGAGCGGTCCCTGTGGCCTGGAGGCCAGTTCGTCACCACCAACCTGCTGGTCTCCACGGGCTACCTTTCCGCCCACGCCGACGTGGTGAAGAAGCTGGTCAAGGGGAACGTCGACGCCATCCGGTTCATCCAGCAGAACTCCGACCGGGCGTCGCAGATCGCCAACACGGAGCTGGCCACGCTGGGTGGAAAGAGCCTGGATCCCGCCGTCCTTTCGAAGGCATGGGCGGAGATGACGTTCAACTGGGACCCCGTGGCCTCGTCATTGCGTGCCAACGCGGAGCACTCCAAGGCGCTGGGATACATCGACTCGGTGCCGTCGAACCTGCTCTCCATCTACCGGCTGGAGGACCTCAACGCGGTGTTGACGTCGATCGGCCAGCCCGCGGTGCAGGCATCGTCGTGAGGCCTGCCGTCACCGGGCCCGATCTTCGCCTGGAGCCATCGCCACAGGCCGGAACGGCGCCGGCCAAGGTCTCCCTGCGCAACGTCGCCCGGACTTACAGGAGCGCCCGCGGCGGGAAGGTATCGGCCTGCACCGACGTGACGTTCGACGTGGCGCCGGGTGAGTTCGTCTGTCTGCTCGGGCCATCGGGCTGCGGGAAGTCGACGCTCCTCAACATCATCGCGGGGCTGGATCGGCCGGATCGTGGGGAGGTCCTGATCGATGGCCGCCCCGTCTCGGGACCGGGGCCGGACCGAGCCGTCCTGTTCCAGGAGCCCGCGCTGTTCCCGTGGATGAGTGTTGCGGCGAACGTGGACTTCGCCCTGGGCCTCGCCGGCGTGCCGAAGACGGAGCGCCGGGACCGCAGGATGTTCTGGCTGGGCAAGGTCCACCTGAGCCGGTTCGCCGATGCCCAGCCCCACGAGCTCTCGGGTGGGATGCGCCAGCGGGCCGCCCTGGCCCGGGCCCTGGCCTGCGAACCGGACGTCCTCCTGGCCGACGAACCATTCGCCGCGCTGGACGCCCAGACCCGGGAGATCCTCCAGCGGGAGCTCCAGCGAGTGTGGGTGGAGACGGGGAAGACGTTCGTCTTCGTCACGCACAACGTCCGGGAGGCGGCGTTCCTGGCCGACCGGGTGCTGTTGATGTCGGCCCCCCCGGGAACGCTGGTGGAAGAGCAGCGCATCACCGCTCCTCGGCCCCGCGAGTTCGACGACCCGTTGCTGGCGAAGGTGGTGTCGGACGTGCACCGGCATCTCATCAAGGAGGTGGAGAAGGTTGTGGCGCGCGAGATCGGCGGCTAAGCAGGTCTGGCCCCGCCTCGCCGCGGTGCTGGCCCTGGTGGCGGTGTGGCAGCTCGTCTACCAGACGGGGTTCTTCGACCATGTCGTCCTCCCATCGCCGCTCCAGGTGTGGGGGTCATTGCGGGCGAACGTGGCGGATGGCAGCATCCCCAGAGCCGCGGAGGCGAGCCTCATCCGCCTCCTCATCGGGTTCGCCGTCTCCGTGGCGGCGGGGACCCTGGCCGGGCTGGCCATGGTCGCCTCGCAGTTCATCGAACGGAGCTTCGGGAGCCTGATCATCGGGCTGCAGTCGCTGCCATCGATCGCGTGGCTCCCTCTGGCCATCCTGTGGTTCGGCCTGAACGAGACGGCGGTCCTGTTCGTGGTGGTGATCGGGTCGTTTCCGTCGGTGACGCTGGCCACGGTGAACAGCCTGCGGCAGGTGCCGCCTCTGTTGGAACGGGCTGGCCGAACGCTGGGAGCGAAGGGGTGGCGCCTGTACCGCACCGTCATCTTCCCGGCGGCGGTCCCGGGATACGTGGGTGGATTGCAGCAGGGCTGGGCGTTCGCGTGGCGTTCGCTCATGGCCGGCGAGCTCATCGCCAGCGGTGCGCTTGGGTTGGGGCAGCTCATGAACGCGTCGCGGGAGAACCTCGACACCCCCGAGGTGCTGGCGGTCATGGTGGTGATCGTGGCCATCGGCATGATCGTGGACCTGGCCGTGTTCGGGGCGTTCGACCGGCGGATCCGAACCCGGCGCGGCCTGGCGGTAGCGGGCTGAGCCAGTGGAGGAGATGAAGGGGTGAACGTGCGTCTGGGCGCGCGGGCCGAGTACGCGCTTCGAGCCATGGGGGAGCTGGCCCGGGCGCCGGCCGGCCAACCGGTCAGCGGGAGGGGGATCGCCCGCAGCTTGGGAATCTCGCCGAAGTTCCTCCTGAACATCCTGGGAGAGCTGAGGCGGGACGGATTGGTGGTGAGCCACCGCGGGGCGATGGGCGGGTTCTCCCTGGCGGGCCCACCGGGGGAGATCACGGTGGGCGAGGTACTGGCCGCCGTGGACCGGCAATGGGCCAGCGGCGAGGGATCTCGAGCGCCGGAGCGCTGCGGAGCCGTGGAGCGGTTGCTGTCGTCCTTCGACGACCAGCTCCACACGACGCTGGATCGGCTGACGCTGATGGACCTGGCCGTCGAGCCCGCGTAGGAGCCCCGCTTCCCGGATCCCGGGAACCAGCCCGCCGAACCACCGCTGTTAGCATTGCGCCTCGATGTACCTGGAGGCCTTTTCCGACAACCCGTTCGGGACGAACTGCTGGCTGCTCGCTGCCGAGGGAAGCGAGGAAGCGGTGGTCGTCGACCCGGGGTTCTCGCCAGATCGCGTCGTCGCGCTCCTGGGCGCCGCCGGCAAGCGCCCGGTGGCGGTCCTGGCCACGCACGGGCATTTCGACCACATCGGCTCGGCCCGCGAGCTGTGCGGGACGGAGCTTCCCTTCCACATCCACAAGGAGGACGAGCTTGCCCTGACCGACCCGCAGGCCTGGGGGGCGGGCATGCCGGTCCCGGCGGGCAAGCCCGAAGAGGTGCGGACGTTCGTCGACGGAGACGTCCTGGAGCTGGCCGGGTGGGCGCTCGAGGTCGTGCACACGCCCGGCCACACCCCCGGGAGCTCGTGCTTCCGGATCCCGGGGGTCCTGTTCAGCGGCGACCTGGTGTTCCGCGGCTCCATCGGCCGGTACGACTTTCCCAACTCGTCGTGGTCCCACATGGAATCCAGCCTGCGGCGATTCCTAGCCTTGCCGGACGACCTCGAGGTCCTGCCCGGGCACGGTGAGAAGACCACGGTCGGGCTGGAGCGGGCCACGAACCCGTTCCTGCTCGAACTCGCCTGAGGAGTTCGGATGGACCTCGCTCCGCCCAGGGGAACGCTCGACCTCCTGCCTCCGGAGGGCGGCCGGATGCGAGCGCTGTACGACCTCGCGGCGAAGCTCGCCCGGAGTTACGGCTATCGGTACGTCGAGACGCCGGGGTTCGAGCACACGGAGCTCTTCTCTCGGACGTCCGGCCAGAGCAGCGACGTGGTGAGCAAGGAGATGTATACGTTCACCGATCGAAGCGACCGGTCGCTGACGCTTCGGCCCGAGGGAACGGCCCCGGTGATGCGGGCGTATCTCCAGCACCAGCAGGACCAGCCCACGCCGTTCAAGGCATACTACCTGACCCGAATGTACCGGTACGGCCGCCCTCAGAAGGGCCGGTACCGGGAGCACCGGCAGTTCGGCATCGAGGTGTTCGGCGTGGAGGAACCCTCGGCGGACGTCGAGGTGATCTCGGTGGGGGACCGCCTGCTGCGCGACCTCGGCCTGTCTCGATACGAGCTCCAGATCAACAGCATCGGGGACGAGAGCTGCCGCCCGGGGTACCGCGAGGAGCTGCTGGACTACCTCGAGGCGAACCGGGACCGGCTCCGTGACGAGCACCGCGAGCACTTCCGGGACAATCCACTTCGCGTCCTCGACTGCAAGGACCAGTCGTGCCGGGACGTCTCGGACGGGGCGCCCAGGATCACGGACCGGCTGTGCTCGGCCTGCCGAGCGCACCTCGACGGGGTGCTGGCAGGGCTGGAGGAGGAGGGCCTGAAGCCGAAGCTCACCCCCAGCCTGGTTCGCGGCCTCGACTACTACACGCGGACGGCGTTCGAGTTCGTCAGCGAGGTGCTGTCCGACGCCCAGGCCACCCTGTTCGGCGGCGGCCGCTACGACGGCCTGGCCGAGGCGCTGGGCGGCCCCCACGTCCCGGGGGTGGGGTTCGGGATGGGGCTGGAGCGGGTGGACATGGCCGTGGAGGACGAGGGACTGACCGTTCCGCAGGAGGCTCCGGTGGACGCGTTCGTTGTCGCGGTGGGGGAGCCGGGCCGGGCCCGGATCCGAGAGGTCGCCCGGCTGCTTCGTGAGGCCGGGTTGGCGGCCGACCGCTCCTTCCAGGACAGGCCGCTGGGGGCCCAGCTCCGGATGGCGGATCGGGCCGGGGCCCGCTTCGCCGTGATCGTGGGCGAGCGGGAGGCCGCGGCCGGTACCGTCACCGTCAGGCGGCTCGAGGACGGGCGGCAGGAGGAGTTCGGCCTGGACCAGGCGATCGCGTGGATCACCACCCAGGCCGAGGCCGACTCGTGAGCGCCGGGGCATCATCGTCGGAGCCCCTCGCCGGCGGCAGGTCCCACATGTGCGGATCGGTGCGGGCCGACGATGAGGGGAGCGCCGTCGTACTGGCCGGATGGGTGTCGAGGAAGCGCGACCACGGCGGCGTGGTCTTTCTAGATCTCCGTGACCGGGAGGGCTCCGTCCAGGTCGTGGCGCATCCCGAGGACGCCCCGGGCCCGCACGCCGTGGCCTCGGAGGTCAAGCCCGAGTCCGTGGTCAGGGTGGAGGGCCGGGTTCGGCGGCGCCCGGAGGGTACGGTCAACCCCGCCCTTCCCACGGGCGAGGTGGAGGTCGCGGCCATCGCCATCGAGGTCCTGACCGAATCCGAGACGCCACCGTTCCCGGTGGAGGATGGCGTCGACGTGGAGGAGGTGCTTCGCCTGAGGTACCGCTACCTCGACCTCCGCCGGCCCGAGATGACCGAGGTGATGCGGCTTCGCCATCGGGTGGTGGGCGCGATGCGGCGGTTCTTCGACGAACGGGGCTTCGTGGACGTCGAGACGCCCATGCTCACCAAGAGCACGCCGGAGGGCGCCCGTGACTATCTGGTCCCGTCGCGGCTGCAGCCGGGCAAGGTGTACGCCCTGCCGCAGTCCCCTCAGATGTTCAAGCAGCTCCTGATGGTGGCCGGGTTCGACCGCTACTACCAGATCGTGCGGTGCCTTCGGGACGAGGACCTTCGGGCCGACCGGCACTGGGAGTTCACCCAGCTCGACATGGAGATGTCGTTTCCCACCGAGCGGGACGTCCAGGACCTGATCGAAGCGATGTTCGTCCGGGTGTGGCGAGAGCTCCTGGAGGTCGAGCTCACGACACCGTTCCCTCGGCTGACGTACGAGGAGAGCATGGCGCGGTACGGCTCGGACAAGCCGGATGCCCGGTACGGGATGGAGCTGGCCGACCTCACCGAAGCGTTCCGGGGAAGTGGGCTCCGGGCCTTCGCCCACGTGGTGGAGAACGGGGGCCTGGTGAAGGGGTTCGCCGCGCCCGGCGCCGCCGGGTGGTCGCGCAAGGACCTGGACGCGCTCGTCCAGGAAGCCACGTCTCGCGGCGCGGCGGGCCTGGTGTGGCTGGCGTATCAGCGTTCGGACGTGAAGTCCCCGGTGATCTCGCATCTCTCGCCGGACGAGCTCGGCGCGGTGGCTTCCGCTACAGGGGCGGGCGACGGCGACCTGGTCCTCTTGGTGGCGGACCAGCCCTCGCGCGTGGCCGTGGCATTGGACGGCCTCCGCCGGTTGATGGCGTCCCGCCTCGGGCTGATCCCCCAGGGGCAGTGGAGCTTCCTGTGGGTCACCGACATGCCGTTGTTCGACTGGGGCGAAGAGGACCATGCCTGGGTCCCCAACCACCACCCGTTCACGGCGCCGGCCTCAGATGACCTGAACCCGGAGACGGCGAAGGCCAGAGCCTACGACATCACCCTGAACGGGTTCGAGCTGGGAAGCGGGAGCATCCGGATCCACCGTGCGGAGGTCCAGCGCAAGATGTTCGACCTCCTGGGCCTGACGCCGGAGCAGGCGGAGGAGAAGTTCGGGTTCCTGATCCGGGCGTTCCGGTACGGGGTCCCTCCGCATGGGGGGATCGCGGTGGGTGTCGACCGGATCGTCATGCTGCTGGCGGGGACCGACAACATCAGGGACGTCATCGCGTTCCCCAAGACGGCGTCCGGAGTCGAACCGCTCACCGGCGCGCCGTCGGAACCCTCGCAGGAGCAGCTCGACATGCTGCGGATGCGGTTTCGGTAGCCGGCGACGTGCGAACGGGGCTCTCGCCGCGCCAGGCCTGGCTCACCGGCGGTGTCCTGGCCGGGACGGCGCTCACCGGAACGCTCGTCATCACCGGCGCCTCCGACGTTGGCACCTTCATCGTCGCGGCGGTCACCCTGGCCGGTGTGGCCTGGATCGTCTCGGTGGCCACCGAGGCGCTGGGACAGCACGCCAGCTCGGCCCTGACCGGCGTCCTCCAATCGACCCTGGGGAACCTCCCCGAGTTCTTCGTCGTGCTGTTCGCCCTTCGAGCCGGTGATCGCGTGGTGGCCGAGACGTCGCTGCT
>DHWM01000072.1:10408-14781 GCA_002413185.1 Actinobacteria bacterium UBA5182
GCACGTCGCGCCCGACGGCATCATGCGGTTCGACAGGCGGCTTCCCAAGGACACCAGCACCCTGCTCCTGCTGGCGGTGTTTCTGTTCGCGCTCCTCGGGCTGTCGTCGCGACTGGGGGACCGGGCCGGCCAGCACACCGAGGTCATCTCGGTGGTCGGCTCGATCTGCCTACTGGCCGTGTACGCGATGTGGCTCCCTCGATATCTCCGGGAGAGCGAGGAGGTGGGCGTGGAGCGGGAACGAAGCGAAGCGGCGGGAGCGATGACGGTGCCGGTCGCGGTGGCGCTCCTCGCCGTCGGCGGTGTTGCCGCGGGACTGGTCTCGGACTGGTTCGTCGGCGCGCTGGAGCCGTCGCTGCACGTCCTGCACCTTTCGAGGACGTTCGCCGGGCTGGTCATCGCGGCGATCGCCGGCAACGCGGTGGAGAACTTCGCCGGCGTGGTCCAGGCGAACAAGGGCAAGAGCGACCTGGCGATCTCGCTGGTCCAGAACTCGGTGAACCAGGTCGCCATGGTGTTGTACCCGGTGTTGGTGCTGGTGTCGCTGCTGTTCGCCACGCACCTCACCTTCGTGGTCAACCCGGTGTTCATCGGGGCGCTGGTGCTGATGGCCCTGTCGCTGTGGCAGATCACCGGGGACGGCCAGGCCTACGCGTTCGAGGGCGCCGCGCTCATCGTCCTGTTCGCGATCCTGGGTCTGATCGCCTTCTACGACTGACCTGTCTCGGCAGGGCTGCGTAGGATGCCCTCGATGACCATGGAGCCGCTGGCCTCCCGGATGCGCCCCCGGACCCTTGACGAGGTGGTGGGCCAGGACCACCTCCTCGGGCCCGGGAAGCCGCTCTCCGCGCTGGTTGGGACGGGCCGCGTCCCATCCCTCCTGCTGTGGGGGCCGGCGGGGAGCGGGAAGACCACGGTAGCCCACCTCCTCGGGAAGGCCGCCGGAGGTGACTTCGTCCAGCTGTCGGCGGTCTCCTCGGGCGTGGCCGACGCTCGAAAGGTCATGGAGCGCGCCAAGGGGAGCCTCATCTCGACGGTGCTGTTCGTCGACGAGGTCCACCGATGGAGCAAGTCCCAGCAAGACGTCCTGCTGCCCGCGGTCGAAGAGGGAACGATCGTTCTGATCGGAGCCACCACCGAGAACCCGTACTTCTCGCTGGTGTCGCCGCTTCTTTCGAGATGCCTCCTGCTCCGGCTGGAGCCGTTGCCCCCCGCGGACGTCCGCGTGCTGATGGAGCGGGCCCTGGCCGACGAAGAGCGGGGGCTGGGCCGCATCGACGTCAAGGTCACCGACGAAGCGCTGGAGCACCTCGCCGGGATCGCGGGGGGCGACGCCCGCATCGCGCTGACCGGCCTGGAGGCCGCCGTCCTGGCGGCCCAGGCGAAGGGCGAAGCCGAAGTGGACCGCGAGCTGGCCGAGGAGTCCGTCCAGAAGAAGGCCATCGTGTACGACCGGCAGGGCGACGCGCACTACGACGTGATCTCGGCCTTCATCAAGAGCATCCGAGGGTCCGACCCCGACGCCACGCTGTTCTGGCTGGCCCGGATGCTCGAGGCCGGCGAGGACGCCCGGTACATCGCCCGGCGGATGGTGGTGCACGCTTCCGAGGACATCGGGCTGGCCGACCCTCGGGCGCTGATGATCGCCACCGCGGCGGCCCAGGCGGTCGAGTACGTTGGCCTGCCGGAGGCACGCCTGAACCTGGCCGAAGCGGCCATCTACCTGGCCATGGCCCCGAAGTCCAACAGCGTCATCGCCTCGTTGAACGCCGCCACCGCTGACGCGGCGTCCGCCGATCCCGTCCCCCTCCACCTCCGAGAACCGGGTCATCCAGCCCTCCGCAAGCACGGATACGGCAAGGGCTACAAGTACCCGCACGACTACCCCGGGCACGTCGTGGAACAGGAATACCGGCCCGCCCGGTTCCAGGGCCAGCGGTACTACCGCCCCTCTGGACAGGGCGAGGAGAGGGCCGGCGAGGACGAACGAGAGGATGGGCGGGCGTAGAGGGGCGGGTATGATTCGGCCCGGTATGACGGGAGCATCGCCCGCTCCGTTCGACACCAAGCACCCATGACGAAGGAGGACGCGGTGATCGCATTCAGTTGGGGAGGCCTGGCGGGGATCATCGCCGCAGTGGCGTGGGCGTTCATGGTCCTGTTCATCGCGGTGGTGATGGTGAACGTGTTCCGGCTCCTCGAGTCCACCAAGCTCCTGGTGGACGGGATCCGTCAGGAGACGGTCCCGCTCCTCGGCGAGCTCAAGACCACCGTCTCCTCGGTCAACAAGGAGCTCGACCGGGTGGACGGGATCATGGAGTCGGCCGGGAAGATCGCCCAGAGCGCCGAACGCCTCACGGCGGTGGTCGAGCAGACGGTGTCCAGCCCGCTGGTCAAGGTGGCCGCGTTCGGCGCGGGGATGTCCCGGGCCGTCCGCCGGCTCCGGCGGGACAAATAGCCCGATGCGAAGGATCTTCTGGCTGGCCTTGGGGTTGGGGTTCGGGGCCACCTCGGCCGTCATGGCATCCCGATGGATGAAGCAGCAGGCCGAACGGATGGCGCCCGCCAACATCGCCCGGCAGGCAGGGGGCACGGCCCGCGATCTCGTGTCGCTTCTGGGCGAGGCGGCACGCGAGTTCCAGGTGGGTTCGGCGGAGAAAGAGGCCGAGGTCCGGGGCCAACTCGAGGCGGTCACCGGGAACGATGCCGGTGGTTCCAGGGGGAGGACCCGCACATGACCGCTCTGGTGGACGAGGTCACCGATCTCCTGCAACAGCTCATCCGGAACGCCTGCGTCAACGACGGGACGCCGGAGTCGGGCCAGGAGCAGCGCAGCGTCGACCTCCTGGCCTCCTACCTGGAGGGTTCGGGGCTGGACATCGAACGCTACGAACCGGTGGCCGGCCGGGGAAGCCTCATCGCCAGGATCGAGGGAAGCGACCCCCAGGCCCCCTCGCTCATGTTGATGGGCCACACAGATGTCGTCCCGGTGAACCCCGACGGCTGGAAGCGAGACCCGTTCGGGGGGGAACTGGTCGACGGCGAGGTGTGGGGTCGCGGCGCCATCGACATGCTGAACGAGACGGCGTCCATGGCCGTGGCGTTCCGGAAGCTCGCCGACGAGGGGTTCACGCCGAAGGGGACGCTGATCTACCTTGGCGTGGCCGACGAGGAAGCCCTCGGCACCTACGGCGCCGAATGGCTCACCGAGCACGAGCTGGACGCCGTTCGGGCCGACTACATCCTCACGGAGTCCGGCGGCTTCCAGATGCCGCTCCCTTCGCGGAGTGGCCCGAAGATGCCGGTCATGGTGGGTGAGAAGGGCGCGTACTGGTGCAAGATCCGGGTGAACGGGACTCCCGGTCACGGCTCGATGCCGCTTCGAACCGACAACGCGCTGGTGAAGGCGGCCGAGGTGGTCAGGCGCATCGCCGAGTACCAGCCCGAGACCCAGATCCACGACGTGTGGCGGCGGTTCGTGGAGGGGGCTGACCTTCCCGAGGAGATGGCCCGGATGCTGCTCGACCCGCAGGCCGTCCGGTCGTTCTCCCAATCGGTGGAGGACATCGGCCTGGCCCGGATGGTCCACGCCTGCACGCACACCACGTTCGCCCCGACCATCCTGCACGGCGGGGTGAAGACGAACGTCATCCCCGACTCGGTCGAGCTCCAGGTGGACATCCGGACACTTCCGGGGCAGCGAGCCGAGGACGTCCGGGCGCAGCTGGCCGAAGCGTTGGGCGAGCTGTTCGGCGCTGTCGAGATCGAAGGATTGGCGGACGACGAAGCGTCGGCATCGTCCATGGACACGCCGCTGTGGGAGACGCTGAACCGGGCCACCAGGCAGCTCGTGCCCGGCGCCTCGACGATCCCCTTCATGATCGTGGGGGCCACCGACGCGCGGTTCTTCCGCCGCAAGGGCATGACGGCTTACGGGGCGGGACTGTTCAGCGACCGGATCTCCTTCGCCGACTTCAGCTCGATGTTCCACGGCAACAACGAGCGCATCGACCAGGAATCGCTCCGCCTGTCCACCGAGTTCTGGGGGCTGGTGGCGAAGGATCTGCTGGGCTGAACGCGAGGGTGGCGTCGGTACACTAGCCGCACCATGCGGGGCACCGAGATCCGCCGGCTCTTTCTGCGTTTCTTCGAGGAGCGCGGGCATCGCCGTGTGCCCTCGTCGTCGCTGATCCCGAGCGACCCGAACCTGCTCCTGGCGAACGCCGGGATGAACCAGTTCAAGCCCTACTTCTTGGGCCAGGAGGAGCCGCCGTACCTCCGCGCCGCCACCGTCCAGAAGGTCTTCCGGGCCTCCGACCTGGAGAACGTCGGACACACCGACCGGCACCTCACGTTCTTCGAGATGCTCGGCA
>DHWM01000072.1:15000-18982 GCA_002413185.1 Actinobacteria bacterium UBA5182
TGCTCGGCAACTTCTCGTTCGGCGACTACTTCAAGAGGGACGCCATCCGGTGGGCCCACGAGCTGGTCACCGAGGGCTACGGGATCGACCACGACCGGCTCTGGGCGACCGTGTTGGACACCGACGACGAAGCGGCCTCGCTGTGGATCGAGGAGGCGGGCATGTCCCCCGACCGGATCGTCCGGCGGGGCAAGTTCGACCAGTTCGGCGAGCTCGGAAACTTCTGGTGGATGCACGTGGCCGGGCCGTGCGGGCCGTGCTCGGAGATCTTCGTGGACCGCGGTCCGGAGCACGGGCTGGAAGGAGGGCCCGACGTCGACGAGGATCGGTTCTGCGAGATCTGGAACCTCGTGTTCATGCAGGACGAATGCGACGACCAGTCGAGCGTGATCCGGCTGCTGCCCAGGCAGAACATCGACACCGGCTCCAGCCTGGAGCGGGTGGCGATGGTCCTGCAAGACGGCGACACCCTGTTCGACACCGACCTGCTGAAGCCGCTGGTGGAGACCGCGGAGCGGCTGAGCGGCAAGAAGTACCGGGCCGACGAACGCGACGACGTGGCGCTCCGGATCATGGCCGAGCACGGCCGGGCGGTGACGTTCCTGATCGCCGACGGGGTGCTCCCCTCGAACGAGGGACGGGGATATGTGCTGCGGCGGATGCTCCGCCGTCTGGTGACGTACTCGAAGCGGCTCGGCGTGGATCGGCCCGTTCTGCCCGACCTGGTGGAGACGACGGTCGAGCTGCTCGGCGAGGCGTATCCGGAGCTGGTCGCCAACAAGCCATTCATCCTGCAGGTTGCGACATCGGAGGAGGAACGGTTCGCCGCGACGTACCGCCAGGGGATGGCGCTCTTCGACGAGGAGGTGGCGAAGGCGAAACGGTCGGGCTCCACCACGCTTTCCGGCGACGCGGCGTTCCGGCTCCACGACACGTTCGGCTTCCAAGAGCAGCTCACCGTGGAGCTGGCGGCCCAGGAGGGGCTGGCCTTCGACACCGCCGAGTTCCAGCGGCTCATGGAGGAGCAACGGCGGCGGGGACAGCTCGCGGCGAAGAGGGGAGACACCGCCGGTGGCGCCTTGGCCGACATCGCCCATGCCGCCGGGCCCACCGAGTTCCTCGGCTACTCGGATCTCCACGCCGAGGCCCGGTTGATTGGCATGACGTCGGACGACGGGCCCTCCGAGGTGGCGGGGGAGGGGCGGCGGATTCGGCTGATCCTGGATCGAACGCCGTTCTACGCCGAAGGGGGCGGCCAGGTGGGCGACGCGGGCACCATCCGGTCGCAGGGCGGCGTCCTCCAGGTCACCGACACCCTGCCCGGACCGGGCGACACCATCGTCCACCAGGGTGTGGTCACCTCGGGCCAGCTGCGACAGGGCGAGGAGGTCGAAGCCGTCGTCGACGCCGAACGCCGTGCGGCCACGGCCCGGTCGCACACCGCCACCCACGTCCTGCACCACACGTTGCGGAAGTTCCTGGGCGAACACGCCCGCCAGGCCGGGTCGCTGGTGGCCCCCGGCCGGCTCCGTTTCGACTTCACCCACTTCGAGCCGGTTCCGCGGACAGCGCTGGAGGAGGTGGAGTACCTGGCCAACCGCCACCTCGCCGATGACCGGTCGGTGCGGGCCTACGAGACCACCGCGGAGTTCGCCCGGAGCCAGGGAGCCATCGCGCTGTTCGGCGAGAAGTACGGGGACATCGTGCGGGTCGTCGAGATCGGCGACTACTCGATCGAGCTGTGCGGCGGAACGCACGTCCACCACACCGGCGAGGTCGCGCTGATCCGCATCGTCGGTGAGGGCAGCATTGGCTCGGGGTTCCGGCGGGTGGAGGCGCTGACCGGCCCCGATGCGCTGAAACAGGTCAACGTGGAGCGCCGGCTCCTGGAGGAGGTCATGGAGGCCATCGGCTCCGGCGATCCCAACCAGGCACCGGAGCGGGTTCGGCACGCCGTCGCGCGGATCAAGCGGCTCGAGAGCGAGCTCGGCCGGATCCGCAGGACCGAGCAGAAGGGCGAGGTCGACCGGCTGGCTGCCGGGGCGCGCGACGTCGAAGGGGTGAAGCTCATCGCCACTCGGCTCCCCGGCATGGATGCCAACGGGCTTCGCGAGCTGGCGATGGCGCTTCGGAATCAATTCGGAACGGCCCCCGGCGCCGTGGTGCTGGGGACGGCACAGGACGGCAAGAGCGCCCTGTTGGTGGCGGCGCTGACCAACGAGCTGATCGGCCGGGGCCTCACCGCCGCCGCGCTCCTGGAACGAGCCGCCGCGTCGGTGGGAGGCCGGGCCGGGGGAAAGCCGAACCTGGCCATGGGGGGCGGCCCGAAGGCCGAAGCGGTGGAGGAGGCTCTTGCTGGGATCCCGGGCCGGCTCGAAGAGCTGCTGGCAGGTGCCTGACCCGAGCACGATCGGAAGGGTCCTGGGACTCGACCTGGGACAGTCCCGGATCGGCGTCGCGGTGTCGGATCCCGACCGTCGCGTGGCCGTCCCGATCGGAACCGTTCGCACCGGTGCGCCAGGTGACGTCAGGGCCATCGCCGCGCTGGTCGAGGAGCACGGGGTCACGGCCATCGTGGTGGGGCACCCCCTCAGCCTGTCTGGGGAACCTCGGGAAGCCGCCGACCACGCCGAGAAGTTCGCCCAGGCCCTCCAGGGCTTCCTCGGCATCCCCGTGGAGCTCCAGGACGAACGATTGAGCACGGTGGAGGCCGAACGCGGCCTCCGGGAAGCCGGCGTCAAGGGGAGGCGGCGACGGGAGGTGGTGGACCAGTCGGCGGCCACCGTGATCCTCCAGGCCTCACTGGACCGTCGCCGCTGAGCCTACCCCGGCGCTCCCGCACCCCCGGCTCCCGTCCGGATATCCTGTGCCGCGATGCTCGACACGCGACGCAGGCGGGCCGACCGCCATTCTCGCCGCCGCGGGATCGCCATCCTCCTGGCCTTCATCCTCCTCCTGGCGATCGTGGCCGGAGGCTTGGGAGGGTTCTACACGTGGGCCACGGGAGCCTCCGGCTCGCAGACCAAGGTGGTCTTCGTCATCCCCTCGGGCGCCACCGGAGCGGAGGTGGCGGACCTCCTCAAGAACAGAGGCGTCATCCGTTCGACCTTCGCCTTCCGCTTCCTGGCCAAGTTCCGCCATCTGAGCAACGGCTTCGAGGCCGGCCAGTACAACACCCTGACCACGAACATGTCGGTCTCCGACGCCATCGACGAGCTGAAGAAGGGCCCGTTCGTGAAGTCGGTGCGGGTGGGCTTCGCCGAAGGCCTCACGGTCGCCCAGACGGTCGCCGTGCTGAGTGCCAAGCTGCACCTGTCGAAGTCGGCGATGCTGAAAGCCGCCACCGGCGGCAGCATCAAGTTCCCTCCATACGTCCCGCCCGGCCAGAGGTCGCTGGAAGGATTCCTGTTCCCCGACACCTATAACTTCCTGGAGAACGCCACCGAGAAGGACGTCATCCAGCGCCTGCTCGACCAGTTCAAGGCCGAAGCCACCCGCCTGGACCTGGTCAACCGGGCTGCCGCGCTGCATCTGACGCCGTACCAGGTGGTGATCGTTGCCTCGATGATCGAGCGAGAGGCCAAGTTCGACGAGGACCGCCCCAAGATCGCCGCGGTGATCTACAACCGGCTGAAGAAGGGGATGTTGCTGCAGATCGACGCGACGGTGGAGTACGCCCTGGACAAGTACAAATCGAAACTGACGTTGGCCGACCTCAAGGTGCAGAGCCCCTACAACACGTACCTGCACGCCGGGCTCCCACCCGGCCCGATCGCCAGTCCGGGCTACGCGTCGCTCCAGGCGGCGCTGTCTCCCGCCCACGCCGACTACCTGTACTACGTGGTGATCGACGCGGCGGGGCACCACTACTTCACCGCCTCCTACCAGGACTTCCTGAACCACAAGAACCAGGCCCCCGGCTAGGTCGGGCGACGCCTGGGCCAAGCTTGGTGTCACCCTCGGAGGGAACGCCCGGGTTCGG
>DHWM01000056.1:0-204 GCA_002413185.1 Actinobacteria bacterium UBA5182
CAGACCGCCCGGGCCATGTGGAACCAGCTGTTCCCTGATCGCTCGGTTGAGACGGTCCCGATCGGGCACGTCACCAACGGGGTCCACGTCCCCACCTGGATGGCTCCGGCCATGCGATCGCTGCTGGACCGGTACCTCGGCCAGGACTGGCCCCGCCGAACGTCGGACCCGGCGACGTGGGGCGCCATCGACGAGATCCCGGAC
>DHWM01000056.1:441-6260 GCA_002413185.1 Actinobacteria bacterium UBA5182
ATCGACGAGATCCCGGACCAGGAGCTGTGGGGCGTCCGGACCGAACTTCGAGCAGGGCTGGTCGACTATCTGCGATCGCGGCTCCCCGGTGACCGGCTGGCTCGAGGCGAGTCCGCGCAGTACGCGCGAGCCGCCGAACGAAGCTTCGACCCCGGCGTTCTCACGATCGGGTTCGCCCGGCGGGCCGCCGCGTACAAACGGTTCCACCTGCTGGGGCAGGACCCCGACCGCGCCGTCGGGATCTTGAACGGCCCGCACCCGATTCAGGTGGTGCTCTCGGGCAAGGCGCATCCGCAGGACGACGAGGCCAAGCGGATCCTCCAGCAGACCTTCGCCCTGAAGGACCGGCCGGGCATGGACGAGCGGGTGGCCTTCGTCGACGATTACGACCTCGGCGTGGCCGAGCAGCTCGTGTGGGGATGCGACGTGTGGCTGAACCTCCCCCGGCCTCCCCTCGAGGCCAGCGGGACCAGCGGGATGAAATCGGCGCTGAACGGCGGCCTCATGCTGAGCGTCCTGGACGGATGGTGGGAGGAGGGCCACGACGGCACCAACGGGTGGGGGATCCTCAGCCAGCCCACCCACGACCTCGAGGCGCAGGACGAACAGGACGCCGAAGCGCTGTACGAGCTCCTGGAGCGCGAGGTGGCGCCACTCTTCTACGAACGCGACGAGAACGGGATCCCCAGGGGATGGGTGCAGCGGATGAAGGCCTCGCTCCGGACCCTGGCTCCCCGGTTCAGCGCCGCGCGCATGATGGACGACTACCTCTCCGCCGGATACGCCGAGCTCACGGCGGTGGACTCTTAACGGGCGCTCCTGACGGGACACGCTACTCAAACCAAGAGGTCCGGAAGACGATCGAACGTCTCCATCGGCACGCAACTGGTGGTGTTGATTCGGAGGGAGGCCGCCCCCCAGAATGATCCCTGTTACGCGCCGGTACACGTTCAGTGGGTTACGGCCGAGAGCGAAGAGAAAGACTGGGAGTGAGCCAGGAGGGCAGTATGCGAATGCGGCTGGTCACGTTGATCGGCGTTTCTGTCCTTGGGGCGGCTTCTTTCTCCATCTGGTTGGCGCAACGCAGCGACGCCGCCCCACCGTTTCGCCAGCCGCCGAGGTTTGTAGCTGAGGATGCAGCGAGCATGGCTCGAGCGATGCAGGACCCTCATCCGGCAGGCTGCAATGTACGTGATCTCGACGCGAGAGGCGGCCGAGCGCTCGGTATCAGGGGACATCGTCGGCTCCTTCGCGAACAACCGGGTATACCTCGTGATACTGGGAGGGCACTTTGTCTACGAGGGCGCCTCGGTGCCCCTCGCAGCAGGAGCGCAGACGCCGACCGGAAGCTACGTAACGTTCACGATCGACGCAAGAACTCACGACGCTCTGGACATCGGCATTCAGCAGACTGCCCCTGATCTCGCCGGGCTCGGCCGCGTTTGGAGCTTTGAGCTTCCGTCCCGCTGAGGATAGGTCTGCGCAGACCGAGGGCGTACGCGTTAGCTGACCCACAGTGGTCGGAGCGCGTCGTCTGTCGCGCGCTCCGACCTGGGCTTCCAGGGTGGGGGCTATCCAGAACACCTCCCGGCGCCTTCGAAATAACTCAGCAACGACAGACAGATCGCGCTTTCGGGTTCCCTACGGCCGAGAGTAGTGTCCGGGACGATGATGGAGGCCTCGAAGGAAAGAGGGCAGGCCATGGCGGAGATCGACTACGGGTCACGAAAGGACATCGCTCGGTACCTATTGTCGAGGGGGGTCGAGAATCTTCCGGGTCCCCTCGACCAGCAAGCCGACGCAGCGCTCGAGGGTGCGCCACCGGGCGCACCAGCGGTCCCCATGGCCGCTCTGCCCTCCATCGCGTTTCCCGCCGACGCGGTCCCGACGCCGCAGCCTCCCGCGGCCCCTTCGGACCCGATGCTGCCGCTCCCGCAGGCCGACGCGGTGGTCATCACGTGGACGCTCGACGAGGTCAACGCCCTGGCCGACGTGCTCACCCCGGGATACCGGGTGGCCAAGTGGTCCATCTATCAGCGGCTGTTCGAGGAGCATTACGCCCCGCATGTCCGCAAGAGCGCGCCCTGCATGTTCCACCGGGAGCTGGGCTACTGGTTCCCGACGAGGATCGGGCAGCTCTCGGTCCTGTGCTTCAAGTCCTCGCTGCACCTGAACCAGGACGGGAACGACGGCACCGGCATGCTCCCGGTCAAGGACCTGTTCCTGCAGATCATCGACGAGGTCAAGCCCAAGGTGGTGATCACCACCGGAACCGCCGGCTCGGTGTTCGCCAACTTCCAACTGGGCGACGTGGTTCTCACCCGAGCGGCGCGTTTCCGGCTGAACGACGAGTTCAAGGATGCGCCGTTCAACCACCATGGGTACACCAGCGAGTGGACCATCCCCACGAGAAGACTCGAGGAGGCCACGCAGCTGATGGCGCAGTTCGCTCCGGACCTCGCGGAGCCGCCGATCGGCGGGCCCACCGTCAACTACCATTCCCAGGACCTGATCTCCACGGACCTGAACGAGCCCGACATCAAGATGGAGCAGGACGCCAGGGACATGCCGGAGTTCCATCCCATCATCACCACCGACTACTTCGAGTACGGCACGTCGGAACGGAGCGACCTCCAGGCCGAGGGGTGCGCAGTCGAGATGGGCGACGCCGCGCTCGGACTGGCGGCGAGCGAACTGGAGAACCCGCCGAACTGGCTGGTGATCCGGAACATGTCGGATCCACAGATCAACGGGAAGCTCCCCACGGCTCCTTACCACATGAACCAGCAGACCATGTGGGCCGTGGGTTACTACACCGGCTACGGATACACCACGAGCCTGTGCAGTGCGCTGGCCACCTGGGGCGTGCTCGCAGGCCTCGGGTCGTCCTGAGGGTCGCGTGGCACTCCCCGCCACGGGATCGAAGAAAAGCCCGGGATGAAGAGCGGGGGAGAGAGCCGAGGCCTCACGTGATCCTTGTGGCGTGGGACCAGATGACCTGCCAGCGTCCGTCGCGCAGCTCGTAAAGGTCCGTGTGCCAATAGTGCCGGCGCGGGACGTGGTGGCCGTCGGACATCATCTCCAGTTCTGAGCGGTACCGGATCACCGCCGCCATGTTCGCGGCATACAGGCGGACTGCGATCGGGCCGGCGTCCCAGGCGAGGTAGTTCAGGTCTCCGGATGCGACACGCCGGAGGTACTGGTCCCTCGAGAGCTCTTGACCGGAAGGGGTGATCAGCTGGAAGTCCTCCGCATGGAGCTCTCGGGCTCGGTCGAGGTCTCCCTCGACCAAGGCATGGAGCCGATCGAGTTCGGTGGCGCGAAGCAGCTCGGCCTGGACCGACTGCGCCGGCGTTCTCTCAGGCGGATCCTGGGCCACCCGTCGATTGTTGCAGCTTGGGTCCCCGATTCCCGCGAATCTCGATTGAGTCAATGCTGGATGATTCGGACTCCTTGGATGCATACAGGACGAACCTCTAGAGGCATCCCCCCGAGACCCGGCTGCCAGCAGGCCACCCGGGCTGCGGCTGGCAAAGAAGCCGGCTCGCGCGCTCGCGCTACCGAAGTGAGGAATTGACGTGCTCCCCAAGGGAGTCGTGTAAGAATCTTGCTCGTGTCGACCTCGCGAGGAGGACACGTCAACCTCTCCCTCGGGCCGGCCGACATCCTTTTGCGCGAGGCTGGCATCGGAGGAGGACGATGTGAAGCTCCTGATTCGTCGCGGTGAGGGCTCCTGGGCGGAGCCAGCGATCACCGGCCACAAGAGCGAGGACGCCCTCCAGGAGCTCTTGGCCACGTCGCCTGACCTTCTCCCGGGAGACGAGACAGGACTTCCGATGGCGGTTGCACGGGAGCTTCCGGTCTCGGCGGGCCGAATCGACCTCGTCGGCGTCGACGTCGAAGGCGAGCTGACTCTCTGCGAGTGCAAGCTCGCGACAAACCCTGGGGTCCGGCGAGAGGTGGTCGGGCAGCTTCTCGAATACGCGAGCTCTCTTCGCGGGATGAGCTTTGCAGACTTCACTGAACGATTCGAGGCCCGTGCAGGCGTGCCCCTTGCCGAGGCGGTTTCCAAGATTGCCGGCGAGGGCTTCGATGGGGAAGCCTTCGAATCGCAGGTCGGAGAGAACCTACGTGCCGGTCGCTTTCGCCTGGTGATCGTGGTCGACCAGATTTCAGAGGCGCTGAGACAGACGGTCGTCTACCTGAACGACCACCTGGACGCGGCGGTCCTCGCTCTCGAGCTCGCATATCTCCGCGATGAGGAAGTCGAGATGCTGCTGCCCGAGGTCTACGGCGCGGAGAGCGCGGAACGGAAGAAACCCTCTCGGAGGCAAGCTGTAGCTGATGCGGACACCGTCGTTGTCGCGGCCCGGCACGCGTACCAGAACTATCTCGGAACGGGAGCCTACGTATGCCAACCGCTCCGCAGCTTCCGAGAAGACATCCGGTACCTGGGCTTCTATAAGGACAAGGCGATCCAGCCGGAAATCCCTCTGATCCGGCATCGACGTAAGAACGTCGCGTTCAGCCGCGACGAGGCGAAGAGGCTGCGCGCCTCCGGCGAGGAGACGAACGCCGCGATCGGCGATTTGATCGACAAAAGAACTTGGACTCTGCCCAGCAAACAGAGGGACAGCCATACCAGGTCTTCCTTCTCTCTTCCCCAGAGGATGATGAGACGCTACGGCTTCTAAAGGAGATCCGCCACACCAAGCGCGGAGCCTGGACCCAGGGGCAACGCTACACGGCGTCCGGCGCGCTGAGGCGCGGGCCCGCGACGACGGAAGAGCTCGCGGCCGACGGCGGTTAGCGCGAACGGTAAACCCACGCATTGTGTCCAGTCCGCTGGAGTGGTCGTTCGGTCGGCGGCGCGCGCGCATCATCGCGCCGTCACGGTCGAGGCAGTCCCTTCAACTCGGCTCATCGCAGGCAAGCTCGAACCTGATGGCGTGTTCAGAAACCGCACCTACCTGGGGGAAGTCCACTTCCGGGACCGTTGGCACCCCGGCACGCACCTGGCGCTCGTTGACCCCGAGCTGTTCGAGGCGGCGGCCGCGATCCTTTCCGAGCGAAGCGAAGACCGCAGCAAGCGGGCCAGCAACTCCTCGGACTACCTGCTGTCGGGCCTCGTGGTGTGCGGGTCCTGCGGCAAGCACATGGTCGGCAACGCTGCCACCGGCCGGCTGTACCGGTACCGCTACTACACGTGCTTCTCCCGACAGCGCTACGGCAAGATCGCCTGCACCGCGGAGCGCCTTCCCGCAGACGAGCTCGACAGCGCCGTGCTGGCCGCACTGCTCAAGACATACGAGGCGTCCGACCTGTTCGACCGGGCGGCGCGCTCGGCCGCGGGACGAAGTGTCGCGCTGCGAGAGCAGCAAGAGGGAGAGCTTGCCGCCGTTAACGCCGAGCGGTTAAAGACGGAAGGCGCGATCGAGCGCTACCTGGTGGCCTTCGAGTCGGGGTCACTGCCCGAGGACCAATGTGGGACCAGGGTCCGGGCCCTCGGGATCCGGGCGGCAGAGCTTCTGGATCGACAGGCGGAATTGAAGGCTGTCCTCGACGGCATGGCCGCCGAGCCACCCACCGCCGACGAAGTCGCGGCGCTACGCGAGGACATTGCGAGGGCCATCGAGGAGGGCCCTATCACAGCCCGCAAGTCCCTCGTGCAGGCCCTCGTGCAGGAGGTGCGGGCAGAGGATCGGAGGCGGGTGGTACCGGTGTTCAGGGTTCCGATGAACGGGCAGGTACCGGCGCTGGTTCGCGCACCGTCAAGGGTGGTGCGCCGGGCAGGACTCGAACCTGCGACCCGCTGCTTA
>DHWM01000142.1 GCA_002413185.1 Actinobacteria bacterium UBA5182
GCGCACGAGCGGACATCAGCCCTCCCATTCCGTGGGCGCTCCGAAGAAGCCTCCCGCTGGACGGGCGTGGGCGTGCCAGTGGTCGGGGATCCGGCGGCGCTCGCCGTCGATCCAGAACCCTCCATCGCCGAACCGCCCGGCGGCGACCATGCTCAGGCGCTCCAGGAGCCGTGCTTCGAGGTCCTGGTCGGGGAGTCCGTGCCTTCGCCACACGATCATGGGAGTCGAGCACACCAGGCAGTCCGCCACCCAGCACTCTTCGTCCTCGTGGTACCACGCGGTCAGTCGCTCCGCCGAACAGAGCAGGCAGGACTCAGGGGCTGGGTGTTCGATCCAGGGCAACGGCGTCTCCGATCTGGACGTGGTGATCGGCGAAGAACCCGCCGCGGGCCTCGACGGCTCCGACGTAGGTGCGATGCGGATAGTAATAGGGACAGGGGTCGGACCGGCAGGGGGTCATCTCGAGGATCGCCACGATCCGCCGGTCGGAGGACCAGAACGCGATCGACAGGGGGATCAGGGTGTCCTTCATCCAGAAAGGCGAGGTGGTGGGCTGGGCGAACAGGAAGGCCATCCCGCCGTCGGGCTCCAGGGAGTGGCGGCGCATGAGGCCGGTCTCTCGGGCGGCGGGAGTCTCCGCGATCCGGACGTCGAGCGTCGCGACGCTGGATCCGCGCGAGATCGTGAGCGTCCCCGACGGCAGGGTGGGCCCTGGCCCGTTCGCGCACCCCGCCATCACACAGGAGACCGTGGCCGCGGCCAGCACCACGCCGGCCAGCGAGCGATCCCTTCGATGGAACATCCGTCCATCTTCCGACACGGGAGGCCGCGAAAGGGCCTTCCGGTATCATTGCGCCCGCGCTGGAGTAGCTCAGTCGGCAGAGCACGGGCATGGTAAGTCCGGGGTCGCGGGTTCGATTCCCGCCTCCAGCTCGAACGGGCTGGCCGCCCGGCGGCCGGTACACTGGGGTGCGCGCGAGCGCCACGGCGGCGTAGCTCAGGGGCAGAGCAAGCGGCTCATAATCGCTGTGTCGGTGGTTCGAGTCCACCCGCCGCTACCACCGAGGACACGAGGGACGACACGAGATGGCGAAGTCCGACAACCGGCCCAAGATCACGATGGCATGCACCGAGTGCAGGCACCGGAACTACAACACGGTGAAGAACCGGCAGAACGATCGCGAGCGGATCGAGCTCAGGAAGTACTGCCGGTGGTGCCGCGGCCACACGCTGCACCGCGAGACGCGCTGACCAGCCCAGCCCCCGCTTCACGCCCCAGAGCTGATCTTCCCGTGGCGGATCGCCACGACCAGGGCCTCCTCCTTCTTGTGCACCGCCAGGCGGGTCAGGATGTTCTGGACGTGCGTCCGAAGGGTGTGCGGGCTGAGGGTGAGCCGATCGGCGATCTGGGGTACGGGGACGCCGTCGGCCATGAGCTGGAGGATCTCGATCTGTCGCGGCGTCAGCCGGTTGGCCCGCTGGCGCTCCGTGGCCTCCTGGTGCCGGCGGTGCCGGAGCACCCGCAGCAGCCTGGTCATCTCGCCGGGCTCGAACAGCATCTGGCCAGCGTGGGCCTGCCGGATCAGCCTCGGGAGGTCCCCGACGGGAGTTTCCTTGGACACGTAGCCGATGGCGCCCGCCTCCACCGCCAGGCCCTTCGTCAGGTCGTCGTCGTATCCCGACAGGACGATCACCCGTGTGCCCGGGTGCGCTTCCCGGACCCGGCGGATGGCCTCGAGCCCGCCGACGCCGGGCATGCTCACGTCCATCATCACGACGTCGGGACGGTGCCGTTCGGCCAGCTCGATGGCCTCGGCGCCGCTGATGGCGGTCCTGGTCCGGAACCCCCTCTCCAGGCCCACCGCGGTGGCCACCGCCTCGGCGAAGGTCCGGTGGTCGTCGACCACCAGCACCGAGATGGCTCGGGCCCGCTTCGCGCCGGGCCTCCTTGCGGAGGGTTTCGTCGTGATCGGTTTCTTCGGCATGCCCTCGTATGCTGTCATCACGGGTTGCGGGTTGTCGAAGCGGTCCGGTACGTTTCGTCGGACGCCCCGCCCCCCGGTCGCGCCGCATGCACCGCGTCGAAGGAGGAGTCGTTGGGACGTTTGGAAGGCAAGGTCGCGGTGATCACGGGAAGCGGCCGGGGCATCGGCCGGGCCACGGCGGAGCTCTTCGCCCGGGAGGGCGCCGCGGTCGTGGTCAACGATCTCGACCCCGAGCCGGCCGAGGAGGCCGCCCAGGCCATCAAGGACGCCGGCGGCGAGGTCATGGTCTCCACCGACAACACGGTGAACTTCGAGGAAGCCGAACGGATGCTGTCGGCCGCGGCGAACCAGTTCGGCAAGGTCGACATCGTGATCAACAACGCCGGGATCACCCGCGACAAGACCTTCCACAACATGGACGACGACGTGTGGGACTTCGTCCTGGACGTCAACCTGAAGACCGCGTTCCACACCACGCGGGCCGCCATGCCGTACCTGCGGGAGGCGGCGAAGAGCGAGATGAAGGCGGACGGAAAGCCCGCCTATCACCGCAAGGTCGCCTTCACCTCCTCGACGGCCGGGATCCTGGGGAACGCCGGGCAGGCCAACTACACCGCGGCGAAGGGCGCCCTGATCAGCCTCACCAAGACCCTGGCCAGGGAGCTGGGGCCCTTCCACATCAACGTCAACGCCGTGGCGCCGGGCTTCATCGAGACCAGGCTGACCGCGGCCAAGCAGGAGGGCCAGGACATCGGCGTGCCCGAGGCGAGCCGCCAGATGGCCCTGCTGCTGATCGCCCTGGGCTACCACGGGAAGCCCGAGGACGTGGCGAAGGCCCACCTGTTCCTGGCCAGCGAGGACGCCGACTACATCTCCGGCGTGATCCTCCCCGTGTCCGGCGCCATGCTGGGGGCGTGAGCCGGTGGCGCTGAACCAGTCGCTCAAGGGCAAGGAGTACCAGGAGGTCTCGTTCCCGGTGGAGCGGGACCGGGTGGTCCAGTTCGCCGACGCCATCGGCGAGAACGACCCCATCTACCGGGACCCAGAGGCGGCGAAGGCGGCCGGCTTCGAGGATCAGATCGCCCCGCCCACCTTCGTCACGGTCATGCAGATCATGACCAGCGGCCAGGTGGTGCTGGACCAGGAGCTGGGCCTGAACTACGCGCTGGTCGTCCACGGCGAGCAGGAGTACGAATGGCGCCGCCCGGTCAAGGTGGGCGACGTGCTGTCGGGCACGCCCCGGATCGCCGACATCTACGCCAAGGGCCCCAACGAGTTCCTGGTGATCGAAGCCGAGATCAAGGACGCCTCCGGAGAGACCGTCGTTGTGGCGCGTTCGACGCTTCTGTCCCGGGGCACCGCGGGGAGCTGAGAGGAACGATGACGACCACGGTTCGGTTCGAGGACCTCACGGTGGGCCAGGAGATCCCGTCGCGCTCGAAGGTGGTTAGGCGGGAGGAGGTCAAGGCCTACGCCGATGCCTCCGGGGACCAGAACCCGCTGCACCAGGACGACAACTTCGCCCGGAGCGTCGGCTTCCCGGGCATCATCGGCCACGGGATGTTCAGCATGGCCCACCTGACGTCCACCCTGACGAGCTGGCTGGGTGATCCCGCCGCGCTGAAGAGCATCTCGGTGCAGTTCCGGGCGGTGGTGTACATGGATGAGACGCTGGTGGCGAAGGCCCAGGTCACGGGGCTCGACCCCTCCACCAGGCGGGCCACCCTCTCCGTGTGGGCCGAGGTGGACCGGGCCGGGGAGCGGCAGATGGTCATCAAGAACGGCCGGGCCGAGGTGGAGCTGGCCTGAAGCCCGGGCCCGCCTTCGTCTTCGACCCGCCTCACGCCTTCCTCCAGCCCGTTCGGGCGGACGTAACCTACTCGGTGGTAAGGCCGTCTAAGCCCCCAGTTCCGTGGTGAGCCCCGAGCTCCTCGACGCCTGTCGTCGGGGAGACCCCAAGGCGTTCGAGGAGGTCCTACGTCTCACCCAGCGACAGGTCTACACGCAGGCGCTCCGGCTGGTGGGGGACAGGCAGGAGGCCGAGGACGTGGCCCAGGAGGCGTACCTTCGGGTTCATCGTGGACTGGACTCGTTCCGGGGCGACGCCCAGTTCGAGACGTGGCTGTACCGGATCGTGGCGAACGCGGCCATCAGCCATCTCCGCCGAAAGCGGCGGTTCGGGGACGTGCTGGCGGATCCACCGGAGGACCGCCCGGAGATCGCCTCGCCGATCCGGCTGGCCGAGGAAGCCGTCGACCGCGACGAGCTGGTGCAGGCCCTGGATCGATTGCCGCCGGGCCTTCGGATGGCCGTCATCCTGAAGGACGTCTACGGGCTGTCCTGCCGGGAGATCGGCGAGGAGCTGGGAGGAGTGTCCGAAGGGGCCGTCAAGGTCAGGTTGCACCGAGCCCGCCGCCGGCTCAAGGAGTCGCTGTTCGGCGCCGAGCCTTCGACGAGGGAGGGGATCGGCGATGAGGTGTGAGGACGTCCGTCCGGTCCTGGCCGAGCTGGCCGAAGGAGGCCTCCGCGAGGCCGGGGACATCGAACGCCACCTGGCGGGTTGCCCCACGTGCTCCGCGGACCTGGCCCGGTACCGTGCCGTCGTCCTCGGGCTCAACGCCCTTCGAGGCGTCCTGACCGATCCTCCCGAGGGGTTCCTGGGGCGTGTCCTCGCCGAGATCCCGGAGAGTCAGTGGCGGGCGTACCTCCACCGGGTGGTCACCGACGATCGTCTTCAGCACGCCGTGCTGTCGCTGGGAGGAGCCGTCGTGGGCGCGACCGCGATCGGCCTCCTGTGGGGGCGGGCCGCCCGCCGGGCGATGTCCGAACCCGCTCCCCGTTCGGCCTAGAGCGACGG
>DHWM01000084.1:0-5379 GCA_002413185.1 Actinobacteria bacterium UBA5182
ACAGCGGCAGCGTCCCGGCGATGCCGTGGTGGTCGGGTTTCGAAGTCTCCACGCCATAACCGTACCCACAGCGAGCTCGCAGCTACCCCGGGGTGGCGGGCACCGGGATCCTGCAGGTGAGCATGGTTCCCCGGCCCGCGGGGCTGTCGATCTCCAGGGTGCCGTCGACCGCCGCCACACGGTCGGCCAGTCCTCGCAACCCGGATCCACGAGCTGCGTCGGCCCCGCCGACGCCGTCGTCCGCCACGTCGATGTGCAGCTGGCCGTCGGGGCATGCCGCGCGAACCGTGACAGCGGTGGCCCTGGAGTACTTGGCCACGTTGGCCAGGGCCTCGGAGACGACGAAGTAGGCCGTGGCCTCCACCGCCGGTGGCAGCCGGCCCTCCAGCCCCGAGGCGTCCACCGTGGCGGGGACCGTGCACCGTTCGGCCAGCGAGCTCAGGGCCGGCCCGAGCCCGCGCTCGGTGAGGATGGCCGGGTGGATGCCGCGAGCCAGCTCGCGAAGCTCCTTCAGGGCCTGCGCCAGCTCGTCCGACGCCATCTCCAGGCGCTCTCCCAACCGCGGATCGGCCTCCGGACTCACCATCCCCTTGGCCATGCGCAGGGCCAGGGCGATCGCCACCAGTCGCTGCTGCGCCCCATCGTGGAGATTTCGTTCCAGGCGCCGGCGTTCCTCGTCCTGGGCCGTGATCAGGCGTTGCCGCGAGGTTCGGAGCTCCTCGATCAGCCGGACGTTCCGAAGGACCAGGCCGGCCTGCGAGGCCAGGTCCCACAGGAGCTTCGTCTCGGCGGGAGTCACCGACTCACCTCGAGCCTTGCTCACCGTGATCACACCGAGAAGGTCGCCCTGGTGCTGGACCGGGATCGCCGCGTCGGAGCCCTCCAGCGAGACCTCCTCGCCCCGCACCACCGGCGTCGCCCCGTGCAGTGGGGCGGAATCCGCCGGCCACGAAGCCTCCCGAACGAGGTCCGGACCCACCCGCAGCCACACGTCGGCCCGGGCGGCGGCGGTGCCCGCGGCGACCATCTCCGCCATCCGAGGAAGAACGTCCTCCGTGTCGAAGGCGTGTCCCATGTCGCCGGAGAACTGCGNGAGGACCTCGTAGGGATTGGCCCGCTCGCCGTAGACCAGACGGTTGGCCGTGCGCTGGACACGCTCCCTCATCGGCTGGAACGCCACCGCCACGACCGCGGTGGCCAGGATGGAGAGTCCCAGGTTGGCGTGGTTGCCCCGGCCGAACGCGGCGCCGATCCCCACCACGATGGCCACATAGACGGCGGTGATGAACGCGGCCAGCGTCCCGTAGACGAGCGCCTTCTTGATCACGACGTCGATGTCGTAGAGGCGGTGCCGAAGGATGGCGAATCCCGCGGCGACGGGGATCAGCGCCAGCGAGAACAGGGCGGCGAACTGGGGGATGACCAGCCACGATGGGTCCGGTCCGGGGCTCAGAGCGTAGGGAAGGCTCACGCCCATCGCGATCAGGTACAGCACGGCCACGATGGCTGCCGCCGCTGCGAACCACTTCATCTGGAGCCGCTCCTGGCCCTTCGAGCGGCGGTACCGCCGAACCATGGCGACGGCGCAGGCCACGATGCACAGCGGGATCAACACGATCGAGAACTTCAAGGGGTCGAGGATCGGCCTCAGGGCCTGGATCCCCAGGGGGTTGCGCAACCGGGGAAACCCGTTGCCGGCCAGTGACCCCGGCGCGAACTCGGTAGCCAGGAAGGCCAGGACCATGGCGACCGCCGACGTCCACGCCAGCCATCGCCACCGCGGCGTGGGCAGCTTCCCGTCGGGGAACAGCAGGATCAGGAACGTACCGATCAGGCCGATGCCCGGGACCCACGATCCACCATCGAGGGCGACCGCCACGGAGGTCCCCGGCAGCGCGCCCGGGTTCGCCAGCAGCCCGTAGGCGTAGTAGCCGGACAGGGCCCCTCCGAATCCCCACGCCACCCCGATGCTCATGAAGAGCCACCCGATCCGGTTGCGGGGCTGCCTGGCTAGGATCAGCAGCCCGACCACGGGGAAGGCGAAGAGGCCGGCCTGGAAGACCGCGTTCGCCCAGAAGCCGCCGCCCGACCAATCACCGGTGGTCGGCTGCGGGGTGGAACGGCTCAGGACCTCGAAGAAGCTCCCCGTCGCGAAGGCCACAGCAACCAGGATGAAGACGGTCACCGCCAGCCGGCGCGCCGTCACCTCGCTCACCCCGTGCGTGCCGGCCGCCGGCTCGTCGCCACGCCCACCCTCGACAGCCGCCAAGGGCTCGGTCATCGTCGAGGTGCTCCTTCCAGGAGGGCCCGGACAGCGTCGCCGTAGAGCTCCGCCTTCGGCCCGAAGCCCGCCGCCCCCGAGAGCCCGATCTGGTCACCGTAGTCGGAGGCGGAGCGGCTGGACACGAGGCCGATGGGATGGTCGTCGACCATCAGGACCCTCAGTGCCATGGGCGCAAAAGTCGGGCCTTCGCCTTCGACGTCGAGACCAGGTTCCCCTTCCTCTCCCAGAGTTCGATGGCCCGGCGGAGGGCATCGGCGGACTCTTCACTCCTGCCTGCCAGCGCCAGCACCTCGGCCAGATCGAAGTACGAATCTCCCTCGTGGTTCAGCTCGCCCGTTCTGTTCGCGATCTTGACCGCTTCCATGGCAAGCGATTCGGCTTCGGCGAACGAGCCCCGGCGGGCCAGGAGCTTCCCCCGTATCGCGCGAGTGTCGGACTGCGCCCCAAGATCGTGCCCCCCCGCCGCCCGCTCCGCCTTCGCCACCCACTCCTGGGCCTCGTCGTACTTCCCCTGTACGTACAAGGACTCCGCCAGCAGCGCGGCAAGGGAAGAGTACCAACCCTTCTCACCGATGGCCTCCAGAGCCTCGCAGCTCGTTCGAAGCTCTCGTTCCGCGGCCTCAGGGCGTCCCGCCAGCAGCTCGAGGGGAGCGGTGAAGAAGCCGGCGGTGCTGGCGTACAGCTTCAGTCCCAGATCCTCCACCGACTTGATCGACTCCTCCAGGATCGCTCGGGCCTCGACGAAGCGGCCCTGCATGGCCAGGAACCCCGCCAGGGGCCGGGCCATGCGAGCTTCCCAGGACGGGTGTCCCTTGATCTTCTCGAGCGCGGCCCGCACCCGGCGGATCCCTTCGTCTGCCGGCGTCTCGCCCCAGAAGAGCGTTGCCGTGAGCGCCGACAATTGCTCCAGCTCTCCCTGGCGGTCGCCCGCCCGCCGACTGTGCTCGATGGCCTTCTGGTGCGCTTCCTCCATCGCTCTCGGATGGCCGTCCAGGTTGGCCAGCAGGGCGACGATCCCCCAGGCCTGCGCCAGGCCGGCGTCATCCCCGAGCTCCTCGAATACCCGAATGGCCTCGGGAGTTAGCTCGGTGGCCTCTGATTCGAACGCGTCCGGTTCCAGCCCGCTTCGGAGTCGAGCCAGTTGGAGGCGGACCCGCAGCTCCATGGGCCGGTCGCCGAGGTCCTGCGTCTCTGCCAGCGCGGACACACCGACCGTTTCGGCCCGCCGAAGCTCTCCCATCTCGAACAGCGCCGCCATCAGGAAGATGGCCGTCGCCGATCGGTCGGGACCCGGCTCCGATAGCAGCGTCAGGGCCCTCTCCAGAAGGTTCACGCCAGCCGCGACATCGCCGCGGCTGGAGGCCCGGCGACCCGACGACGTCAGCAGCGTTCCGGCCCGGCGGGCCATCGCCAGATCGGCCTCCCCCACGGCTCCGAGCTCCGAGCGGTACCGCCACGCCTGCTCCAGGTGGTAGCCGAGGATCTCCTCGTACTCGATCCACCGCTCGCCGGCCTCACGTTCGAGCCACGACGCGAACCGCTCGTGCAGCTCCGCTCGCCACACCTTCGACATCCCCTCGTAGGCGGCGTCCCGGATGAGCTGGTGGCGAAAGCGGAATGCGTCCTGGCCGGTGAGCTCCGCATGATGCGGGCGGATCATCTCCCGGCGGGTCAGACCCATCAGAAGGGTGTCGAGCGAGATCCTGGCAGGGCCGGGGGAGAGGTCGGCCAGGGCGCCTCGATGGAAGACCTTTCCCTCGACCGATCCGCACTCGACCACCGCCCGCTCGTCGGCCGTCAACTGATCGAGCCTGGCGGCGAGAAGCGCCTGGATGTTCGGTGGTACTCGAACGTGAGAGAGCTCGCCCGCCGGGATCCAGTGCCCGTTCACGGGGCGGAGCAGGCCCTCGTCGATCAGCATCGAGAGCATCTCCTCGACGAACAGCGGGGTTCCCTCCGCGGCGTCCACGATCCGGTCGCGGGCCGCTGGGGGGAGGGCGGCTTCGCCCAGGAGGTTGTCGATCAGCCTGGTGCAGTCCTCGCTCCCCAGCGGCTCCAACAGGATGGAGGTCGCGTTGAACTTCCCCACCTCCCCACCCCGGCCGCCGGTCCAGGAGGTCGGGGCGAGCAGGGCACACCAGCAGGACCGCGGCCTCCTTCGTCCAGTCGGCCAGGTACTCCACCAGGTCCAGAAAGGTCGGCTCCGCCCAGTGGATGTCGTCGAACACCACCACCAGTGGGGCGCGACGGCCCATGGATTCGAACAGCCTTCGTACCGCCCAGAACGTCTCCTGGGAGGTGGAGGCCGACTCCCCGGCGCCGAGAAGCTCACCCAGGCGGTCCGCGATGGCTTCGACCTCCTGGGCCGGGTCGAGGAGGTCCATGACCTTGCGTCTTCGCACCGCGGGTGGGTCGTCCTCGATTACGCCTGCCGCGCCCCTGATCACTTCCACCACCGGCCAGAACGTGACCCCTTCGCGGTAGGAGAGGCAGCGGCCCCGGAGGACCCTGGCCCCAGCAGGCAGGCGCGTGATGAACTCCTGGATCAGCCGGGACTTGCCCACCCCGGCCCCGCCCAGGACCGTGAACAGATGGCAGGCCTGATCGGACGCGGCGGCGCCGAAGGCTTGAAGCAGCATCCCGAGCTGTCGTTCCCGGCCGACCATCGGCGAGTCGAAATGGCGCTCGACGCCCAGCGTGTCCGGGTGGACCTCGAGGAGGCGATGGGTCTGGACCGGCTCCGATTTTCCCCTGAGCTCCAGCGCCTCAGGAGCGTCGACGCGGACGGCATCCCGCACCAGCCGGTACGTCAGATCGCCCAGCAGGATCTCCCCCGGGGCCGCGGCCTGCTCCAGTCGGGCCGCAACGTTGACCGCGTCCCCGGTCACCAGGTTCTGGCCGGTCCGGGGGTCACCCGCCACGACCTCGCCGGTGTTCACCCCGATCCGGGCGGCCAGGGTGACACCCCAGGCCCGGTCCAGCTCGTCGTTGAGCTTCGCCAGCGTCTCCCGCATCTCCGCGGCGGCCCGGACCGCTCGTAGGGCGTCGTCCTCGTGGACCGTCGGGACGCCGAACACCGCCATGACCGCGTCGCC
>DHWM01000084.1:5542-6110 GCA_002413185.1 Actinobacteria bacterium UBA5182
AACTTCTCGACGGTGCCCCCGTGCCGCTCCACGGCCGTGCCCATCTCCTGGAAGTAGCGGCCCATGACGCGGCGGAGCGATTCGGGGTCCAGCCGCTCGCCGAGCGCGGTGGACCCGGTCACATCAGCGAACAGGACCGTGACGGTCTTGCGGACTTCGTGGAGCGGAGTCTCGGAGGGAAGCGTGGTCGCGCAGGCCATGCAGAACCGGGCCTCTTCGGGATTCTCTTTCCCGCAGTTGGGACAAGCTCGCATCGCGGGTAGCGTACCTGTGGCCCCGACGTGTCCGCCGGGAAGCAGCCACGGACGGCCCCGCCGGCGGGCGCTACAGCAGCCTCACCATGTCGGCCACCACCTCCAGCTGGGGCGGAGGCTCGCATCCGACCAGATCCCTGAAACGAGTGCTCATGCTCATGGCCAACTCCCAGGATCGGCAACGCCCCTCCATCCTCCTGGAGGAGCGGGTCCGAGAAGCGGCGCTCTCCGGCGGGCTACTAGCATGGGCGGCCATGGACGACGCCGTCAGCCGCATCGAGCGTGCCGCCGCCGCCGTCGACCCGGTGCTCCGC
>DHWM01000065.1:0-9771 GCA_002413185.1 Actinobacteria bacterium UBA5182
GACGTACGGGTGGCGCAGCGGCTCTCCGGCCTGATCATGCTTCCGGTCTTCATCGCGGCGGCCCTCCCGTCGTTCCGCGTGGTCCGCCCGACCGTCTCACTCTTCGTCGTCACTGCGGCGGTGATCTGGGCCATCGACGCGGCGGGCATCCGGGCACTGGCCCGGGCGTTCGACCGCGAACGACTGATCACGCGGTTCGGGTGAGGGGGCGCCGAGCGGCGACTCGCTCGCCGTTGTGCGGTGCGGCGGCCGGTCTAGAAGGTGCCCGAGAAATTGTGGATGATCCGGATCACGCCCGGACCCAGGATCACGATGAACAGCGCCGGAAAGACGCAGAGGATCGTCGGGAAGATGATCTTCACGGGGATCTGCATCGCGGTCCGTTCGGCCCGCTGCCGGCGGCGGACCCGGAGCTCCTTGGACTGTGCGCGCAACACGCTCGACACGCTGATCCCGAACACGTCCGCCTGGATGACCGAGAGCACGAACCCGTTGAGCTCCTCGACCGAGCTGCGCTCGCCGAGGTTCCGAAAGGCGTCGGTCCGGGGCTTGCCGAGCTGGACCTCCTGCAGCATCCGGGAGATCTCCTCCGAGAGCGGCCCCGGCACGTGCTCCACGACCTGGGCCAGGGCCGCATCGAACCCGAGGCCAGCCTCCACGCTGATGGTGAGGAGGTCCATGGTGTCCGGAAGGGCGCGCTGGATCGCTTTCTGGCGGCTCTCCGCAGCGCGTGTGACGATGGAGTCGGGAGCGAAGTAGCCGCCGGCGGTGAAGGCCGCGATGACGATGATCTGTTTCAGTCCGGTGAGGTTGCCGACCTTGGCCAGGAACACACCGAAGACCACGCCGAGGACGAGGCCTCCGACCTTGCCGGCAGCGAAGCGATCGGCGTCCCAGCCCTCGGGACTCCCGGCCAGGACGATCTTGCGAGCCAGCCGCTTGCGGACGTCCAGCGGGGTGATCCGACGCCCCGCCCGAGCCACGGTGGTGAGCATCGGCTTCATGGCCCGCTCGCCGAAGGGGCGGACCAGCTCCTGCTCGCGCATGTTGCTAACGGGCATGGGCTCGACCTGCGATTCGAGGATCTCCACCGGGCGACGTTTCGCCTGCGCGCGGATGAGCCCGAAGCCCAGCGAGGAGACGGCCCCGAAGGTGCCGAGCAGTGCGACCAGCAGCCAGGTATCAGACATCGACGTTCACGATCTTTCTCATCCAGAGATACCCGACCAGCATCATCGCCATGCCGGCGCTGAGCGCCACCAATCCCCCGGTGGTGTGGAACAGCGGGCTCATGTAGCCGGGATTGGCCCGGTAGATCCACAGTCCGATGAAGATGGGCAGGCCCATCAGGATGTAGAGGGACAGCTTGCCTTCGGCCGACAGCGTGTCGATCTGGCGGCGGACCGCGTCGCGCTCGCGGAGCGTCTCCGACACCGTGTCCAACACCTCCGCCAGGTTTCCGCCCACCTCCCGCTGGATGTTGACGGCCAGCACGGCCCATCGGAAGTCTTCGCTCCCGATCCGGTCGGCCATCGCGTTCAGCGCCTCCTCCATGGGGCGTCCCAGCCGGACCTCCGCCACGACGCGGCTGAACTCCTTGGCGCACGGATCTGCGGCTTCCTTGGAGACCGTGTCCAGCCCCTGCAGGAAGCTGTGGCCGGACCGGAGGGACGTGGCGAGGATCATCAGGACGTCGGGCAACTGCTCGTGCATCTTCTTCATCCGGCGACGGGCCGCGACCTCGATGATGACGAACGGGATCGGGGCGAAGACGACGGCCACGATCACGGCCGGGATGAGGCCGTGCAACCCGGCCCAGCCGACGATCGGCCCGAACAGCAGCGACAACCCGCTCGCAACCACGATCTCCCCCGCGGTGACCGGCAGGCCCGCGCGCTCCAGCTTCGCCTCGAGGCTCAGGGTGAAGCCTCCGGCCTCCGCCAGCCGGTCTCCCACAGCCACCAGCGTCGGCAGGTAGGCCCCGATCGTCCGGTCCGGACGAACCGTCATCGTCTCCGCTTGGGCGGGCACGCCCACCCTCCTGGCGATGTCGCGCTCGCGACGGGCCTGCACTCCGGGCAGGAGCAGCACCAACGCCACGAAGTAGATGGCCAGGAACGACAGGCCCAGCGCGATTACGATCCCCCACGTCCCGGACAGCAGGGGGTTCGGCGCCGAGACGGGCGGCGTGGACGCGCGCGCCGAGACGGGCGGCGTGGACGCGCGGGGGCTGGGCGCCGCCAGGGCCGGGGCCTTCAGCTGATATGTGGCAGAGACGCCCAGCGCGGTGACCACCACCGTCGCCGTCGCTCCCCGACGAGCGTGCGACCGGTACGTGATACGGAACTGGCTGGTGAGCCTGGTGAGGATCTGCTGATAGACGGAGGTCAGGTCGCCGGAGGCCGCCGGGGTGTAGCGCCCGCTCGTGGCGGCGGAGAGCTTCTGCAGGTCCGGGAAGTCCGTCTGGGCCGTCTGGAGCCCGACCGAGTAGATCGTCACCCGAGCTCCCTTGGCCGCGTCCGTTGCCGAGGCGAGCGTCCCCTTGCTCGTCGTGTCGTTGCCGTCCGTCAGGAGGATGATGGTGCGCTGGTCGCTGCCCGAGAACATGCCGGTCGCCGCCTGGACGGCGTCGAACATGCTGGTGGTCCCCGCTGCGTTGATCTTCGCGAGCGCGGCCTCGACGGCCTGGTGATCCGGAGTGATCGGCTGCAGGATCCTCGGCATGGCGGAGAACGCCAGGAGTCCGACCCGGATCCCGGCGGGCGCGTTCGCCAGGAAGGTCGTGGCGGCGTCGATCGCTGCCGCCAGCCCGGCGACCTTCATGCTGCCCGACGTATCGATGACGAGGACGACGTCGATATGGTTCGCGCTGGTCCCGAGCGCCGAGACGGCCGGGGAGTCGGCGGCGGCGCCATTCTCCGTGACGGAGATGTCGGACGGCTGTGCCTTCCCGGTCACCGAAACCGTGAGCGACACCACCGGGAAGGTCCGTGTGTCCACGTCGCGGACGCTGATCTGCGTCCCGGCCGCGAACGCCGACACCATGCCCCCGATGAGTGCGGCGAGACAGGTGAAGGTTGCGAGGAGAAGGCGACGACGAGTCATGCGATCCGGGCTCCCGGCGCGAAGAGCATGGGCGAGATCCTCACGTCGTGATCGGCGAGCTTCTCCACGAAGTGGGGCCGGAGCCCCGTCGGCTGGATGTGCCCAAGGAACCGGCCGTGCTCGTCCACCCCCGCTCGGAAGTCGAACAGGAAGATGTCCTGCAGGGTGATGATGTCGCCTTCCAGGCCGCCGACCTCGGTGACATGGGTGATCCGGCGGGTCCCGTCCTTCAGCCGCGACTGATGGATGATCACGTCGATGGCCGAGGCGATCTGCTCGCGAACCGCCCTGAGGGTGAGCTCCATCCCGGCCATGAGCACCATCGTCTCCAGGCGCGACAGCACGTCACGCGGTGAGTTCGCGTGTACCGTCGAGATGGAACCCTCGTGGCCCGTGTTCATGGCCTGGAGCATGTCCAGAGCAGCGGCGTCCCGGACCTCGCCCACCACGATCCGGTCGGGGCGCATGCGCAGGGTGTTACGAACCAGGTCGCGGATGGTCACCTGGCCCTTCCCTTCGATGTTCGGCGGCCGGGACTCCAGGCGGACGATGTGCGGCTGCTGCAGTCGAAGCTCCGCCGCATCCTCGATGGTGATGATGCGCTCGTCCTCCGGGATGAACGAGGAGAGGACGTTCAGGGTCGTGGTCTTGCCGGCACCCGTTCCTCCGGAGACCAGGAAGGTGATCTTCCCGCGGACGCACGCCTCCAGGAGTTCGGACACCGCCGGCGACATTGTCCCGAACGACACGAGGTCGTCGGCCGTGTAGGGGTCCGGGGAGAACTTCCGGATGGTGAGGGCCGGGGCGTCGAGAGCGATCGGCGGGATGATGGCGTTGACGCGCGAGCCGTCGGGGAGGCGGGCGTCGACGTACGGGCTGGACTCGTCGACCCGGCGGCCGATCCGGCCGACGATCTTGTCGATGGTCCGGCGCAGCTGCTCCTCGCTGAAGAACTTCGCGCCCGTCCAGTAGAGCTTGCCGGCGCGCTCCACGTAGATCGTCTCGGGGTTGTTGACCATGATCTCCGTGACCTCCGGGTCACGGAGGAACGGCTCCAGCGGCCCGAGGCCCAGGATGCTGTCGCCGATCTGCTGGATGATCTGGGCACGCTCCTGGCCGGAGAGGATGACTTCCTCCTGTTCCAGGAGCTCCCGCACCTTGGAGGTGACGATCTCGTGGACCTCCTTCTCCGACAGCTTCGTGTCGTAGAGCTTGGGGCCCAAGGCCTCCACGAGGCGGGCCTGGACGCTGGAGCGCACCTCCGACAGACGGTCCTGTCTGCCGCTCTTGGCGAGCCGTTCGGCGATCGACATTAGTTCCTCCTACCGCTTCCTTCGGAAGCCGCTCTTCTGGGATCTCTGAGCCCTGGATCTCTGAGCCCTGGCCGCCAGCGGCTCGCCGAGGGCGATGACGCGGTCGGCGAGGGCGGTGAAACTCTTGGCCACCGGACTCCTCGGATCGTGCAGATACACCGGCTGGCCGTTGTTCAGGGCCGTCGGCACGAGGCGGCTCGACGGGATGCCGGCGTCGACCTTGATCCGCATGACCCGCTCGACCTCGGTCACGTCCAGGCCGACCTTGCTGTCCGCGCGATTCAAGATGACGCGGAAGCGCTCCTGAGGGACGCCCAGGCTGAGCAGCGTCCGCAGCGCGATCGAGAGATGGCGCACGGCGACGATGTCCAGGGCCGTAATCAGGAAGACGACCTCGGACACGTCGAACGAGGCGACCGCATGGTCGGCGTAGCTGGCCGACGCGTCGATGACGGTGAAGGCGAACATGCCGCGGAGTGCCCGGAGCACCTTCCCGATCGACTCGCCCGAGATCTGCGGGAGGCCGGGTTCGGCGATGGCTCCGTAGCCCCAGAGGTGCTCCCCGAACCTGGACCCGGCGGCGAGGATCTCCTCGCGCTCGGTCAGCTTCCCCAGGTCGACTAGGTCCTGGACGGTGAGCTTGGCCTCCTGGCCGAAGTGGGCGTGGACGTCGCCGAGCTCCAGCTCGAGGTCGAGGACGGCGGTGTCCTTGCTGGACCGATCGGCGATCGCGGCGGCCAGGTTCGTGGTGAGCGTGGTCTTGCCGGTTCCACCCTTGGACGAGAAGACCGAGACGATGACGCCGCGCTGCCCACCGGTCTCGGGCCTGACGTCGCCGGCCACGTGACGGACCGCCGGATGCGGTCGTTCCCAAACGGCCCGGGCTGACCCTGCCTGGTCTGTGGGCGTTCGTGGCGGTCTTCCTGCCGGCGACGGCCGCGCTCAGGGCGACGCTCTCCTCGATCGACCTTGCGTACCAGATCCGGGCGGGCGACATCATGCTGCGGAGTCACCGCCTGATCCGAACGGACGCCTTCACGTTCACGGCTCTGGGGCGCCCGTGGCTCGACCAGCAATGGGGTTCACAGGTAGTTCTGGCCTGGGTGTACCGCCTGGGAGGATGGCCGGGGCTGGCCCTGTTCCGCGCCGGGCTGGTGGGGCTCATTTTCCTGTTCGCGTTCCTGGCGTGCCGGGCCGCGGGCACCGCCCTTCGCATATCTGCCTGGCTCACACTTGGGTCCTTCGCCGTTCTCGTTGGCGGGCTGTCGCTTCGTCCTCAGCTGATCGGCATGGGGTTGTTCGCGGTCACCGTGTGGCTGGTCTTCGATCGGCGGCGCCACCCCGCACGCCTCTGGATGTTCCCTCCGCTGGTCGCGCTCTGGACCAACATCCACGGCAGCTTCTTCCTGGCGCCCGTGCTCCTGGGGTTCGCCTGGCTCGAGGACATGAACGAACGTGCGCCCAAGCCGGGCCGCACGTTCTGGGTCGCCGCCGCGTCCGTCGTCGCTGCGAACCTCAACCCATTCGGGATCAAGGTGTGGAGCTATGCGATCGGCATCCCCACGAACCCCGAGATCACTAAGTTCGTGAGTGAGTGGCAGCCCCCGTCCATCCGCGACTTCGCGGGCGCCGCGTTCTTCATCTCCGCTGCGGCCGTCGTGGCCATCCTCGCGGTGCGGGGCCGGAGGACGCCGTGGCCCTCGCTGCTGTCCCTCGGAGCGTTCTTCGCCATCGGGCTCTTCGCGGTCCGCGGGATCTTCTGGTGGGCCATGGTCGCACCGCCGATTCTCGCGAAGCTCCTGGCCCAGGATGCAATGGAGAAGGGGCGTGCTCCGGAGATCGTCCTGGCGGACGAGCGCCGCCGGTCGAAGCCCGCCCCGGTGAATCTCGCCTTCATCGCGTTGCTCGTCCTCCTCGCCGTGCTGTACCTGCCGTGGTTCCGTCCGCTCGATCCCGTGGTCGGCAAGGGCCTGCTGAGCGACGCGCCGACGGGATTGACCGCGGCGCTCGCCCACGAGGTCCCTCCCGGTGCGCGTGTGTTCGTGGCCCAGAAGTGGGGTTCGTGGATCGAGTACGCCGTTCCCAGCGACCTCGTGGCGGTCGATTCGCGGATCGAGGTGACATCGGTGGACACGTGGACCAGGTACTCGAAGGTCTCGGTGGCCCAGGAGGGATGGCAGCGGATCCTCGACCGATGGGGCGTGCAGGCGGTCCTTGCGAGCGCGGAGCAGCAGAACCAGCTCCTGCCATGGATCCGACGTGATCCGGGATGGCGCATGGTCTACCGAGACCATCTCGGGGAGTTGTTCGTCCGCCGATGACGGGCCGATGATCGCCACCGAGGTCCCGCAAGGCACCACCCGCGGACGCCGTTCTCACCTGCTGACGATGTCCCAGCTCTGGGCCTTCGCCGCGGTGGCCCTGCCGGTCGTCGCCGCGCTCCGGGCAACGATCGTGACGAACGACCTCGCGTATCAGATTCGGGCCGGGAATCTGATGCTCCACTCGCACCACCTTCTGCGGATCGACACGTTCACGTTCACCGCGGCCGGGCGCCCGTGGGTGGACCAGCAATGGGGCTCCCAGATCCTGTTCGCCCTCGTGTACCGGGCCGGAGGGTGGGCGGGGCTGGCCATGTCCCGGGCGGCGCTCGTCGGCGCGATGGCGTTGTTCACGTTCCTGGCGTGCCGGGCGGCCGGCACGTCGACCAGGGTCGCGGCCTGGCTCTCGCTGGCCGGATTCGTGCTCTGGGTCGAGGGGGCCGCGCTTCGGCCCCAGATCCTTGGGATGACGTTGTTCGCCGCCGCGGTGTGGCTCGTGTTCGAGCGCCACCGGCACCCCGGGTGGCTATGGGCGCTGTTCCCGTTGACGGCCCTGTGGGCCAACCTGCACGGGAGCTTCTTCCTGGCTCCGCTGCTCCTCGGGCTGGCGTGGCTCCAGGATGTCACCGATCGAGCCCCCCGAGCGAAGCGGACCGTGACCGTCGCCCTCGCCTCGGCGGTGGCGGCCACGTTGAACCCGTTCGGGCTCCGGGTGTGGAGCTATGCCTTCGGCATCTCGACCAACCCGGTCATCACTCGGGTCATCAGCGAATGGCAACCCCCCACGATCCGCGACACCTCGGGCGCGTTCTTCCTGGGGTCGATCGCCGCCGTGGCGGCCTTCCTCCTCCTCCGCGGGCGCCGGACGCCGTGGCCGACGCTGGTCCTGATCGGCGTGTTCGCCGTGATCGGACTGGAAGCGGTGCGAGGCATCTTCTGGTGGGGGCTCCTCGTTCCGCCGGTCGTGGCCGGTCTCCTCCCGGAGATGCCCGATCGGGAGGATGCCCCGTCACCGGTGAACGGCATCATCGTGGTCGGGCTGGTGGCGATCGCGGTGGCGTCGCTCCCGGTGTGGCGGGCCGGTACGCTATCAGCGCCATCCCCGACTCTCGTCGGGAATGCGCCGGTCGGGTTGACCGAGGAGCTTCGTCGCGTGCTCAGGCCGGGCGAACGGTTCTTCAACCCGGTGCCGTGGGCGTCGTGGTTCGAACTCGAGATCCCGCGCAACCCGCTGTTCCTGGATCCCAGGATCGAGGTTTTCCCCCGGTCCGTGCTCGATAAACACCAGGACGTGTCGTTCGGGAGGCAGGGCTGGCAGCGAGTGCTCGATCGGTGGAGGATCCGGGTGGTCGTTGCCAGCCCCGGAGAGGAAGGTCAGCTCATCCCGATCATCAGTCGCGACCCCGGGTGGCGGCGGGTGTACGTGGACGGCGGCGGCATGGTCTTCGTCCGGGCGAGCGGGCCACTCGGATGAGGAAGGTCACCCGCCCGGTGGCCGAGCTGCTCGCGATCCGCCTGCTGCTGGTCGTCCTCATCGCCCTGGTGGCGGGACCGAAGGCGCGGCAGGGGAAGGGCCTGGGCGTCGATACGGCCCGCTACCAGCAGATCGCCACCTCCACGGGCACGCCGTACCGGGACTTCGACGCGGAGTACCCGCCGCTCGCCTACTTCGAGCTGAAGGCCGTGCACGGTTCGACCGCCCAGCAGACCGCCTCGCATCTGGCGTGGGCGCAGTTGGCTCTGGACGCGGTGACGGCCATCGCCATCCTGCTCGTCTGGGGGGAGGCCGCCGTGGTTGCCTACCTCGTCTTCACGATGGTGTTCGTGCCGCTGATCTATCTCGAGCTGGAGCCGCTCGTCCTGGCCCTGTCCGTGGTGGCGCTGGCGCTCATCGAGAAGGGCCGGGACCGGGCCGGCGGGGTGCTCCTGGCCGCCGCGGCCTTCGCCAAGGTCTGGCCCGTGCTGCTCCTGCCCCTGCTGGCCGCGCGGGCCAAGTGGCGGGCCCTGCGCTACAGCGCGGTGGCCGGCCTCATCGGTCTGGGGGCGTGGGTGGCCTGGGCCGGCCTCGGGGCTCCACTGGCGGTGCTCCGGTTCCGAGGGCTCGACGGATGGACCACAGGGAGCACGGGAGGTGTCGTGCTTCGGATCTTCAATCATCCCCCCATCCGCTATGTCGGTGACATGAACCGGGTCGGCACCCTGGCACCGTGGGTCAGCCCGGGCCTGTTCATCGTGGTGGTCGCGGTCGCCGCCTGGGCGGCGTGGGCCTCTCGCCAGAACGGGCGGTGGCCCGTGGCGGCCCTTCTGTCCGTCGCGGCCACTTTGCTGCTCTCTCCGATCTTCTCGTACCAGTACGTGATCTGGCTGGTGCCGTTCGCCGCGATCTCCGGCGAACGCCGGCTCCAGGTGCTCACGTTCGTGGCAGTGGCGATCAGCGCCGCCATGCTGGCCTGGGTGTCCGTCGCGGCCGCGGGCGGGCCGCTGCTCGAATGGTCCGAGCTCGTCAAGATCCTCGCGGTCCTGGCGGTGGCCGTCGAGGCCGCGCGATCGCTGGTGTCCTCGAGGATCCCCGCGATCCGGCCGGCGCCGGAGGTGTCGTCGGCGAGGCAAGGAGTCTCTCGATGACTGACCAGATCTTGCGACCGGTCTTGCCTGCATGCCTCGCCTCGACTGCCAGGCGTGAAAGTCCCCGCACTGCTCTCACCGGGCTGGTTCGGCGTGGAGCTGTTCTTCGTCATCAGCGGCTTCGTTCTCGCCATGCCTTTCGTGACATGGAGGCTGGGCTCAGGGCGGCCGGTGAGCCTGCGTGCCTACTACCTGCCGCCACTCCAGCGACATGATCGATTTCACTGCGTGGTCGAACGCAGTTCTGCGTACCAGCGCGCGCCCTGTTCCGTGAAAAGTAGCGCTACGTGCCCGCGCCGACGGACACCAACCCCGACTGCGCGGCGGCGGCGATAGCGGCGACCCGCGATCGCGCGCCGAGCTTGCGGTAGATGTGTCCGAGGTGCGTGGTAATCGTCCGCTCCCGC
>DHWM01000065.1:9923-12956 GCA_002413185.1 Actinobacteria bacterium UBA5182
CCGCTCCCGCACCCCGAGCCGGTGCCCGATCTGGCGGGCGGTGAGCCCCTCGCTCGCCACCGTGAGGACCTCCAGCTCGCGTTCGGTCAGGACGGGCGCCTCCTCGGCCGGCTGCTCCAGGCCGTCGGCGATCTTGCCGAACAGGCCGCTCGGCACGCCGGTCAGCACGAGCTGCCCGATCTCCGCTCCGCGAAGGGTGTCCACGAACTCGACCGGGCCGCACTCCTTGTTCACGTAGCCGTCGGCCCCCACCAGGAGGGCGCGGGAGATGTCCGCTTCCGAGGCGTTCTGGCCGTAGGCGATGACCGGGCACGTCGGCACCTTCTCCCGGATGGACCGGATCAGCCAGAAGGCGTCGTGCTCGCCAGAGACGCCCAGGCCGATCACCGCGACCAGGCGCCGCTTCGTCCGGAGCCGGGCCATGCCGGCGAGGATCTCGTCGGCCTGCCCACCCTCCAGGACCACCTGCATGTCCGGCTGCGTATCGACGAGCAAGGACATGGCGGCCCGGACCAGCTGGGGCGCCTCGGCCAGGATGACGCTGACCGCGCCCGGCTTGCGTCCGTTCTCCGTGGCGCTCATGCCATCGCCCCTGTCTCCGCCGGCGCGGCCGCGGAGAGGTCTACCAGATTGAGCTCCACCGCGCGGTTCGCGGCCTTCACCCTGGATCGGACCCCGAGCTTACCGTACAGCCCGACCAGGTGGCCCTCCACCGTCCGCTCGGCGATGCCGAGCTCCCGCGCGACCTGGCGGTTGGTGTACCCGCGGACCATGAGACGCAGGACGTCGCGCTCGCGCCTGGTGAGGAACGCGGAGATGGCGTTGGCGGCCCGCGACCGGCGGGCGATGTCCGCCAGGACCGGCTGGACCGCGCGGCGCTGCTCCGTGCTAAACACCTGCGCCCCAGCCGCGACCGCCTCCACGGCGGCCGCGATGTGCTCGGCCGGCCAGGTCTTCTGGAGCAGCCCTTCGACGCCGAGGCGCATGCAGCGCAGGGTAGTCTCCGGGCTGTCGTACCCGGAGACGACGAGGATCCGGGTCCTTCGGGGCCCGGCCTCGTTCAGCTGGCGGCCGACCTCGAAGCCGTCGATGCCCGGCATCCCGAGGTCGAGCACGAGCACGTCGGGGTTCGACCGCCGGCACCGTTCGAGGGCCTCGAACCCCGAGGTGACGAACCCGAGCACCTCGAGGGAGGGGCGCTCCTCGCACGCGTTCGCGATGACCTGGGCCACGATCGGGTGATCGTCGACCACCAGGACCGTGAACCGCTTGCTGGGGGAAGTGGTGATCGGGCTCAGCGAAACAGCCCCCCACCCGGCCGGCTGGCGCGCATGGAGGAAAGATTGCTGATTGCCCTGCTTCGTGTCAAGGGGGGAAGGGGACTTCATCGCTCCGATCAGGCGGACGATGGAGCGCGGTCAGCGCGTTCTTGATCGACGTCGAGTTCGATCCAGACGACGGTGGGGCCCCAGGGCCCGGACGAGACCCCCACCGGTCGGCGAGCCGCTCGATGAGGTGGAACCCCCACCCGTGGGGGGTTCTTCGGGGGCGACGAGCGATCGAACGAGCCCGGATCGCGGACCTCGATCTGCGTGACGTGGTCGGCCAGGGTGACGCGGACGTCGGTCGTCTGACCGGGCCCGGCGCCGGAGTAGCGCAGGCTGTTCGAGACGAGCTCGAACTCTCTACGGTGCACTGTGCGGTTCCGACATCCGAGCCTGGAACGGGCCGACGAACGCGGTTGCGGCCGGTTACCGTGTCCTGCGGCCGCGCCCGAACATGAAGTACAGAAGGATCAGGATCAGGATTACCAGGACGACGATCCCGACGATGCCGAGCGTGCTTGCGGCAATCATGCTCTCCTCCTTTCGTGGGCCACGTGGCGCCACGGCCACACCTTACGCTGGCGAAACCCGTTTTCAAGCTAGGACGGCTCATCCGAATGTCGGGGGCGCGCCCGCCGCCGAGGGCGGCGATCACGGTTCCGGGGTCCAGCGGAAGGGCGAAGGAGAACGTCGATCCGTTCCCGACCTGGCTGTCCACCCGGATCCGCCCTCCGTGGGCTCCACGATCCGGCGGCAGATGTACAGGCCGAGCCCGGAGCCCGGGATGGTCTCGTGCCCCGGAAGGCGCAACCGGGTGAACCGGTGGAACAGCACCGCGGCCTGCTCCTCGCTCATGCCAGGCCCGCGATCGGCCACCGAGAACACGATCTCGCCGTCCTCCCGTTCCGCCCGGACCTCGAGCGGGGAGCCCGCCGGCGTGTACTTCTCGGCGTTCAGGAGCAGGTTCCGGAACACCGCCAGGATCCAGCCTCGATCGACCCGAACGGCCTCTCCCTCGGCTGGTGGACGGATGTGGAACGTGATGGGGCGGTCGAGGTTCCCCATCATGTCGGAGACGTCCCGGATCAGCTAGACTACGGGCTCTGGCCGGACCACCAGCGAGAACGCCAGGTCCCGGAGGCGCTTGGACTCGGCGCGAAACGATCGGCATGAGGGAGGAGTCGCTGTCCCGGCCCCTCGCCCAGAGGCTCACCGCGCCGTTGGTGGGAGGGGTCGAACGAGTCGCCCGGAGCCTGACCCCGCAGGACGTGCGGCGCCGGATCGCTCGGAAGATCTCGCTGGCCGGAAACCCGCCGGGCTGGGACGCGGACCGAGTGGCCGTCATGAAGGTCGTTGGGTTGCTGGCCGGGCTGGTCCTCGGGGTCATGCTCACCCGGCTGGCCACGTTGTCGGGTCTGACCTCCGTCGTGGTCGTCGCCCTGGTCGTCGCCATCGGGTTCGCCGCCCCTACCGTGGTGCTCTCCCACATGGTGGACAAGCGCCAGCGCGAGATCAGGAAGTCTCTCGCCGACGGGATGGACCTGTTGACCATCAGCGTCGAGGCCGGCCTGGGACTCAATGCCGCCCTCCTCCAGGTCAGCCGCCACGTTCCGGGGTCGCTGTCCGAGGAGATCGGCAGGATGCTGAACGAGATGCAGGTCGGAGTCAGTCGCGTCGATGCGTTCCGCCAGCTCAGCGAACGGACCGA
>DHWM01000069.1 GCA_002413185.1 Actinobacteria bacterium UBA5182
GACAAGCCCGAGATCATCATGGCTCCGGGGCCGACCCCGGTCCCGCCCGAAGTCCTGCTGGCCCAGGGGAGCCCGCTGGTCTATCACCGCGGCCCTCGATACGGCGACCTCCTCCGTGAGGTCACCGAGTCGTTGAAGCAGATCTTCGACACGAAGGGGGACGTCCTCGTCTTGGCTTCCTCTGGAACCGGGGGGCTCGAGTCGGCCGTGGCGAACCTGTTCTCCCCGGGTGACCGGGTTGTGGTGCCGGTGGCCGGATACTTCGGTGAGCGCTTCGCCAAGATCGCCCGGGCCTACCGGCTGGACGTACGGACGATCGACTACGAGTGGGGTCGGGCCGTGCGGGCCGAGGACGTCCGGGCGGCGCTCCAGGACGCTCAGGCGAAGGGCGTGCTCATGCAGCAGAGCGAGACCTCCACCGGCGTGATCCACGACGTGGAGGCCGTCGGGAAGGTCACGCGCGACGCTGGCGTATTGTTGGTGGTCGACGTCGTGTCGAGCCTCGGGGCGGTCCCCTACGGCGGGGACGCATGGGGCGTCGACGTGGCCGTGGGCGGGTCGCAGAAGGCCTTCTCGGCGACGCCTGGCCTCGCCTTCGTGAGCGTGACGGAGAAGGCGTGGGAGGCCACCAAGACCGCGCAGAACCCCCGGTTCTACTTCGACTGGGCGCTCTACAAGCAGTCCTACGACCTGAAGAGCCCCGAGAACCCCTTCACCCCCGCCATCTCGCTGATGCTGGGGATGCGGGCGGCCCTTCGGCGCTACCTGGACGAAGGGAAGGACGCGGCCCTGGAGCGCCAGGGCATGCTGTCCGCCGCCACCAAGGAGGGCGTGCGGGCCCTGGGCCTGGACCTGTTCGGGGAGGGCCTGGAGCGGGCCTGGGCCGTCACGGCCGTCCACGCGCCGGAAGGGATCGACGGGAACGCCCTGGTGGCGAAAGTCCGGGCCGATCACGGGATCATCCTGGCGCCGGGCCAGGGCCCCCTGAAGGGCAAGGTGTTCAGGATCGGCCACCTCGGCTACTACGACCGGTTCGACATCGTGCGATGCCTGGCCGCGCTGGAGCTCACGCTGGAGGAGATGGGATATCCGGTGAAGCGTGGCTCGGCCGTGGCGGCCGCTGAGGGCGTGTTCGCCGCTCCCGCATGAGGATCCTGGTCACCGAACCGCTCTCTGATGCGGGGCTGGCACTCCTCCGGGAACATTTCGAGGTCGACGAACGCCCCGAGCTTGCGAAGGAGGGGCTGGCCGAAGCGATCGAGCCGTACGCGGCGCTGATCATCCGCTCGGCAACCAAGGTCACCGCGGAGGTGCTGGAGCGCGGACCGAACCTGAAGGTGGTCGGACGGGCGGGCATCGGGCTGGACAACATCGACGTGGACGCCGCCACCCGCCTCGGGGTCATGGTGGTCAATGCCCCGCAGTCGAACGTTCTGTCGGCGGCGGAGCACACCATGGCCCTGCTCCTGGCCCAGGCCCGGAACATCCCCCAGGCCAACGCCTCACTCAAGGCCGGCCGGTGGGAGCGAAGCCGGTTCGAAGGAGTGGAGCTGCACGGCAAGACACTCGGCATCGTGGGCATCGGACGGGTCGGGGCGATCGTGGCGGCCCGGGCGGGAGCGTTCGGCATGCGCCTGGTGGGCTACGACCCATATGTGTCCAAGGAGCGCGCCAAGGCGCTCGGGGTGGAGCTGATGCCGAACCTCGAGGCGGTCCTGGTACAGGCGGACTTCGTCACCGTCCATCTCCCCCGAACCCCCGAGACCGAAGGGCTGATCGGGGAGCGGGAGCTGGGCTTGATGAAGGAAGGCGCCCGCATCGTGAACACCGCGCGGGGTGGCATCGTGGACGAGAAGGCGCTGGTCCGAGCGCTCCGGGACGGGAAGCTGGGGGGCGTGGCGCTCGATGTGTTCGCCCAGGAGCCCTTGCCTTCGGCGCACCCCCTCCTGGTGTTCGACAACGTGGTGGTGACCCCGCACTTGGGCGCGTCGACGAAGGAGGCACAGGACAAGGCGGGCATGGCCATCGCCGAGATGGTCGGGCTGGCCCTGCGGGGGGAGTTCGTCCCCTATGCGGTGAACGTGCCGGCCGCGGCGGAGGTCACCGAGCTGGTGCGGGCGTTCCTTCCGCTCGCCGAGAAGCTTGGGTCCATCGTCACGGGACTGGCCGCCGGGCCCGTCCACGCGGTGGAGGCGGAATACGTCGGGGCCCTGGCGGAGGAGGACACCCGGGTCCTGACCCTGGGGGCGTTGAAGGGAGCGCTGGCCCCCGTGGTCCACGAGCCTGTCTCCTTCGTCAACGCGTCGGTCCTGGCGAAGGAGCGCGGCCTCCACGTGTCGGAGCGGAAGTCCAGCCTGTCCCGGGACTACGTGAACCTGATGACTCTCAGGTCCCAGACCGACAAAGGGGAAGTGTCCGTGTCCGGCACCGTGGTGGGGATCCGGGACGGCGAGCGGCTGGTCCGGGTGTTCGACTTCGACGTGGACATGGCGCCGGCCCGTCACATGGCGTTCTTCCTGTACGAGGACCGTCCCGGGGTGATCGGGACCGTTGGGTCCCTGCTGGGGAGGGCCGGCGTCAACATCGCCAGCATGGAGGTGGGTCGAACCGAGGCGGGCGGTCGTGCCCTGATGGGCATCACCGTCGACAGCCCCATCCCCGCGGAGGTGCTCGCCGAGATCTCCCGGACGGTCGGCACCGAGCTGATCCGGTCGCTGGTGCTCCCTCAGTAGTATGGGTGCCCGGACCCCACGAGCCTGACGAACAGGAGGCAGCGTTGCCGATCGAGCCGGTCGCGAAGATCTGGATGGACGGAAAGCTCGTGGACTGGGAGGACGCCACGATCCACGTCCTGACTCACGGCTTGCACTACGGGAGCGGCGCGTTCGAGGGGGTCCGGGCATACCAGACCGACCGGGGTCCGGCCGTGTTCCGGCTCCAGGACCACATCAGTCGGCTGTTTCGTTCGGCTCACGTCTACCGGATGGAGATCCCCTTCTCGCAAGACGAGCTCCTCCGTGGCGTCATCGACACGGTCAGGGAGAACGGCCTGCAGGCCTGCTATATCCGGCCCCTGGTGTACCGCGGTTACGGCGAGATGGGGCTGAATCCGCTGCCGGCCCCCGTCAACGTGAGCATCGCGGCGTGGACGTGGGGCCTGTATCTGGGCGAGGAGTCGTTGGAGAGCGGGGTCCGGGTCAAGATCTCGTCGTGGAAACGTCTGGACCACAACACGCTGCCGCCCGGGGTGAAGGCAACCGGCCAGTACCTCAACTCCAGCCTGGCCAAGATCGAGGCGCTCCAGGCCGGATACGACGAGGCCATCTTGCTCAACCACGCCGGGTACGTCACCGACGGCTCGGGGGAGAACGTGTTCGTTGTCAAGGACGACGTCCTGCACACGCCTCCGTTCCAGGCCGGGTGCCTGGACGGGATCACCCGGGACTCGATCATGGTGCTGGCCCGTGACCTGGGCTACGAGGTGGTCGAACGAAACCTGTCGCGCCTGGACCTCTACACGGCGGACGAGGCGTTCTTCACCGGGACCGCCGCCGAGATCGCCCCGATCCGGGATGTCGACGACCGGTCGGTCGGCGCCAACGGCCGAGGACCCGTGACGAAGGACCTCCAGGATGCGTTCTTCTCCGCGGTGCGTGGCCAGGACGAGCGGTACCGGAACTGGCTGACGTACGTCGACGCGTGAAGGGCTTCCTCAGGGAGCCTGCCTGAGCATTCGATAGGCCTTCGCGCATTCCAGGTAGTGCCGGACACCGGGGGTGATCAGGCGTTCGACATCCTCGTCGGTGAGGTCGCGGAGCTTGCGAGCCGGCGCCCCGGCCAGGAGCGAACGCTTCGGATAGCTGCGGCCCTGCGGGATCAGCGCTCCGGCCGCCACCACCGACTCCGGGCCGATCTCGGCGCCGGAGAGCACGATCGCGCCCATGCCGATCAGGGTTCCCGAACCGACCCGACATCCGTGGACGATGGCGCCGTGGCCCACCGTGCAGTCATCGCCGACCTCGCACGGCGTTCCCTGGTCGGTGTGCAGGATGGCGCCGTCCTGGATATTCGTCCTGGCACCGACCCGGACGGGCGCGCTGTCTCCTCGGAGCACCGCGTTGAACCACACGCTCGCGGCGGGACCGAGTGTGACGTCTCCCACGATCATCGCCCCGGGCGCGACAAAGGCGGTCGGATCGAGGCGAGGCCCCTGGTCGCCGTATGGGTACGAACTCACGACCTACAGCATGCCATCCCGTTGATGACGCGCGATGAGCGAACGCGTAGCCTCATCCGCCGTGAGACTCGTCCGGTTCCGCCACGGCACCCGCATCGCCACCGGCTCGATCGACGGCGACTACGTCCGTCCGCTCGGGGGGACCTTCTTCGAGAACCCGGTGCCGACGGGAGAGGAGATCCCCGCCGCCGACGTCCGGCTGCTGGCTCCAGTGATCCCGTCCAAGGTGGTCTGCGTGGGACGGAACTACGTGGAGCACGCCGCAGAGATGGGTGGCGAGGTCCCGGAGGAGCCGGTGATCTTCCTGAAGCCCTCGACCTCGGTGATCGGGCCGGGTGACCCCATCCCGTACCCGCGGCTGAGCGAGCGGGTGGACCATGAGGGAGAGCTGGGCGTCGTCATCGGCCGGCTGGCCAGGAGGGTCAAGACCGAGGAAGCCGGCCGCTACATCTTGGGCTTCACCTGCGGGAACGACGTGACCGCGCGGGACCTCCAGCGCAGGGACGGCCAGTGGACCCGGGGCAAGGGGTTCGACGGATTCTGCCCCCTGGGCCCCTGGGTGGAGACCGAGTTCGATCCCGCCGACGCGGCGGTGGAGTGCCGGCTGAACGGCGCCCTCCGCCAGAGCGCCCGGACCTCGGCGCTGACCTTCGGACCGGCCGAGCTGGTGGCGTTCGTCTCCGCGGTCATGACGCTCCTCCCCGGTGACGTGATCCTCACCGGCACTCCGGCCGGCGTGGGCCCGATGACCGTGGGCGACCGGGTCGAGGTGGAGGTCGAGGGCATCGGCGTGCTCGAGAACGAGGTCGTGGACGGTGGCTGAGGGCGTTCGATGCCGGATCGCACCGGCTCCCACCGGCTATCTCCACGTGGGAAACGCCCGGGCCGCCCTGTACAACTGGCTGTTCGCCCGGCACCACGGCGGGACGTTCGTCCTTCGCATCGAGGATACCGACCGGAAGCGCTCCACCGAAGAGGCGGTGGGGATCGTCATGGAGTCCCTCCGGTGGCTCGGCCTGGACTGGGACGAGGGCCCGGAGGTCGAAGGGCCGTACGGGCCCTACCGGCAGAGCGATCGAATGGACCTGTATCGAACCGCCACGGAGCGGCTCCTCTCCGATGGCCGGGCCTACTTCTGTTACTGCACCCCCCAGGAGCTGGAGGACCGGCGCCGGGCGGCGCTCCAGCGCGGTGAGACCCCCGGGTACGACGGCCGGTGCCGGAACCTGTCGGAGGAACAGCGACGGTCGCGGGAGGCGGCGGGGCACCCCCGGGCCGTCCGCTTCGCCATGCCGGGGATCGACATCACCGTGCACGACCTGATCCGGGGCGAGGCGCACTTCCCCGCAAACGACCTCCGGGACTTCGTCATCCTGCGAAGCGACGGCACGCCCACCTACCTGCTGGCAGCGGCGGTGGACGACGTCGAGATGCGCATGACGCACGTCATCAGGGGCGAGGACCTCCTGCCTTCCACGCCGCGGCAGCTCCAGCTCATCGAAGCCCTGGGCACTCCCGAGCCGCCCCTGTACGGCCATCTGCCCCTCATCGTGGGGCCGAACGGCCAGCCCCTGTCCAAGCGCCACGGCGCCGTGGCGGTGGAGGGGTTCCGCAAGCAGGGCTACCTGCCCGAAGCGCTGGTGAACTACCTGGCGCTCCTGGGATGGTCCTACGACGCGAAGACCACGTTCTTCTCGCGAGAGGAGCTCATCGAGAAGTTCGACCTGTCGCGGGTCTCACACAACCCGGCCGCGTTCGACCCGCAGAAGCTCGAATGGATGAACGGGCACTACCTGCGGGAGGCCGAGGATTCCCGGCTGGCGGAACTGCTCATCGCCGAGCTCCTCCACGACGGCGTGGCGGCGGATCCGATCACGGTGGCGGCGGCAGTTCCGCTGGTGAAAGAGCGGATGCGCACCGTGATCGAGGGCGCCTCAATGCTGCGGTTCCTGTTCGCCGAAGAGGTCAACCCCGACCAGAAGGCGGCGAAGATGCTGGGGCCGGATCGACAGGAGCTCCTCCGAGAGGCCGCGTCGCGGCTGGAGGCGGTGGAGGAATGGCGGACGGGGGAGATCGAGCGGGTGCTCCGACGTCTTCAACAGGATTCCGGCCTGTCCGCCAAGCAGGCCTTCCAGCCCATCCGGGCGGCCGTGACCGGGACGCTGGTGTCACCCCCGTTGTTCGAGTCCCTCGAGCTCCTGGGGCGGGATCGAACGCTGGGCCGCATCCGGGCTGCCGCCGGGTTGTAGGCGCTACGGGCGGTGGTCGGGAGCCGCCACGGGCAGGTTCCCTGGGGGAGCTGACACGCCACGCGGAACAGGCCGACCGCGATGATCGATCCGAAGGTCCGCGCCCGCATGGAAGCCTCCCTCGGTGCCGGGCGTCTGTCGGGGAGGTGATTCCCGCTGGGCTCGGGAGCAAACGGCGCGGCCGATCAGGGTAGGTTACGCCGGAGTCGGTAGCGCATCAGGGTTCGAACC